>JBNJHN010000110.1:0-2594 GCA_051748565.1 Bacillota bacterium | reverse complement strand
GTTATCCTTTTTCACTGCCGGCATTTCGATATCCAGTTCACGGGCAATAATCTGCATTACCCTCGGTCCGCAGAAACCACCCTGGCAGCGTCCGCCGCCTGGCCGGGTCCGTTTCTTGATGCCGTCGACAGTCTTTGCCCCGACCGGGCCCTTTATAGCCCTGACAATTTCCCCTTCAGTTATATTTTCGCAGCGGCAGATGATCCTTCCAAAACGCGGATCTTCCCTGATCAGTTTTTCTCTCGATTGATCACTTAGCTGCATGAAGGGAGTGTGGCTTTTCGGAAGGGGCCGAAAAAATTCCTTCTTCTCAAATGGACCGGCAATTTCCCGGAGCAGATCAACCACATAACAGGCAATAGCGGGAGCGGCAGCCAGGCCCGGGGAATCGATTCCTGCGACATTTATAAAGCCGGGGGTTGATTCTGCTTCCTCTATGATAAAGTCCCCGTGGTCTGTTTTCGCTCTCAGTCCGCTGAAAGAAGTAATTACCTTATCAAAGGGCAGGCTCTTTTTAATTTTTTCGGCATTGGTCCGCACATAGGCGAGTCCCCCGGTTGTGGTCTCGGTTGCCTCTTTTGAATCAACCGCTTCAGCGTTCGGACCTATAATCAAATTGCCGTGGGCTGTGGGGGCGATAAGCACTCCTTTTCCCAGGGCCGTTGGGCAGGGAAAGAGGACGTGCCTGGCATGGTGGCCCGTCTTTTTATCGAGGAGAAAATATTCACCACGGCTCGGTTTGATTTTAAAGGAAGGAGGGTTGATCATTTCGTTAATTATATCGGCATATAACCCGGCGGCGTTAACGATATATTTTGCTTTAATTATTTCATCACCGCAGCTGACCTGAAATCCACCGCTTATTTTTTCAATGGCGTCCACCCGGCAGTCAAACCTGATAACGGCCCCGTTTTCGGCAGCGCTTTCAGCGAGAGCGATGGCCATCAGGTAAGGATCGGTAATGCCTGCGCTTGGAGCATAAAGAGCGCCGATGGCTTGATCGCTCAAGCCGGGTTCCATGCTGTGCAGTTTATTTTTATCGATTATTTCCAGCCCGGGGATATCATTTTCCAGGCCTCGCTCGTAAAGCAGCTTCAGGGTTTGCATCTCTTCTTCGCTGAAGCCGATTACCAGCGATCCGATTCTGTGGAAGGGGACATCAAGATCAAAGCAGAGATCTTCAAAAAGTCTGTTTCCCCCGGCATTTAGCCTGGCTTTCAGGCTGCCCGGCTCGGGATCGAAACCGGCATGGACGATAGCGCTGTTGGCCTTGGTTGTTCCATTGGCTGCGTCACTGTCTTTTTCAATTAAGATCAGGCTTAAATTATATTTGGCCAGTTCCCTGGCCAAAGCTGTTCCGATAATTCCGGCGCCGATTATTGCAATATCGTACATCTGTTAGCTCCTTGATTCGAGGCGGTATGATGATGTTAGTTTAAAGGCGATCACTCTAAATCTCCGATAAAGGTTTTGATCCGTTCCAAGCCTTCAACAATATTATTCATCGAGGTGGCGAAGGAGAGGCGTACATGATCGGGGGCGCCGAAACCGGTTCCCGGAACGAGGGCCACTTGCCGGCTTTCCAGCAGTAACCGGGCAAAATCATCGCTTCCGCCAATATTCTCTCCGTTAAAAGACCTGCCAAAGGTATTGGCAATGTTTACAAAGAGGTAAAAAGTGCCCTGCGGATTGAGAGCGTCCAGGTTGGGAATTGCTTTAATCTGATCGTACATGTATTGGCGGCGCTCGTCAAAGGCAAGTCGCATCTCCTCGACACATTCCTGGGGGCCCTGCAGTGCAGCCAGGGCTGCCTTTTGAGCTATGGAGTTAGGGTTTGATGTTGTATGGCTCTGAATATTGGCCATAACCCCTGCAATCTCAGGCGACGAAGCGGTATAACCGATGCGCCATCCGGTCATGGCATAACTTTTTGACACCCCGTTAACCACTATGGTCATCTCTTTTGCCCGATCGCTTATACCGGCAACACTGCTGTGACTGGCGCTGCCGTAGATCAGTTTTTCATAAATTTCATCCGATATTATATAAATATCGCGCTCAAAGCAAAAATCGGCGATTCCTGCCAGGTCCTCTTCACTGCAGATCTGGCCCGTTGGGTTGGACGGACTGTTTAATACTAATATTTTACATTTGCTGTTACAGGCTTTCTCCAGGTTGGTGGGAGTAATTCTGAAATTATTGCTCTCACTGGTTTCCACCGGGATTGGAAGGCCGTCATTGAGCCTGACCAGTTCGGGGTAGCTGACCCAGTATGGAACCGGGATCATAACCTCGTCGCCAGGGTTCAGCAGGGCGGTAAAAGCATTGCTAATTGAATGTTTCGCCCCGTTGCTGACAACGATCTGCGCTGGATTGTACTCCAGGCCGTTTTCAGATCTCAACTTGTCGCATATTGCTTCTCTTAATTCCGGGGTACCTGCAGCGGGAGTATAGCGGGTGTGCCCTTCATTAATTGCTTTGATCGCTGCTTCCCGGATGTGCGAGGGAGTATCGAAATCGGGTTCACCGGCACCGAAGCCGATTACGTTGATGCCCTGGCTTTTCATTTCCTTGGCTTTACTGTCAATGGCCAT
>JBNJHN010000109.1:0-2789 GCA_051748565.1 Bacillota bacterium | reverse complement strand
AAAACTCTTAAACTGTCCGGGTGGATTCTATTTCTAAATCCTCCCATTTTCCACAGCGGCCACCCCAGCGGGCCAGTAGTTCGCCGTCCAGAGATAGATTGACAATTTCACATATGTTAGGGCACCCGTCACAGTTAAAAGTACTCGCTTCATACTTAAGTTCACTTAAGGCAAACCCCCGAAAGGCTGACTGATTCTTTTCTTCCATCGAAAATCGGGCCATTATGGCCGCCCCAATAGCGCCCATAATATGATAATATTCAGGTATAATTATTTCCATGTTTAACGCTTTCTCAAAAGCAGCTTTTATTCCGAGATTGGCAGCCACTCCACCCTGAAAAACAACCGGTGCGATAATCTCCTTGCCTTTCCCCACGTTATTGAGGTAGTTGCGCACAAGGGCATCACAAAGTCCTGCAATAATATCTTCGAGACCATGACCCATTTGCTGCTTGTGTACCATGTCAGATTCTGCAAAAACCGAACAGCGACCGGCAATATGCACCGGGCTTTTGTTTTTAAGAGCCAACGCACCGAAATCTTCTATCGGTATACCAAGGCGGGCTGCCTGGTGGTCAAGGAAAGACCCGGTTCCGGCAGCACAGACCGTATTCATGGCAAAGTCAACAACCACACCATGTCGCAGGACTATCATTTTAGAATCCTGCCCCCCAATTTCCAGGACAGTCTGAACACCTGGCACGAAAAGATCGGCAGCTATAGCATGAGCAGTAATCTCGTTTTTAACCACATCGGCGCCAACTGCAGTCCCGACCAGGTTTCGCGCACTGCCGGTAACACCAACACCACTGATTACTGCACCGGCAGGAACCTTCGAAGCAAGGTTTCTTAACCCCTCCTGAACGACTTGGATCGGTTGGCCCCTGGTCCGCAAATATTCATATGCGACCACATTGTTTTCAATATCAACCATAACCAGATTCGTGCTAACGGAACCAACATCTATGCCTAAATATATTTTCATATAATATTAACCCACCTTATTCATAGTCTGCTTTGCCCATAACATATCAACAAAAGCTTCCAGGCGGGTTTGCACCCCTCCTTCACCGGTATGCTCATCGATAGTCAGGCTTAAAAAGGGCAGGCCAGATGATTTAGCTTCCAGCTCTAAAGTCTTGTCTACCATTGCATCAGGTCCGCAGCCAAAAGCAGTAACATGGATTATTCCATCAACAATATCCTTTTCTTCCAAAAGATACAAACCAGCCCAACATACCTGGTTGCTGTAATACCAGAAAAAATTCTGAGGTAAAACTTTTGAGAAACGGTGCATTACATGCATTGGTATTTGCTCAAAAGTTATAACTTCAACCCCCAGTTTAAGCAGCTTATCATAGATACCGGCGCTTATAAACGAATCATAAATTGCATATGGATAACCGAGCAGAGCAACAGCTACTCCGTTTCTTTTTCGGGTCTGATTTGCCGACCAGTTCAAACTTGGAACCTGTTCTTTTTTTTGATCAAAAACAGCTTCAGCAGCCTGTAACGGCTTAAGCCCTTTTAATAAAAACTTTTGATATTGCTTCTGAATGCGAAGAGCCTGCATTGCAGCGTAGGTTATTTTGAATGGATTTTTAACACCGATTACTCCCGCTACAGAATAAAAAAATGGCAGCAGCCCCACCGGGAAGTTCCTGCGGTTGTAACGAACATCAATAAGTATGGGAAGCGTACTACCCGCATAACGAACCATGTCCGGCAAGCCAAGAAATTTGGGGCAAAAAGTGGCATGCCCATCAGCGCTAATCATGCGGGGAATAAAAATATAATCTACCCTTCCGGCCAGATCGAACACATGTCCGTGAAAAACTTTGATCGGAATACAGGCATCGTTTACCGTTTCCTTGATACCATCTTCAAGGATTTTACGATTAGTTCTCTTTGAAATAATTACTTCTGCCCCAAGCTTCTCAAGAAAAACCTTCCAAAGAGGATAAAAGGTATAATAAGCGAGAGATCGAGGGATCCCGACTTTTACCTTTAACTTTGTTTTCAAACGCTTCACCCCGGTTAGAATGAACCTTTAAAATAGATAAAGGGATGTCTTGGACATCCCTATAATAATAACTTATTAGCTGGAAAAATACAAAATCATTTTTTGATTTATTCAATCCATTATAATACTTAGAACAGCAGCAACCTCAATTAGTTTTCTTAACATCCCTGGTTACCATAAACCAAAGCAGGAGAGTGATAGCCAGAAAGAAACCGACAAAAATAATGGCGTTTAACACCTAAACCTCTCCTTTCAGTTGATTATGCTAAGTCTTACGTAAGTAAATCAGCGTTTGCGATTTTTAAGCTGCAGATGAATTAGAACTCTCACACCCCATGATATTAAAAGAATAACTCCGATTATAACAATATATTCCAAAAGCGCGTTCCGCCTTCCCGGCCGCGATGTTATGGACGACCATTATTAGATATAAAAGTTTACATGAGTCATTATACAAGGAAGAAAGTAATATGTCAATAAAATTGCAAATATTTGCGCAAGTTATTTTTTTCTCAAGCATTTGCCTTCTATCTAACACAAAAGCTTGGCAAAAAATTGAAATAGCAAGGCCCTTCAAGGGAGGCTTTGTGCTATTGTCCTTTAATATTCACTGTGCTATAATCATGATGCAATAACGGGGCGTAGCGCAGTTTGGTAGCGCGCTTGGTTCGGGACCAAGAGGTCGGAGGTTCAAATCCTCTCGCTCCGACCACTGTAAAATATAGGGCTTTTATAGAGCGAATTGTTCTATAAAGCCCTTTATTTA
>JBNJHN010000108.1:0-2904 GCA_051748565.1 Bacillota bacterium | reverse complement strand
GCATCCTTGGGAATGCCCTCTTCGTTCATAGCAAGGGCAATTACTTCGGCTCCGTGCTCGGCTGCCATGGTAAAGACCCGCTCCATCTTCGGCATTTCTGCCGGGACCGAATTAATCATTGCCGGACGCTTGCAAAGTTTAAGGCCGGCTTCAATAGCATCATACTTTGTGGAATCGAGACACAGGGGCAGATCGCTTGCTTCCTGGGTAACTTCAACCAGCCATTTCATAGCCTCGACCGGGTTCGGTGAACTGGGACCAACGTTGATGTCGAGGTAGTGGGCACCGTTATGTTCCTGCTTACGGGCCCATTCCTGGACAGGAGCCGGATCTTGCTCTTTAATTGCCCTGGCGATATCTTTGAACATACCGTTAATGCGTTCGCCGATAATTATCATTTGGTAGCCTCCTTAAAAACTATTTTCAAGAAGGAACTTTAGAGGCACGGCGCTTCGTGCCCCTTAAGCCCATTCATCTTAACCTTTATTTCACATCTATATAATCATAGTTCAACTTAGTAACTATTGTCCTGCATAAGGTCGTCGATATTGCCCTTGATCACTTTAAGAGCATCAGGATGACGCATGACCATGATGTCGATACCGGACTGCAGATAAGCCATAGCAGTGGTTGCTTCCCAGAGGATTCCGCGCTCTTCCTGCTTACCCCAGCCTGGCTCATCTTCTGCCGATACATTAGCTTCCTTTGCTCTCCATGCTTCGAGTCCGACGTTTCCGATCATAGGCATAGCGAGCATCTTATCCCCCTGGAGGGCACCATTGCGGGCCCGTTCCATGATGGAATATGAATATTCAATGCCGTAGCCGAGAGCAGCGATGGTCGGGTCGATGATAATCCGGCTAGCCATGGCGGTGCTCATCTCGGCGATAAGGATGTTGAGCTGCTTGCAGATATTAATATCGATCGGCGACTGGGCAATAACGAGATGCTGGTTGGCCATACAGGCGCTGGTAACCGCCTTATAGTCTTCGAGTTCGGCCACGCCGAGCAGCAGGTTCTCTCCGGCGGCTGCTTCGGCAATCGGGGCATAAATAGCGCTGTCTTTTTCTGACTTGCCACAGCCAACTACAATCAATGGGACGCCGACAGCTTCGAGGACTTTTTTTACGGTTGCAGCACATTCTTCGGGTGAAGCATCATTGAGATCCGGGTCGGCTCCTTTCAGGCGCACCTGGATCAGATCTGCACCGTATACTTCGACACACTTTTTGGCCCAGGCTCCCGGATCATCCCAGACATCGCCGTAATATTGTTCAAAACAGGGATCCCATTCTGTGGGAGCCAGGTCCCATACTTCCAGAGCCAATACCGGCCGGTTGGGGATTTCGCCTTCAAAGTGGAGATAAGGCAGCGCCGATTCACCACCGACAGTAATGGTATGGCTGCGGGTACCGCCCTGGTCTTTGGTTGCGCCAAGGACGACCTCGCCTACTTTATTTCTATATTTTTCCTTAAGGATTTCAACAGCCATTTATATACTCCTTTCGTTAAATAATTCATATAGGAAGGAAGAAATACTTTCTACGCGAAATTGTCCTTGGCGAACTTGGTTATGCCTGAGGCTTCGCGCGGCCCTACAGTGACTTCCCAGCCCGATTCCTCTTCCAACGCTCCTTTTAGCACGGCAACGTGTCCGGGAAGGACCAGCTTGCGGTGCTTAACCTTTTCTTCAAGACCGCACAGCTTGATCGCCTCGGCAATCGTTTCAGCTGAGAACTTATTGTCAGCATAAGCTGTCAGAACGGATACACCCCCGGTATCTACTGAAAGGATCCTGCTGGGGATACGTGAACTTTCCACTTCACCTTCAACTATAAAATAAGTCAGGGAGAAGTTTGTAGTCACATATACCGGGGATTCCTCATTAGGCTCGCCGACATCGTAAAGCTTCGCTTCAACGGCAATCGGCTTCTGCGGGTCGGTATAGAGGTTCTGTCGCCAGGAAAGAAGCGGCAGCAGCTGCTGTTTTTCACAGGCTTTCAGGACTACGACATCAGCATATTTGCTGAGGTAGACACCGGCCTGGATCACTTCTTCACGGGGATCTTCTTTTGCCGTAAAAGCAATTGTCGGGTAGCCGAAGGGGCGGAACTTTTTGCGGACCGCCAGGCGGCGGAACTGAGTTAAATCAGCCAGTACTTTACTGGTATCCCGCGCACCGCTGTCGAGGACAAGTTCTTTATAATCCAAGGCGACAACTTTTTCTACCAGTTCGGCGGTTTCGTTAAGGTCTTTGCCTTTTACAACCAGCGGGCACCCCTTACCTTTTGCCAGTTCAACCATCTTTTCGTAATTATCGGAGGTTGCGGCACAAACCAGGGGCTTACGATCAGCAACTACATCGAGGGCGCCCTCCATAACAGATGGATCTTCACAAATAAGGACCATTGCCTTTTGAGTTTTGCCTGCTACTGCTTCTACTGCTGCTTTAAATTTTGCTGCATCACCGGAGTCACATTTTACTGCTACCATGTCAGTTGTATAATCCATACCGACCCGGTGGAATTCGAGGGCATCAAATATTTCTGCTTTGGCTGCAACATCTTCGGTGTCGCTGATCAAAACGGCAACACCAGTCGGGTGGAAAAAGCGCTTGTCATGACGGAATATCTCAGTTTCTTCGCCCAGTTCAACAACATGGTCTCCCGTGCCGACCTTGACCATTTTAATTGGAGGTGCAGAAGCTGAATCGAGAGCCTCCTTAGCCTCGTCGGTGACATGCGGACAGGCATCGAGCGAAGCTTTACCACTGGCCAGGGCCATGGCGAAAGCCAGGCAGGTCGGGGAACCGCAGTCTTTACAGTTGGTCTTGGGTAGATGCTTATAAATCTCTAAACCGGTTAAACCCATTAACTATCTACTCCTTTCTTACTGTTTATAAAA
>JBNJHN010000107.1:0-2935 GCA_051748565.1 Bacillota bacterium | reverse complement strand
GTCCCGGAAAATGTGGAAATTCTTTCTGCTGGTTCTGCCAGGCTGTTCCATAGTTGCCGTAAAGATGTTTGTGCTTCTTTAACCCGGGGTAACCGTGAGCCGGCAGCATTTCGCCGTGGGTGTAGACATGGATACCCTTGCCTTCTGTCTGCTCCAGGATCATTTTCAGGTCGTGCAGGTCATGACCGGAAACGAGGATGCATTTTCCTTCTTTGTGGCCAAGAGGCACCTCTGTCGGAACAGGGCTTCCGAAGGTTCCGGTATTGGCGGCATCGAGCAGCTCCATTGTCTTAAGGTTAATTTCACCGCACTTTAAAACCAGCCCCAGCCAGTCATCCATGGAGAGATCGGGGCTGCTGAGCGCGGCAAGACCTTCATGCAGGAAGGCGTAAATGGCATCGTCCTCCCGGCCTAAAACGGCGGCATGATGGGCATAAGCCGAAACTCCCTTTATCCCGAAGTACATAGTCCTCTGCAGAGAAGCAATATCTTCAGGGACATCCTTGCTCCAGGGCTGGCCAAGTTCTTCTCCCTGCCTGACCATCGCTTCCGGCCCTTCAGCAGGCTGCAGATCGGCAGCAGGGGCGGAAAAGTCGACATTTCCTCCCGCCTCTTTTACCCTCTTCTTAAGATCTTCTCTCATGTCGGCCGCCTCGTTGATATATTCAACAAAACGTTCCTGATCAAAGTTGACATTGGTCAGTGTGGAGAACAAAGCTTCGGCAGTAAAGCGGTTAACCTTGTCGTCGACCAGGCCAACCCGGCGTCCTTCATGGGCATAGAGGGCAAGGCCTTTTAGAACCTGGCCTAAAAGATCCTGTAAAGTAGCCACCTCGTGGCTCTTCCCGCAAACACCCCTGACTGTACATCCTTCTCCTCTTGCTGTCTGTTCACACTGGTTGCAAAACATTAAAATCCCTCCTGACAAATTATTGGTTAAATACTGCTGATTTCATCTTTTCTCTTACCAGGTCGGCAAGAGTTTCTTTGCTCAATTCAGCGAGCATGGCATCCTGGGCCCGCTGTAAAATACCGCGTACCCGGCAGGAAGAGCTGTTTTCACAGAAATAGTTTTCCGCCAGGCAGGGGTTCAGGGCTACTCTTCCTTCTATGGCGCAAATTACATCGGCGATGGTCAGTGAATCCGGGGATACAGCGAGCCTGATTCCCCCCTTCATACCCCTCAGGGTCTTTACATAACCGGCCCGGACCAGGATCTGGATCGTTTTATTCAGAAATTTTTCAGGAAGCCGGTGCTTTTCGGCAATTGAACGACTCTGGATTACAGCCCCTTCAGGGGCGGCGGCTAATTCCATTAAGGCCCGGATGGCATACTCGCTCTGTCGCGTTATCTGCATTCTGCTGATTCAACTCCTGTCTTTCCGACCTGATTCATTAAAATACCACTAATAAGACTATATTAGTCTTATTACTATACTTCGATCTTAAAATCAAAAAGTCCTGCTTCCTGACAAAATTTTTTAAAAAACTGATTAGAAAAACGGTTTCCAGTCCGAGTTATCTTTATTGGGCGATAATTATGTAATATAATAATAAAAACGAGTTTCTTGAAAGGGTGATTCTTTGGGGTAGATCAGCTGCTGACCTGGAGTATTCTGCTCATCGTTCTGATCATAATCGCCTCCGGCCGCTTCCGGATGGAAATAGCTGCTCTCTGCGGTCTTTTAATTCTGGGCATAGCCGGAGTTGCTCCGCCAAATATTATTTTTTCCGGCTTTGGCCACCCGGCCCTGGCAACAATAATTGCTGTTTTCTTTATCAGCCAGGGAATAATAAACTCCGGGCTGCTGCGGGGTTTGGGTCAGCTGCTGGCCGAGCGGACGCACAGCCTAAGAGGGCAGATTCTAAGCACGGCATCGGTCGGCGCCCTGCTTTCTTCCATCATGAACAATGTCGGGGCGGTAGGCTTAATGCTGCCCACGGCCGTAAGAATGGCGAAAAGAGCGGAGCAATCCCCGGGCTCTTTCGGCCTGCCGCTGGCCATGTTTTCTATTCTTGGCGGCACGGTTACCTTGATTGGCAGTGCGCCAAATATCATTATCGCGTCCTACATGTTCTCCGCAACAGGGCAGTCCTTTAAAATGTTTGACTATGCCCCGCACGGTCTGGCCATGTTTGCCACCGCCCTGCTGCTCTGGTTGGTGTGCAAATACTGCGGGTTGGATCCGGGGGCCGGGGAAACAGGGAGAGATGACGGGACAGGGTCGGCCGACCACGATTTAAACGAAACTATCACCTTTGCCCCCCTGGCCACGGTGGAAAGGAAGATTACTTTAGCTGTTATCCTCCTGGCCGTGGGATTGGTCAGCTTCGGCCTGCTGCACCCGGCCTACGGGTTTGGTGGTGCGGCAATGGTCATGATCTTTTTCAGGGTGCTAAAACTGCCTGCTGATTTCAACGTTGTAGACCTGAAAATTGTTTTTTTCCTCGGGGCTATGCTGGGCATCGGGCAAACCCTTGAACACACCGGTTCATTGGAGCTTATATCTTCATTCCTGGCCCGCTATACAGAAGGCCTGCCTCCATTCTGGCTGATAGTGATCTTAATATTTGCCGCCTCGGCCCTCTCCAATGCCATCAATAATTCTGCTTCTGCCGTGTTCATGGCTCCACTAGCTATAGGTGTGGCTGCGGGAACCAGCCTGCAAACAGCGGCAGCCCTGATGGCCGTCGCGGCAGGAGCCAACCTGACCCTGATACTTCCGACCCACCAGTCGGTCCTGATGGTGCTGAGTAAAGCTCCTTTCCCTGTGAGTTCATTGATGCGCTTCGGCCTGGTTTTGACCCTGTTCTGCGGAATGACTGCAGCCGCGGTTATTACGCTTCTATGGCAGTAGGTGCCGGTATCGGCTGTGGGAGCAAATGCGTCGTGGTTGACCCGGTCCGAAACATCGATGCTTACCTGGACAAGGCC
>JBNJHN010000106.1:0-2959 GCA_051748565.1 Bacillota bacterium | reverse complement strand
TATTGTTGTATGGGATAAATATGATGGACGTTACAACTTTGAATGGTGGCTGCGCCGGTTAACCGGTTAAGCACTTGCGCACCTTTCCGCCAAATTAAGGCAAGTGAAACATCCCTGCCGCCTTAAACAAAAACACCCCTCCGCATATTATCTTAATGCAGGTGGGGTGCTTAAGAATTCATTTCTTATAAAGAAAAACTAACTGGAACTTAAACCGTTAGAGCTCAGGCTGCCGGCGGTTTGCCTGCACTGTAAAGATCTGAAACAAATGTTTCCCCTTCGGTTCCTGCTACCAGGGCTGCTGCAACAATATCATCGAGCACGTTGACTGCGGTTCTCGCCATATCAAGGATTCGATCGACTCCTGCTATTAAGGCCACCCCTTCAAGGGGCAAACCAACTGCTGTCAGCACGGTCATAAGCATAATCATTCCCGCACCCGGAACCCCGGCTGTTCCAATCGAGGCTAAAAGAGCCGTAACCACAATTATAGCTTGCTCGCCGATGCTTAGACTAATGCCGAAAGCATTGGCAATAAAAACTGCGGCTACTGCCTGGTAGATGGCTGTACCGTCCATATTTACGGTAGCGCCAATAGGAAGAACAAAACCTGCCGTGGTTTTTGATATCCCAGTATCTTCAGCTGCTTTCATGGAAACAGGCAGGGTAGCAGCGCTGCTGCAGGTTACAAAAGCAAACAGGGGTGCTGCTTTAATTTTTGCAAGAAAGCGGAAGGGGTTGATCTTGGTAAAGCCACGTAAAAACAAGGTGTATACGACAACTACATGAATGATAGCAACAAGATAGACAACTCCAATCAGTCCGGCAAAAGGAGCAAGCACCGAGAGTCCATAATTGCCTACAGTCCAGGCGATCAGACCAAAAACACCGATGGGAGCATAGTAAAGAACTATTTGTACAACCTTGAACATCACCTTGGATGCGGATTCCAGAACATTGAATACAGCTTCCGAAACCTGGCCGGCCATGCCCATTGCAAATCCGAAGATAATAGAGAAGAATACAATCTGAAGCATGGTTGCCTGGGCCATGGCATCAATAATATTCCGGGGGATAATGTTAACAAGTACTTCTGTAAATGCCGGCGGGGCCACATATTCAAATTCGACCAGATCGCCGATGGCCATACCCGCACCTACATTAAACATATTGGCAGCGACAAGGGCCAGGGTAAGCCCGATTACACCGGTAATGTAATAGAAGATGAGGGTTTTACCGAGCATTCGCCCCATCTTGATCCCGCTAATGTTGGCTACTCCAACTGTAAGAGTTGTAACAACAAGGGGAACCACCAGCATGGAAAGTAAGCGGACAAGAATATCACCCAAGAACCTGAGCGGTGTGGCTGCTTCACCAAAAATTGCTCCAACAATTATTCCTGCGAGGAATCCGATCATAATCCATCCGAGAAGCCCTATCTTTTTCATTTTTTCACCTCCTATCATTTAATATTCCGGTAATAACACTACAGATAAATCTAACAGTACATTGCTTTGCAGCGGAATACAGATCGTAAAATTGATTATCCGCTGCATAATCTGGCAAAACCACATACAATGAGAATTTTTTTCTGCGCAAGATAGAAGGTTAGTTTTTCTGTCGGAGTAATAATATAATTTTGTGAATTTTCTTTTCCTTTGAGGCAATAATACCATGGTTTTAGAAGTAGATCAAGCTTATTTAGCCCAACCTAAAATAATCGCATTATTATATTATCTATATGCAGCACACTATGGCCGTAAATACACCTGCAGGAGTAACCACAGCAGACATAAAGCTATTATTATATCAAGCGTATTTAATCCCTGCGATCATAAAGATCTGCGCAGGGGATACAAACAGCCTGGCCTTCTTTGACCCTGGCTCGCGGTTCCATTACTTTTTCACCGCAAGATGCACATTGGATTGAATTAAAAATCCTTGCTTTTAAAGGCGGCTCGCACTCAACCATTTCAAAATCCACAGTTTCTTCCAGTGGTGCGGCAAGATATTCCTGTAATGCCTTATCCATTAGCCGGTCAAAGTTTTCTTTTTCCTCTTTCGTCGCTTCGCCGGCTGAAATTTTCTTGCGCAGGCTTGTCAGCTCAGGATATTTTTCTTCATCAAGGCCGCGGGCTACGATTCTAACCGCCTTATTACCATTGCGATGCATGAAGGTATAAACCGGCTTGCCATGATCAACAAAAAACAGGTTGCCTTTGCCCATCGTGCATCCGGTAACGAACTGCACCGCATCTACAGCGCAGCTGTCATTTTCAACTATTGCCACCAGTTCTTCATCAATATCCCGATCACTCTGCAAGGCTTTCAGCGCTGTTTCCGATACCCTGTAACCCATCGCCAGTCCCATGCAGCTGTGCCCGTGAAACCTGACAACGTCCGACCAATCTGCCATTTTAACTGTCATAAGAATCCCCCGTATTACTAATCGCTAAATTTGTAATATAAGTATCTATTCTTAATTAATTCAATAACTCCTGCCCACTTAAATAAGCATAGAGATTAGAAGTTAACTTATAACATTACTTGGCCAAAAACCGATCGGAGCACCTGATTAAAACCCTTCATTACAATATAAGGGCATGCATATGGGCTTGTTATTAAAATTAGCACGTAATTGCATGTTATGTTACCATATAATTAGCGAGAATTTCTTTAATATTGGAAGTTAAGATCATGATTTGCTTAAGGCTTACTAATTATTTCAAAGGGGGTGCTACCTCTTGAACTTAAAACGGTTAATAAGAAAAATTGAAGAAGAAGATGTTCAGTTTATACAGGATAAGGTGACGGTGCAGTATGACCAATCCCAAAAAGTACCTCTTGGTTTTAAATGGCGTAATGAACATTACGAGGTATTGAAATTACTATATGAGTTTAAAAGTATGGAAAATAATTCTCAGTATATTGTGCTGACATCAAAGGGAATGTTTTGCCT
>JBNJHN010000105.1:0-3012 GCA_051748565.1 Bacillota bacterium | reverse complement strand
ATTGTTTCTTTTATCGGCATCATAGGCTTCGTGGGCCTGGTCATTCCGCACATCGTCCGCCGCTTTATCGGGGGCAACGAAATCTACCTGATCCCCTTATCGGCAATTGCCGGCGGTCTTTTGCTGCTGGGAGCAGATACGCTGGCCAGGACTGTTATCGCCCCGATTGTCTTACCGGTCGGTATTCTCACCTCATTTATGGGTGCGCCTCTTTTCATCTACCTGGTTGTTAAAGGGAGGAATTACTGGTGATAATTCGCGTCAACGGCCTTTCTTTCAGCTATAACAGCCGTCCTGTTTTGAAAGATGTGTCCCTGGAGTTGGCCGGAGGAGAAATATTGGGGGTTATCGGGCCTAACGGATCCGGGAAAAGCACCCTGCTTAAATGCATGGACCGGATATTGAAACCGAAGGGCGGCAGCATTCTGATCGATGGAAAAGCTATCAACAGTTTTACCATGAGCGAACTGGCCAGGCTGATTGGCTTTGTCCCCCAGCGCGAAGAAAATCGCTTTCCGGTTGAAGTATTTGATGCGATCCTGATGGGCAGAAAGCCTTTTTTAAATTGGAAACCGTCCCCAAAAGATATGGAAAAGGTTTCAGAGATAATCGAAGTCCTAAAACTGCAGGATATTGCTTTGCGCGATATCGGTTCAATCAGTGGCGGGGAAAGGCAAAAGGTGATCATTGCCCGGGCTATTGCCCAGGAACCGGAAATGCTCCTGCTCGATGAGCCGACCAGTTATCTCGATTTGCGCCACCAGTTAGAAGTAATGGATATAATTAAAGATTTAGCCGCAAAAGGAACTTCTTCAGTAGTTGCGGTTCACGACTTGAACCTGGCTGCCCGGTACTGTGATAAGCTGGTCCTTCTGCGGGAAGGTGAAATTTTTGCTGCCGGCGGCCGGGAAGTGTTACAACCGGAAAACATTGAACCGGTCTACCAGGTCAAAATCTGGTCTTATGATAAAGAGGGTCGAAGGTTTATCCTCGCCGATCGTCCCATCTAAAATAAAAGGCAGTATTTGATGCAAGGCCTTAAAGCATCTGTCTAAAGTGAATATCCCCTCTTTATGTTATAATTGCCCCAGAAAATACCCATTGTATTTTAAATGCCTCGGAATAAATCCTGCCTAGATGAGGAGGCTGTCCAATGCCCTTTACTGTCCTGGTAACGCGTAAAATTCCGGAACGGGGTATGCTTATTTTAGAAAAAAATGGCTTTGAGTGCCTGGTTCATAAAGCAGAACGCCCGATGACCAGGAAGGAACTCGAAACCGGCATTAAGAACGCCGATGCTATCATACCGATGCTTTATAATCATATCGATGCCGCCTTGCTCGATCTGGCTCCAAAACTGAAGATAGTAGCCAACCTGGCCGCAGGGACCGATAATATCGATATTCCGGCCTGCTCAGCCCGGGGTGTGGCTGTAACCAATACGCCGGGGGTGTTGACGGAGGCCACGGCCGATTTAACCTTCGCCCTGCTCTTGGCAGCCGCCCGCCACGTGGTGAAAGCTGACCGCTACCTGCGCGAAGGACGTTTCAGTGGCTGGGATCCACTGCTTTTTACGGGGGCTTCCTTAAATGGGAAAGTCCTGGGGATTATCGGCATGGGCCGTATCGGCCAGGCGGTAGCGCAGAGGGGGCGCGGTTTCGGCATGAAGATCATTTATCATAATAGCAATCCTCTGCCTGATCATATTACCGCCTCCCTGGGAGCAGTTTACCTGCCCCTCGAAGAGGTGATCAGGGAGGCCGATTTTTTAAGCCTGCACCTGCCTTACAGCCCTGCTGTGCGCCATCTGATTAATAAAGAACGACTTGGTATGATGAAGCCTGAAGCTTACCTGATCAATACTGCGCGCGGGGCCCATGTTGATGAAAAAAGCCTGGTTGCACACCTTAAGGCACAAAAGATAGCGGGAGCCGCCCTTGATGTCTATGAGTTCGAACCACTGCTGGCACCAGGGCTTGCCGACCTGGACAATGTTACCCTGCTTCCGCACCTGGGCAGTGCCACAGATGATGCGCGCTCGGCCATGGCGCAGATGTCGGCTGAAAGTGTCAGCGCTGTCTTGACAGGCAAAAGGCCTCAAAATCTTCTTAACCCCGAAGTTTTCGAGTCTGCGTTTCAGGAAAACCAACCAGGAGGCATGTTTTTCAATCTGGAATAAATTCGGCACAGACTGCGGAATTTGCCTGGCTGTATGCCCCTATGGCAATTAAAACTTTCATAGTATAATGGATAATATCAATTCCTGACTAATCAAGGAGGTCCTATGAAAAAAAAACATTCCGAACCGGTAAAGGCCTATAAGAATATGGATTTTATTAACAGCTCCGACGCCCGGATAATTCGAATCCTTTCAGAATTTTTAGAGCCCATGCAGCGTTTCGCAAAAAACAGGATTTATGATACTATCGTATTCTTCGGGTCTGCCCGGACAAAAAACCTGCAGGACGCAAAGAAAATTTTAGGAGAAATAGAGGATAGTATTGCAAAGTCGCCCGGCAAACCTGATCCTGCCCTGCAGGAAGAGCTTGATCTCGCCCAAAAGCAGCTGTTTATGGCCCAATACTATGAAGATGCAGTAGAACTGGCCAGGCGTATGACAGAATGGTCAAAATCACTCGATTCGGTACACCGGTTTGTAGTCTGCTCGGGTGGCGGGCCGGGGATGATGGAAGCGGCCAACAAAGGGGCGATAGAGGCCAAAGGCATGTCCATCGGATTAAATATCAGCCTTCCCATGGAGCAGTATTCTAACCCCTATATTAGCCCCGAACTGAATTTTGAGTTTCACTACTTCTTCATGCGCAAGTTCTGGTTTGTTTATCTTGCCAAAGGTTTGGTTATTTTCCCCGGCGGATTTGGAACCCTGGATGAACTTTTTGAAGTGCTAACCCTGATTCAAACCGAAAAAGTTAAAAAGAAACTGCCCATAGTAATTTACGGTACAGAATATTGGAACCAGATCATGAATATTGACAACATGGTTAAATACGG
>JBNJHN010000104.1:0-3150 GCA_051748565.1 Bacillota bacterium | reverse complement strand
GCTGAGCCAACACCGCACGGGTTGGTATGTTTGACAGCCACCGCAGTTGGCTGACTGAATTCGTTAACCAGCTCCCAGGCCGCATTAAGATCATTTAAATTGTTAAAGGAAAGTTCTTTACCCTGCAGCTGTTCTGCTGCCGCAAGCCCCTCTCTTAAACCGCTAAAGGCATAGAAAGCAGCTTCCTGCTGAGGGTTTTCCCCGTATCTCAAATTTTGAACCTTCTTTAACGATATGCTTACAGAGTCGGGATAAATATCGGGACCCACTTGGGGGAGCAAATTGAAATATGAGACAATCGCGGTATCATAAGCCGCTGTATGGGCAAATGTTTCCGCTGCCAGTCGTAAGCGGGTTACACTGCCGATAGTACCGCTTTGCTTTAGTTCATTGATAATGTTTCTATATTCTTTCGGACTAACGACAACCGCCACCCTTGAGTGGTTCTTAGCCGCCGCCCGCAGCATGGTGGGTCCGCCAATGTCTATATTTTCGACCGCTTCATCATGGCTTATTCCCTTCCGGGCTATCGTCTCTTCGAAAGGATAGAGATTGACTACTACCAGTTCGATCGGGGTAATCCCGAGATTATCCAGCTCTTGTTTTTGTTCTTCCAGATCGGTCCGGGCCAGAATAGCCCCGTGAATATAAGGGTGCAGTGTTTTAACCCTTCCACCTAAAATTTCAGGGAACCCGGTAACTTCTGCCGCTTCGATAACCTCGACTCCTTCATCACGAAGTTTTCGCGCTGTCCCTCCTGTTGATACTATTTCAAAACCTAAAGCAGAAAGTTCACGGGCTAATTCAACAATACCTGTTTTATCTGAAACACTCAATAATGCCCGCCGCCGGTTACTCAATGATAAAGCACCTTCTTCCTTCCACCTTTAACTTATCCCTGCAGAACAGATCTATTGCTATCGGGTAGAGGCGGTGTTCAGCAGCATGAATCCGTTGGTGCATGGTCTTTATCGTCTCTCTCTGGATCACCGGCACTGCTTCCTGTAAAATAACCGGCCCGTTGTCAAGCGCCTCATCAACAAAATGCACTGTGCAGCCTGTCACTTTTACTCCATATGCAAAAGCCTGCTCGACCCCGTTATTTCCGGGAAACGCAGGCAGAAGTGAAGGATGAATGTTCATTATTTTCATAGGGAAAGCACGTACAAAAAGCGGGGAAAGCAGCCTCATAAAACCGGCCAGGACCACCAGATCAGTTCCGGCAGCTTCAATTATATCAACCAGGGCCCGGTCATAATCTTCCCTTCGCCCGTACTTTTTCGGATCGAGGAAGAGGTTTTTAATATTACGTTTTTCGGCCCTTTTCAGGGCCTGGGCATCAGAACGATCACTGATTACCAGGATCACCTTTCCTGCGATATCACCTCTTTCTTCAGCCTCCATAATTGCTTCAAGGTTACTGCCAAATCCGGAAGCCAGTACGGTAATATTCTTCATAATTTAGCTCCTCGAGAATCAAATCTGCCGCTTAATATAATTCTACCAGTAATCTTATAAATCCTTTATGAAAACCCGATTGGGACCGGGTTTTACGGTTCCGATTTTATAAGCAGTAATCTGCTGATCAGAAAAATGCGAGATCAAATTTTCTGATTCATTACTGGGAACAACCAGGCAGTAACCGATACCCATGTTAAAAGTTTTAAACATTTCTTTACGGTGTACCGTGCCCAATTCACTAATCAGGTCGAATATTGGAGGCTCCAGAAAAGTATTGGGATCAATCTCAACCTGCAGCCCGGTGGGCATTATACGCGGCAGGTTGCCGGGAAGTCCACCACCGGTTATATGAGCCATCCCCCTGACAGAAAAGCGCCCCAGAGCCTCTAAAACAGGCTTCACATAGATACTGGTGGGTTTCAGCATCTCTTCAGCAAGAGTTGTCCCGAGGCCGGGTTGAAAGTCTGTAAGAAGCAGACCTGCTTCCTCAAGCAATACCTTACGGGCCAGTGAATAACCATTGCTGTGCAGTCCGTTTGAAGCGAGGCCGATCACGACATCGCCATCGCTGATTGCAGAGCCATCGATAATACCGGAACGACCGACTATCCCGACTGCAAAACCGGCCAGATCGTATTCTCCCGGTTCGTAAAAACCGGGCATCTCCGCAGTTTCTCCGCCGAGCAGGGCACAACCGGCCTGCCTGCAACCCTTTGCCACCCCGGTCACTATTTCTTCCACCTGTTCAGGCACAAGCTTGCCCACAGCCAGGTAGTCTAAAAAGAATAAAGGCTCCGCCCCCTGCACCAGGATATCGTTTACACACATGGCCACACAATCGATGCCGACAGTATCGTGCCTTTCGACGGCAAAAGCAACTTTTAACTTGGTTCCTACACCGTCACATCCCGAAACCAGTACCGGATCTTTTACATCTTTCAGATCAAGGGCAAACATCCCGCCGAAACCACCCAGGTCCTGCATGACCTCCGGCCGAAAAGTTGTCCGGGCCAAACCTTTTATCCGTTCAACCGCCGCCTCACCAGCCTCAATATCGACTCCCGCTTTCCGGTAATCCATTTCCCCGCTCATTTCCCACAACCCTTCAGATTATTTTTAAACAATGGGAAACTATAAAGGTTTTGTTAAAAGAAAAAGCCCGGCAAAAGCCGGGCCCCCTTTTTAGAAGAATAAAGGCGCAAAAACGAGCGCTACTATGCTCATTAGTTTAATCAGGATATTCAGAGAAGGTCCGGCCGTATCTTTAAAGGGATCTCCCACCGTATCACCGACAACAGCGGCCTTGTGCGGATCACTACCTTTACCACCGTGATGCCCGGCTTCGATATATTTCTTGGCATTATCCCAGGCCCCGCCGGCATTGGCCATATTGATCGCCTGCAAAACACCTGTAACCAGGGCGCCGGCCAGTAGTCCGCCAAGTGCTTCTCTGCCAAGGAAAGGAATTAATCCAACGGCCAGGGGCACAATAACCGCCATCAGGCCGGGAATAACCATCTCCCGCAGGGCGGCCTTTGTACTGATATCGACACACCGGGCATATTCGGGTTTTGCTTTGCCTTCCATCAAGCCGGGAATCTCTTTAAACTGGCGGCGTATCTCTTCGATTAAGGAGAAGGCGGCGTTTCCGACAGCTTCCATTGTCCGTGAAGTAAAGAAGTAGGTGAG
>JBNJHN010000103.1:0-3198 GCA_051748565.1 Bacillota bacterium | reverse complement strand
AATATTTAGATATGTTTGAAAATGCATTTGCATAAGTTATATAATGTGGTAAAATATTGACAATATGTAAATCGTTAATCTGCCTGACTGTTTAATACAAAACCTGATTTAAACAATCGAGGGGTGTTATTAAATGAACAGAAAGGACCATTTAAAAGGTTTGGATGTCAGGGCATCGCAATTATTTAAATTACTAAAAAACAGGATGTTTTTAATTATCGCCGGGTCAATTCTCCTGATAGCTTTAGCAGGCGGAATCTACAGTGTTGTTTTACTGCGTGATCGTACGGCATCCGAGGAACTTAATGATGAAATTGCTTCTTTGAATGATCAGGATATTGCTGAAACTGCAGAAGTCCTTCCCCAGCAAATAAGAAATAATGATGATCGGGATGAAAGATCGTGGTCAACATTTACTCCGGGTACCGATCCATTCGGTGGCCCCATGAAGCTTACCGGTGTGGTCATTGGAGGAAGAAGCGGCCCAATGGCCATCATTGAATCAAGCGGCACCTCCTACATCGTCTCTGAAGGCGACTATGTAGATGATTTATGGGCAGTCCGTCAGATAACAAGAGAGACAGTTATTTTGCGTGCCCACAACCAGGAGGTTAGCCTCTATTTTGACCAGCCCCCATCCACAAGAAGTTTGGATTATGATAGTGAATCGGAGGAGGATGCTTCAGAGGAGGGTATATAAATGAGGAGCAAACGCAGAAAAATGAGCTCTTTTCCCATCGACAGGCGCTGGCTGTTTGGTGCAATCGGATTACTGGCCTTTATATTTCTTACTGTAGATTGCACTGTTAACCCGGCCCTGGTCCTTGAAAACACGGTTGAAGCGGAACAGCTAACCTTTCAAACTGCTTCTTTCGAACTGGAAGAACCACTGCTTGATCCTGAACCAGGTTCGGGAACTCAGCCTGAGAGATCAGCTTTTCTTTCAGAACAACTGTGGGCTGATGTTTCGGACGAAATCACAAATTCAAGAACGACCCATACCACCCCGGAAAGGATTTCTCTTAACGTCAAGGACGCCAACCTGCTCGATGTATTATCCATGCTTGCCTATAAACTGGATGCCAACGTTATTTTCCTTGAAGAACCTTCCCAGATTACAATTAAAACTGAAGCTCTATCCCCGATTACAACATTTCAAATTGTCCTCCAGAAGAAAGGTCTTGACTACCTGGTAATCGGCCGTAATTATATCGTGGGTGAAAGGAATCGTCTGTATGACGACTTTACTAATAGAATGTTCCTCTCCCGCTATAATCTTTTCTACGTTTCCGCCGATAACATGGAAAGCTATATCAATGATCTTGGTATACCCTTGCAGAGCCTGGCCGTCGATTCAAACCAAAAAGCGCTCTGGATGCAGGGCACCCCTATGGCCCTTGGAAAGGCCAGGGAACTGATCAACACCCTTGATGTCATGGAAAACGCCGCCTTCGCTGAAGGCGGGTCCCGTAAGATCAGGATGCCCGTTGCTATTGCTACCGGCCAGAGAGCAGAGGAAGAGCTGGAAGCGCTTATAGATCTGCTCAGTATTTTACTTGACGGTTTCCGGGATGGCCGCACTGAAATGGGCTGGGTAACCTGGAATCATCCTGATCCTGTGCCCAGCATCTACATGGATTGGAAAAGCCCGATTATCAGGCCTTATGATATCATGATGAAAATTACCCGTGACTTTAATAATGATTACGGCAACCAGGTTCGCTACCTGATTGCCGAAGGCACACCTGATAATATTGAACTGGTAAACCAGATGATCGAAGCAATCCGTGGCACAGGACCTTCACCTTTAGGATTAGGGATTACGGATGAAGAAAATGATGCCAGTTCAAATAATAACGATAATAATAATTCTAACAGCAATACTGTACAGTGGACACCCACCCCTCCTCAGGGAGGCAATGTCCAGTCATATACCGTAACACTGAGCGGTGTCCCTCCCGAAGGGGGAACGCTCAGTGGAGCCGGTTTATATTCAGAAGGGCAGAGTGTAAAAGTTACCGCATCCCCGGCGGAAGGTTACGAATTTGTACGCTGGATTGAAAACGGATCGCAAATGTCAACCAGCCAAACTTATACATTTAACATTTACAGCAATACCAACCTTGAGGCTGTATTTATAAAAAGCAGTAATCACACTGAATCGGAAGCTGCCAAAGACCAGTAATCAGATCAGCATTAATATTAATAACGGAGAAACTAAATATGAATAATAATAAAAACTATCCTGTCGGGATGTTAGAAATACTAAAAATGGGAGCGGAACAAAAGGCCTCAGACCTGCATTTCGCAGCTGCTGATCCGCCTATATTTCGCATTAACCGGGCCATGGTAAAAACTGATTTACCAAAGCTTTCACCCGACAATGTTAAAGAGCTGCTCGCACAGATCGTCAAACCCCACCAGCTCGAAGCACTGAAAAATGATTTGGAGCTTGATTTTTCTTATTCCATTCCCCAGTTTGCACGTTTTCGTGGAAATGTCATGGTCCAGCGCGGGACCCTGGCGGTCGCTTTGAGGATTGTGCCAATCGATATCCCCAATTTAGAGGATTTGGGCGTGGCTCCCGGAGTGCGCGATCTCTGTTTTCTGCCCCGCGGCCTGGTCCTGGTAACCGGTCCCACCGGCAGCGGAAAGTCAACAACACTTGCAGCAATGATCAATATAATCAATGAAGAACGCGACCTCAATATTCTTACCGTAGAAGATCCGATTGAATTTTTACATACACATAAAAAATCATCGGTAAAACAGCGTGAAGTAGGGTTTGATACCCTTTCTTTTCCCAACGCATTGCGCCACATGCTGCGTCACGACCCTGATGTTATACTTATCGGAGAAATGCGCGATCTTGAAAGTATCAGAATCGCTCTTACGGCAGCGGAAACGGGGCACCTTGTATTATCGACGCTGCATACCCAGACCGCCCCGTTAACCATCAACCGTATTGTCGACGTTTTTGCAGAGCATCAGCGTGATCAGATCCGACAGCAGCTGAGCGGTTCACTGCAGGCCGTGTTGTCACAGCAATTAATACCCGATATAACCGGAACCAGGCGTGTTCTGGCCATGGAGTTTTTGAAATCCAATGCCGCGGTGCGCAACCAGATCAGGGAGGGGAAAGAGCACCAGCTTTACTCGGTTATGCAGGCCAGCCATTCAATCGGGATGCTAACCATG
>JBNJHN010000102.1:0-3426 GCA_051748565.1 Bacillota bacterium | reverse complement strand
TTATCTGGCGATGGACCATTGGAATACCACAGCTGATCTGGTTACTCTGGGTAAAGGGATTGGCGGAGGATATACACCCCTGGGTGCTGTAATGATCCATGAGAAAGTCTATGAAGTTTTCAACAAAAATTGGGGCAGATTTATTCATGGCTATACTTACCAGGGCAATCCGGTTAGCTGCGCTGCCGGTATTGCGGTTAATACCTACTTAAGAGAAAATGGACTTTTCGAAAAGGTTTCAAGCAAAGGAGATTATCTGAAAAACAAGCTGGAAACACTTACTGAAAAATACGATATAATAGGTGATGTCAGGGGAATTGGTTTGTTGCTGGGGCTCGAATTAGTAAAAAATCGCGAAAGCAAAGAATCATTTCCGGCAACATTATCGGTAGCAGAAAAGGCCAGGGAACAAGCTATGGAAGAAGGTTTGATGGTTTATACGGGTGTTGGCGGCACGGCCGATATTGTCCCCCGCGACTACCTGATAATTGCTCCACCTTTTATCATCAATGAAGAAGAAATGGATCTCTTGATTCAGTCTTTGGATCGAACGATAGCTTCGATTTCTGGTGATTTATCCTGAGTTTAGAAGTATTCAGGTTAAGATTAAAATCTGATCATAGTTGGCGATATAACTAACAGGAGGTTTATTGGGATGTATGGTGTATATGGAAAGCTGCTTAGGATCAATTTGAATGACAGAACAGTTCGGGAGGAAGTCATACCGGACCAGGTTTTTGAAGAATATTTAGGTGGAAAAGGTTTGGGAGCATATCTTTTATACAAATACCTGCCGGAAAAAGCAGAACCACTATCGGCGGATAACAAGCTGATTTTTGTTACCGGCCCCGCATCAGATACTGTTATCCCCGCAGCCAGCCGTTACGGTGTCTTTGCCAAATCTCCACAAACCGGCTTGATTGGGATGTCCTTTAGCGGCGGGCACACCACACCCGCTATGAAAAGAACAGGTTATGATGCATTTATGATTGAAGATGCCTCAGAGAAACCTGTTTTTATCCATATATCGGATCAGGGCGTAGATTTTGAAGATGCCTCGGATTTATGGGGACAGGATACCAGTATTACAGAGGATGTTTTGCTGGATAAGGTAGGAGTAAAAGGTGCACAGGCAATAACTATTGGTCAGGCTGGGGAAAATATGGTGGAATATGCCTGCATAAAAAACAACCACTGGCGTTCAGCCGGGCGAAGCGGCATGGGTGCGGTTATGGGGTCAAAAAAGCTAAAGGGTATAGTTTTCAGTGGTTCAAAAAAAGCTCAGTTAGCTGACGAAGAGGCGCTGGCAGATTACGCCAGGGGAATGACCAGGGAGTTTCGAGATACTGAGAGAACCTCGTTGCTGCGTGAGAAGGGGACTCCCTATATGGTTACCACTACAAATGAGTTTCATTCTTTTCCCACCAAATACTGGATGGAAGGCTCGTTTGAAGGATGGCGGGGGATAAGTATTGATGCCATGTTGGATAGATTGGATGTCAAACCTAACGCATGCTATCGCTGTTTTTGTGCCTGTGGGAAACTATGCACTGTTAAAGAGGGGCGTCATAAGGGCTTAACAATAGAGGGCCCCGAATATGAAACACTCTATGCTATCGGCGGACTTTTATGCATAGATCAGATTGAAGAAGTAATTTATCTAAATGACTTATGTGATAAATTAGGAGTTGACACAATTACTGCCGGCAATGTGCTGGCATTTGCAATTGAAGCCGGCAAGAGAGGCAAGTTAAGTGGGATGCCCGATTACGGTGACGTAGATGCTTTTGCCGAATTAATTAAACTCATTGCCTTCAAAAAAGGAGTGGGAGAACTTTTAAGCGGCGGTGTGAGAACAGTTTCCAAAGAACTAGGCTTGGAGGAGTTGGCCATACATGTGAAGGGGCTTGAGCCGGCAGGCTATGATCCCCGAACAGTGCCTGGAATGAGCCTCGGCTATGCCGTTTCCGACCGGGGGGCATGCCATTTGCGCTCCAGCTTTTACATGTCAGAACTTAAAGGAGAAGTTCCCTTTGAAATGGTTGAAGGCAAGGCCAAATATTTTCTGGAATATGAAAACAGGAATACCCTGGAAGATTCCCTGATACTATGTCGTTTTTATTACAAGTTTATTGGAATGGAAGGCATGCAAAAAATTATTAAAATGACAACCGGTATGGATCTTTCAATGGATGAGCTTAATGCCATGGCCTCTCGAATTACGACGTTGACCAGGTTCTTCAACATCCGGGAAGGCTGGACTAAAGCTGATGACACTTTGCCCACGCGTTTGTTTAACGAGGGTATAGGACCTGAAAAAGACAAGGTTGTTCGGAAAAAGGATATGGACATTATGATTAACGAGTATTACGATCTTCATGGGTGGGATGAAAACGGCATACCGAATAGTAAACCTGCATTATTGGCTTGATTAAGTTAATACAGGAAATGAAGTTTAAAATATACTGGTCCGTTCGCCTTAAGCATTATCACGTTTTATTAAACGGCTTAAGGTAACGGACCATATTATATTTTTGTCCACGGTGGTATAATACTTCAAGAACAGGCAGGAAAGCGAGAAAATTTATGGGCGAGATTAACAATAAAACAGTACTCGTTACTGGCTATGCCAAAGCGCCACAGGGAACAGCTATGCAGCAGGTATATAGCTATATAGGAGTGATCCTGGAAATAGATCCCAGAACGGATAAAGTTATAGACGCAGAATTTACACTGGTCACAAATGTTGCCCGAAGATTTTTTATGTCATTGATGGTAGGCAGCGATTTAAATAACCTGGATGAAGTGATACAGGAAATTCGCCAAAGATACATAGCACCTTCCCGGGAAGCCATGGTTAATGCCATTTATACAGCTTCGCAAAGGTATTGGGAAACAAAGGCGAAAAAAAACTTGACAGAATAGCTCATCATAATCCCGGTGAATCTTTTTATAACCTTTTAAGTTCACCGTTTTTTATTGCCGGGTTATTTGTTTTATATGCAGATCCAGAAATATTCAACATACTGTGGAGAATTGATAACCCTGATATCAGACGGGATATGGTTATGGTTTCCACGGAAGAAACGAAATGCTTCATCTCCCGCTTCATAGACAAAACCGCAACGGCCAACGCTTTCATCCTCATTGATACGTTCTACCCAGTAGCTCTTCACTATACCTGCGGTTCCGATAGATTCGTACCACTGCAGGTCATAGCTTATCTCACCTTTTTCCCCGAGGCTGATAATTGTATCGATTGCAGTTATTACGCCTGGCTGAAACATGTCATCCCTGAGATTGTGAGCTTTCACTTCAACATTTTTAAAATGCCATTCTGTATTTTTACCCCTGATATAAACATCAGGGATTATAGTTATACCGCCATTTTCTTCCTTGCGCTTAATTTCATCACGGTAGGTTGCA
>JBNJHN010000101.1:0-3448 GCA_051748565.1 Bacillota bacterium | reverse complement strand
GCAGCGGGGGCAGAGTTCTTCTTCTGAATCGGTGAAGATCCAGCAGCGGGGGCACTTATGGCCTCCCGCTTTTTCAACAAGGATATTAATTGGCACTCTCTGTCCTGCTGTCGCTTTTTCCGGCGCTTTTTCCCGTCCGCACAGCAGCCGGGCACTTGAGACGATGAACGGTGTCGACAGGTAATCGGCATATTCTCTCAGCTGGTCATAAGTGCCCCCATCAGCCCAGAGCGTAACCGATGCTTCGAGTGATCCACCAATCACTTTATCCTTGCGGGCCTGTTCCAGGGCCCAGGTTACCTCTTCGTGTACTTCTAAAAGCGTCTGCCAGCGGCGGCCAAGCTCGTCTTCAGCCCAGGCAGGATTCGGTTCAGGCCAGTCGGCAAGCTGAACACTTCGCTGGTGCTGTCCGGGCAGGTGTTTCCAAATTTCTTCGGAAGTGAAGGTCAGGATTGGAGCAATCAGGATAACCAGGTGTTCAAGAATATTCATTAAAGCCGTCTGAGCTGATCGGCGGGCCGGATCATCGGGAGCCGAGCAGTAAAGCCGGTCTTTGATCACATCAAGATAAAAATTGCTCATATCGACGACACAGAAGTTATGGATGGCATGGAAAAATTGGTGATACTCATATTTCTCATAGGCACCGGTTACCTTTTCAACCAGCCTGTTCAGCCGGAAGAGGGCCCAGCGGTCGATCTCTTCCATTGAATCATAAGCAACGCTATCGACTGCCGGAACAAAGTCTGAACAGTTACCCAGCAGAAACCGGGTGGTGTTGCGAATTTTACGGTATACTTCGATCAACTGTTTTAGAATATCCTCGGAAAGGTGAATATCACTGGTAAAGTCGGCCGATGAAACCCAGAGCCGCAGGATATCGGCCCCAAACTGCTTGATAATCTGTTCCGGGGCGATGACATTTCCGAGTGATTTGGACATTTTTTTGCCTTCACCGTCGACAACCCAACCATGGCTGAGTACGGCCTCATAGGGCGGTCCACCCTTTGAAGCTACTGCCGTCAAAAGTGACGAGTGGAACCAGCCGCGGTACTGATCACTACCTTCGAGATAAAGATCAGCCGGCCAACGCAGTTCAGGGCGGGTTTCAAGGACTGCTGCATGGCTGGAACCTGAATCGAACCAGACGTCCATTGTATCTTTTTCTTTGCGAAATTCGCCAAAACCGCACTCGGGGCAATTGAGATCAGCGGGTAGAATTTCGGACGCTTCCCGGGCGAACCAGGCATCTGAACCTTCACGGCTGAATAAGTCACTTACCACCTCGATAGTCTGCTTGTTGATAACCGGGGCATTACAATTCAGGCAGTAGAATATGGGAATTGGAACCCCCCAGACTCTCTGGCGTGAAATGCACCAGTCCTGCCTTTCGGAAATCATGTTATAGATCCTTTCCTGACCCCAGGAAGGAGTCCACTTAACTTTTTCGATTGCTGCCAGCGCTTCCTTTCTAAAGCCCTCTATTGAAGCAAACCATTGCTCTGTCGCACGGTAAAGAACCGGTTGTTTACAGCGCCAACAATTAGGATACTGGTGCTCAAAATCAGACGCTTTCATCAAAGCTCCGCTCTTTTTCAGGTCTTCAGTTACAGCTTTGCCACCCTGATCATAGCGCATGCCGGAATACTGGCCGGCTTCATCGGTAAAAAAGCCGCTGTCATCGATGGGGCTTAAAACCGGCAGGTTGTTGGCCTGCCCGATCGCAAAGTCTTCGTGGCCATGACCGGGAGCAATGTGCACACAGCCGGTGCCCTGTTCCAGGGTTACATGGTCACCGTTAAGCAGAATTGACTCACGCTCATAAAGAGGGTGTTTGCAGCGCATCCCGACCAATTCAACGCCTTTAAAACGTTTCAATATTTTCCAGGGTTTTTCGGAGCCGGCCAGGCTTGAAACTTCTTCGAGCAAAGCTTCAGCCAGCAGATACTGCTCTGAGCCGGCATCAGCAAGAACATAGTCGAGGTCAGGGTGCAGAGCAATAGCCAGGTTGGCCGGAATTGTCCAGGCGGTAGTAGTCCAGATCAGGCAGTAGCGATTTTCAGTACCGCCAAGCAGGCCAAGATCGTCGACCAGGGGAAACTTGACATAAATTGATTCAGATACCTTGTTGCCATATTCGATCTCTGCTTCAGCAAGGGCTGTTTCACAGCTCGCGCACCAGTATACGGGACGCATCCCCTTGTAGATATAGCCTCTTTCAGCCATTGTTCCGAAAACCTTGATCTGGCGCCCTTCAAATTCAGGGTTCAGGGTCAGGTAGGGATTATCCCAATCACCGCGGACACCGAGACGTTTAAATTGCTCTCTCTGGATATCAACATATTTAAGGGCATAATCACGGCACATTCCGCGAAATTCGAGATCCGAGATTTCTTTCCGGTTAACTTTTTTAGTTTTAATGATCTGGTGTTCAATCGGCAGACCGTGTGTATCCCAACCCGGCACATAGGGACAGTCAAAACCGCGCATTGTCTTATATTTATTAATGATATCCTTGAGGACCTTATTTAAAGCAGTTCCCATGTGAATATCGCCGTTGGCATAGGGAGGCCCGTCATGCAGTATATAAACCGGCGCTCCCTTTCTGTTTTCACGCGCCAGCGTATTAATATCCATCTTCCTCCAGTCTTCAAGAATCTCCGGTTCACGATTCGGAAGGTTTGCGCGCATGGAAAAATCTGTTTTTGGTAAGTTCAGGGTATCCCGATAGTCCATAATCATTCTCCTCCATGATAAAATAAAACTCGTCCCCTAAGGGACGAGATTTTCTCCCGTGGTACCACCCTACTGGCCGCGCAACCAGAATCAAACTGCGGGGCCTCTTTACATGAGCCGGTAACGGCGGCGGCCGCCCGCGTCTACTTTCTCCCTATGGAGATTTGGCGCGGGTGCTCCCGGGTGATTTACAACGGAATCGCTTAACCGGACTTTCACCTTAAACCGGCTCTCTTTGTAAGCAAAAACCCGCATTAATGTCCCGTTCACAGCACTTGCCCAAAATTGTAGCATGTTAAAAAGATTAAATCAATAACATTAATCTTAAAAGCCATTAAAATTCGGGATCTGAGTCGAAATCATCATCCGGGCCAAGCTTAAAATCAGGATCGGGTTCATATTCCAGTTCCGGCTCTAATTCCGTTTCTTCTTCCAGATCGGCTACTTCTCTTATCTCGAAATTCATTGTCGGTTCAAATTCGCTTTCCATCTTATCTGCAGGCTCTTCTTTTTTCCGTTCATCCAGCCAATCCTCACTTTCAAGGTTGGCAAGCTGGGCTTCAATAAATGACCGGAAGCGCATTTTAAATAACTGGGCCTGTTTGAAGAGCTCCTCCTGCTCGCCCATGATTTTGGTGGAGCGGAAGCGGGCATCTTCAACAATTTGATTTGATTCCCTTTCCGCTTCCCGCCTGATCAGGTCGGCTTCCCG
>JBNJHN010000100.1:0-3545 GCA_051748565.1 Bacillota bacterium | reverse complement strand
TGGCCCGCTCCGCGGGGCATACAAAGGCTATTTCGCGGCTGCTCCCGGATCTCCAGCCGATTATGAACAGTGAGGATGTTAAAGAGGGGGTTCAGTCATTTCTGGAAAGGCGTAAAGCCCGGTTTAAAGGGCTCTAGTTGCAAACTCAAACCACCTGTTTGTTTACAGAAGCTGTGATCTGTTCCATTTAAGTGTTAAAATGTTAGATAACCTCTGCCAAGTAAGGTGAGCCGGAATGCTAAAGTTACTGCTGCTCTTTACACTGATTCCTCTAATCGAAATATGGATCCTGATCGAGTTGGGTGGGATTATCGGCTCCTGGCCGACAATACTGCTGATAGCTTCAACAGGTTTTATCGGGGTCTTTTTGGCCAGGTCCCAGGGATTTGCGGTGCTCCATAAAATGCAGAGAGATATGGGAGAAGGGATAGTCCCTGCCGAGCAGCTGTTCGACGGGGCCTGCATCCTGGTAGGCGGAGCCTTGTTACTGACCCCGGGCCTGCTTACTGATTTATTTGGTTTCTCGCTGCTGCTGCCTTTCAGCAGGGTTTTGTATAAAAAAGCAGCTTATAAATATTTGTCACGCCGCCGTGAAGAAGGCACCCTTCATGTATGGTGGCGATAGCTATTTATCACTGCTAAAGGAGGATTGAGATGAATTTCAGAATTGTGGAGAGAGTTTTTTCAGAAGATGAAACATGCCCGACCATTATGCTGGCCAATATTTACGGGTCACCTGATGTCAGCAGTAACTTAAAAAAAATGGAGCAGATTATAGATTTAGCCCATCAGAAAAAGGTTAACATCTTAATATTCCCGGAGCTCAGCGTAACAGGATATATATGGAAATCTAAGGATCCATCCGAAATCAGGGAGCTGCTTGCTGATGGTGAAAACAATAAAATCAAAAGCTGGCTTGATAACATCAAGGGGAGCCTTACCGAAGGGGCGGGCGGACTGGAATATATATTTTACGGTAATGTCCGCGAGAAGGACGGGAATTATTATAACTGTAATTTTATTTTAAACCGGGGCATAGATTATATGGAGGAAGCTTATATTTACGGAAAGGTCTTTTTAACGCCGGTTGAGCGTCCTTATTTTAAGCAGGGCACCGATAAGCGCCTCAGTATCGATACAAAGTGGGGCCGCTTCGGTTTCCTGGTCTGTTACGATCTCTGTTTCGTAGAACTGGCCCGGCAATATGCCTTTGTTGACGAAGTAGATGCAATTGTTACGATGGCGGCCTGGCATTCGGAAGCCGTGAGGGAGTATGCTCATATGAATACCCGCACCGACCACTATTACGGCTTTCTCTGGGATTTGATGAATGCTTCCAAGGCTGCCTATAACCAGGTTTGGAGCCTGGGGACGAACTTTGTCGGCCTGCATGAAATGAGCCGGGAATATTTCTGGGGAGGCAGCGGGGTTTGGGCCCCTTCAGGCATGAAACTGCTGCAGGCTTCGAATATTAACGAGGAACTGCTTATTGTCAGGAACCTTGACATTAAGGGGCAGAGGGATAAGGAGCAGGATGATTTTAATTATCGTATTGATTTCCATGAATTCTACCGTAACATGAAACACCCGGAAGACTGTATCCACTACGTGGAGGAAGTGGAATAGGCAATTTGTAAGACCTTACCTTTTAATGCTAATCCTTTTTGTAAGCGGCGACCTTATCGATATAACCGGCGATATTAAACTTCGATTTAATACCTTTATAACTCATGTAGCGGATTTTGCCGAAGATGGGCCGCTCGCCCCAGGCCCGGTCGTGAACCCCTCCGATGCTCCAGGCGATTCCGCTGTACCCATTGGGGTCGCGCCCGTCCAGTGAGTACCTGTCATTCAGGTATATGGCAAATTCCATGGCCTGCTCGGGCGATTCCGTCCACTCAAGAATTTTCTTTGCCCAGTACATGCGCATGTAGCCGTGCATCTTACCTGTTATCACCATTTCGGACTGGGCGGCATTCCAGAGAGGATCGTCTGTTTGGGAGTTCTCAAATTCTTCAAGGGTATAGAGGTATTCCCTGGGGTCGGCCGAGTGGGTGGCAAGAGTTTCCTGTGCCCAGCGGGGGAAACCCTTGACTGAATCGTAGTGTTCGTTGTAAAAACAGAAGTTATCGGAAAGTTCCCTGCGCACAAGTAGTTCCTCTAAAAATGATTCAACGGCAAGCCCTGACCTGCCTGCCTGCGTGACCTCGTAAGCCAGTCGCTGGGCGCCAAGCTGTCCGAAATGAAGGTATGGCGAAAGGTTTGACTGCCCATCTCTGGCCGGATCATTACGGTCTTCGTCGTAACGGGCCAGCCTGTTGTTAATAAATAAGCGCATTGCTTCCTGTGCGGCTGCTTCACCATGGACAAAATGGAGCGCATCATTGCCGGTATTATCAGCTCTGAGCAGGTCTCCTGCTGTATCCCAATCATTAGGATGTGTTTGACCCGTTGCTTTGTAGGGGTGTTTAATTACCCGGGGAAGATCAGTCAAAAATTCCGGAAGCAGCTTATTAATCTTGGGCCGTATAGTATAGGCAGCATATTCCTGTTTTGCTGAAGCAGCAAGGCATGGAACCACATTGTGGGCATCAACTTCGAAAAATGGCAGGGAAATATTTTGTGCTACATCTCTTTTCCACCGGAGTCTAAGGCGCAGGGGTGAAAAATCGCCAACCAGGGCTCCGGCTCCGTTGGTACTGCAGAAGCGGGAGATCTCATCACCGGGCTTTCCGTTAAGTAAGTAGAAGCCTATATTTAATTTTTGTAAGCCGGTCTCCAGTTCAGCAAGCCCTTTCAGCATAAAGCGGTAGTGGCGCATTGTTGCACCCAAAAATTCCGGTACAAGACAAAAAACAACCATAATAGGCTGCTTATGGGCCAGGGCGATCTTCTGGGCATACAAAAGGGCCCAGTTATCAGCAATGCGCTGGTCGCGGTTCATCCAGTAGACAACCGGGCCTTTTCTGACAGGCACATCATTAAGGGTTCGAATTCTTCTTGTGTCAACCGCATATTCCACTTCTAAAATCACGCACCTTTTAGATATCTAAGAAATGCAGATAGTTTAACTTTTTCTTGCCTGACCAAATCAATTACCAGCCCCGGGTACCGGGTCCGCCCTTGAAAGGTCCCCGGATATTGGAAGTTATCCAGCCGCCGTAGAAATCACCTTCCTGTGCGGCAACTTTTTCATTATCTACATAACAGGCGTCCATTTTACCGGGGTAAAAGGCAAGGTGGTCGAAAATCGCTTCGTAACCTTTGCGCGGGTTTGCGTAGCTCCAGGCCACATCGGGCCGGCTTACTCCATTAATGTTTATTCCCCAGTAGACAGCTTCTCCTTTAAACTCGCACATGGTTTTCCTTCCCGTTAAGTATAGCTTATCCATCTTAATATCTTCCTGTGGGATATAGAATACAGGAGGATGACTTGTTTCCAGTACTCTTTGCGTGCGGGTGCTTCTGGCTACAGGAATTCCCCCATGGATAATTTTAATAAGCCCCTCATAGTCTTCCACTTTTGGCGGCCTGGGGTAATCCCA
>JBNJHN010000099.1:0-3546 GCA_051748565.1 Bacillota bacterium | reverse complement strand
CCACCTGCCGGTATGACCTTTTATGATGCAGATGGGTTTATAGAATGGCAGGGCGACCTCTTTGTCGGCGGCCTGGCCGGTCAATACCTGGCCCACTTCCGGGTCACCGGTGATGGGCTAGAGGAACTCAACCCACTACTTGCAGATGAAGGCTGGCGTTTCCGCGACGTTGCAGTCGGTTATCATGATGGTGCCCTCTATGCTGCTGTTGAAGGTCGCAGCGTCTCAATCATTCGTATCGTACCAAGACCGGTCGAATGATCACTGAACATATTGGGATTAGAACTATACACACTTATTGTACTTGCTCAAGTTAGAAAGAGGGCTAAAGCATGTTAACAATCTCCCCATATATCGGATCATATTGTCAAGTTGTTGTATGAATATATGATAAAATAGTAATAACAAGGTGGTGCTGTTAAATGAAACTGCCGGCAGAAGTGGCATTATATTTTTGGGACGTATCACTGGATAATATAGATCTGGATAAGCATAGAAAATTTATTATTACCCGTATCTTGAATGAAGGTGACCACCTGGCGGTCGCCTGGCTATTTAATACATACGATAAGGAAATTATCAAAAAAACTGTGATATCAGCAAGAAACCTTTCCGTTAAAACTGCAAGATGCTGGCAGAATTATTTTGGCCTCAAGGAGGAAGAGCTTTGTTGCACTGGTCTATACTTGGCGAAGAACGAAAAGCCCTTTTAAGGTTAATTGCTGACCAGATGCCGCTTCCAGGCAGTTATCTGGCTGGAGGAACCGCTTTAGCCCTGATTATCGGACACCGTGAGTCAATTGATTTCGATTGGTTTTCTCCTTCTGAATTTGATCCTGAAGATTTAGCCCGCCAGCTCTCACTCTTGAAGCCCTTTTCAATTAATGAAGCTACCAGGGGAACTTTGCACGGAATAATGGATAATGTAAGGGTTAGCTGGGTTTATTACCCTAACCCTCTTCTAGATAACTTTATCACAAGTTCTTCTATCCCGGGTTTAAGGTTAGCTTCACTGAAAGATATTGGCACTATGAAGATAGCAGCGTTAAATCATCGAGGCTCGGCCAAGGATTTCATAGATCTGTACAAGCTTCATGAACATGGCTTAGATCTGGATACACTGCTTAAACTGATGCCCCGTAAATTTCCGAAAACAAAAATCAACTACTATCACATTATCAAAAGCCTCTTCTATTTTGATTATGCTGACGAGGAACCGCTCCCCAGGCTGCATATTGATCTAAACTGGCCAGAATTGAAAACATTCTTCCTTCAGGAGCAGGCTAAATTACTTGCCAATATAGATCAATAAAGCGCTTGAAACGTCTCACAGAATTAGGATTGGGACATTATATAAATTTCTACCGCCTCACCTGCACTGTGGTCTATAAGTGGCATATCATCTGCCGGGCATGCCGGTTGAAGGTGCCAGCTGTTTAGCAGGATTATCGCTTGAAATATAGAAAGAAACAGGAGTTATTCTAAATATCCTGACTCAAGGTGTCGTTTCACCTCTTTTTTTGCATTCCATGTCAATGGAAATCATTAAGACTGAGGAAGAAATCTTTTTTATCCCGGAGGTTTAACACCAGATGAAAGTATATATTAGTGCAGATATTGAAGGCATTGCCGGAGTTGTTGATTGGAAGGAAACTGAACAGTCGGAAGCCGATTACAAGCCATATTCTGCACAGATGACCAGGGAAGTTAAAGCAGCCTGTGAAGGAGCAATAAATGCAGGAGCGAAAGAGATATGGATTAAAGATGCTCATGACCTTGGTAGAAATGTAAATATAGATGAACTTCCTAAAATGGTCAGGATTATTCGATCGTGGAGTGAACATCCATTTTTCATGATGCAGGAATTAGATGCATCTTTTGATGCTGTGATCATGGTCGGCTATCATTCCGGGGCAGGCACTGATGGAAACCCCCTGGCCCATACCTTTAGTTCTGAAAAGATTGGTTATCTTAAAATTAACGATGAATTAGCAGACGAATTTCTAATCAACACCTATACCGCCGGGTATGTCAAAGTCCCGGTAGTTTTTGTAAGCGGTGATGAAGCTCTTTGCAAAACAGTCAATGAGTTCAACAATTACATTAAAACTGTTGCCACTAAAAAGGGTATAGGAGATTCAGTGATCAGCATTCATCCGGAGGAAGCAATAGCAAGAACTAAAGTTGCAGTGCACGAGGCTTTGGATGAAGATAACAGGCAGTTATGCAAAGTAAGCCTGCCATCAAAGTTTAAAATTGAAATAAACTACATAAAACATGCACAAGCTTACCAGGCATCTTTCTACCCGGGAGTCAGGCAGTTAAACCCCAATGTGCTCCTTTTCGAAACAGATGATTACTTTGAAGTTCTAAGGATGTTTTCCTTTTTGCTCTAAACCGATTCTCGATATGAAGCAGTTTTGGCCCTGTAAACATACTATCGTAAATTACTGTTTCCATGAACAATCTGAATCATAACCTTTTAGAGCAACCCTTTTAAAAATGGATCCCTTTAGCAAAAGGGTAATCTGCTCTGTTTTCTTTTCCAATACTTTAGCAACAAATATAATCAAACCATTTTCTCTAAACAAGAGATAGTTTTCTTCATTATCCTTTGGCTTTTTATAATCAAATACTATTTCGGTAAATGCACAACCTCCGCAACATCCACCTCAACGGGTGACTATTACACCAACAGTAAGTATATTTTTATTTTTCTCTTTAAGCCATTCAATTTAGTCTGGTTCAATAATTAATTTCACAACTTGCTCATCCTTCTTTAAAACAATATAGAAAGTGTGTCTCCTCACCCTTTAATAGCGAAAAGAGACACACTAGAAGCACGGGGACGGAGTTACTGCTTCAGGCTTCGCAAAATTAATACGCTTCAAAAATAATAAGCACATGTTGCCTTTGAAAGCGTCAAATGCATGAAGCAGTAACTCCGTCCCCATGCTTCTTCTCATATCATTAATGCCAGTCTTGGTATTCCCCGGGCAATATCGTCCAAACTGGGCTGCGAGTAGCAGAGGCGCATCTGATTACTACCCCCTTTGCCGGCGTAGAAAGCGGTCCCCGCCACATAAGCGACCCGCGCTTTCTCAATACAGTGAGGCAGAAGTTGCGCTGTATCGACCGTAGTTGGAAGAGTAACCCAGGTGTAGAATCCTCCTTCCGGTTCGGTCCAGGTTGTTCCGGTGGGAAACTCACGGGCGAGCGAATCGAGTGTTAACCGGGCTCTTTCCCCAAGCAAGCGGGTCGTCTTGCTAATTTGCTTCTCAATCAGGCCTCTGCGACCAAATTCCAGGGCCAGCAGCTGCCCGAGAGAATTCGAGCACTGGTCCATGCCCTGGCGCACCAGGACAGCCTTTTCTATGATCTCGGGCGCGGCATGGATCCAGCCGATTCTGATTCCGGGGGAAAGAATTTTGGAGAAGGTGCCAAGGTAGATGACACTTCCCTCAGCATCCAGGGCCTTGAGGGTCGGCACCTCTTCCCCGGCAAAACGGAGCTCACCGTACGCGTTGTCCTCAATAATTAAGAACC
>JBNJHN010000098.1:0-3556 GCA_051748565.1 Bacillota bacterium | reverse complement strand
TCAACGTCGTCTTGCCGTGGTCCACATGACCAATCGTCCCTACATTAACATGCGGCTTCGTCCGCTCAAACTTCTTCTTAGCCAACTAAATGCACCTCCAACAATTAATAAGCAACACTTTGAGTAATTATCTTCTCAGCAATATTCTTCGGCACTTCTTCATAACGGTAAAACTCCATATTATAAACACCGCGGCCCTGAGTATGAGATCTCAACTCAGTTGCATAGCCGAAAATTTCGGAAAGCGGTGCAACTCCTCTTAGAATCTGGAGGTCGCCTCTATGTTCTGTTCCCAGGATACGGCCCCGGCGCCCCGTAAAATCTCCAATAATTTCTCCAAGGTATTCTTCGGGTGCGGAAACTTCAACTTTCATTGCCGGCTCTAAGAGCACCGGCTTAGCTTTCGATAAAGCAGTCTTGAGCGCCTTGGAAGCGGCTATACGGAAAGCGAGTTCTGAAGAATCAACTTCATGAAAGGATCCGTCCTTTAAGATCACTTTTATATCGACAACCGGATAACCGGCCAGTACACCGTTGTACGATGCTTCCATCAATCCGCCTTCCACAGCAGGTATAAATTCTCTCGGAACAGATCCACCGACAACTTTATTCTCAAAAACAAACCCCCCGCCTGATTCAAGCGGTAAAAGTTCGATAACAACGTGGCCATACTGACCGCGTCCCCCAGATTGCCGAACAAAACGCCCTTCGGCAACAGCTTCGTTTTGAACAGTCTCTTTATAAGCTACCTGCGGTTTTCCCACGTTGGCCTGCACTTTAAACTCCCGAAGCAGACGATCAACAATGATTTCGAGATGCAGCTCACCCATGCCGGAAATAATGGTTTGCCCGGTATCCTGGTCTGTATGGACCTGGAAAGTTGGATCTTCCTCGGTAAGCTGCTGCATCGAAACTGCCATTTTATCCTGATCGGCTTTTGTCTTCGGCTCGATGGCTACCGATATGACAGGTTCGGGAAAAGTAATATTTTCAAGGATAATCGGTTTATCAAGAGCGCACAGGGTTTCTCCTGTCCCAATTTCTTTCGGTCCAATAATAGCTATGATGTCACCGGTCGTGGCCTGATCTATTTCTTCCCGGAAATTCGCATGCATCCGGATTAACCTTCCGATGCGCTGTCTCTTCTGGCGGGTTGTATTAAGCAGCGTAGACCCCTTTTTAAGGGTTCCCGAATAAACCCGGGCAAAAGCAAGTTTCCCCACGAAGGGATCGACCATTATTTTAAAAACAAGAGCTGCAAAGGGAGCATCATTCGCCGGCAGGCGGAAATCTTCTTCGCCACTTGACGGGTTATAGCCTCTGACAGCTCCAACTTCAACAGGGGAAGGCAAATAGTTAACCACAGCATCAAGCAGAAGCTGAACACCTTTATTACGGTAAGAAGAACCACAAAGTACCGGAACCAGGTTATGGTGAATAGTTGCTTTACGCAAAGCTCTGTAGCACTCCTCAGGAGTGATTTCTTCACCGCTAAAATACTTCTCCATTAATTCGTCATCATAATCGGCAACTGTTTCTAAAATTTTCTCCCGGTAATCGGCTACCTGTTCTTCCATACCGGCAGGAACATCGGTCTCGGTACTGCGTGTGCCAAGATCGTCTTCATACCTGATAGCCCGGGAAGTTATAAGATCAATAATACCGGTAAATCCGTTTTCTTCACCTATTGGCAGCTGTATCGGAAGGGCATGAGCATGAAGCCTTTCCTGCAGCTGCCTGATTACGTTAAAAAAGTCAGCCCCTACGGTATCCATTTTATTAATATATGCCAGCCTTGGAACATGATAACGATCAGCCTGTCGCCAAACTGTCTCTGACTGAGGCTCAACACCGCCTTTGGCACAAAAAACCGCGATCATACCATCCAGGACGCGAAGTGAACGTTCTACTTCAACAGTAAAGTCCACGTGTCCGGGCGTATCGATAATATTAATTAAACAATCGCGCCATTTACAGGTTGTAGCAGCAGAAGTGATGGTTATACCACGTTCCTGTTCCTGAGCCATCCAGTCCATCGTCGCAGTTCCATCATGCACTTCTCCAAGCTTATGCAGACGCCCTGAATAGAACAGAATACGTTCGGTTGTAGTGGTTTTTCCGGCATCGATATGAGCGGCAATACCAATATTTCTTATCTTATCTAACTGTGCTCCCTTGCTCATTTCATCCCTCCTCTCCGGGGCACAGGTCACATTTCAGTAAGCCCGATAAAAACATGTAAAAATAAAAACTTAGTGACCTGTACTTGCCATAATTAAATCAATATAACTAACAAACGCTTTTACCAGCGGTAGTGGGCAAAAGCCTTGTTAGCTTCAGCCATTTTATGTGTATCCTCTTTTTTCTTGATTGAAGAGCCAGTATTACTGGCAGCATCCATCAATTCACCGGCCAGGCGTTGGGCCATTGTCTTCTCTCCGCGGTTACGGGCAAAACTGATTATCCAGCGAATAGCAAGTATATTCTTACGGTGAGTGCTTACTTCAACAGGCACCTGGTAGGTTGCTCCACCGACCCGACGGGGCTTGACTTCCAGCACCGGGGCTACATTACGCATCGCTGTCTCAAAAACTTCGTGCGGATCATTTCCGGTTTTTTCACGGATTATGTTGAACGCATCGTAGATAATTTCCTGAGCGGAACCTCTCTGACCGTCATACATCAATTTGTTGATAAACCTGGTCACCAATTTACTTTTATAGACCGGGTCTGCTAAAATTTCCCTTTTTGATACAGGCCCTTTACGTGGCATCTTCAATCATCCACTCCTCACATTTTTACTACCCCTTCGGTTTCTTCGTGCCGTATTTTGAACGTCCCTGAGCCCGGTTTTCAACCCCGGCTGCATCAAGTGCGCCTCTAATCAGGTGATAACGCACACCGGGTAAATCCTTAACCCGGCCACCCCTGACCAAAACAACGGAGTGCTCCTGCAGGTTATGTCCGATCCCCGGAATATAGGCTGTCGCTTCGATCCCGTTTGTCAGGCGGACTCTGGCAATTTTTCGTAAGGCCGAGTTTGGCTTCTTCGGTGTTGTCGTCGAAACACGTGTACATACACCTCTCTTCTGCGGTGAGCGGTCCAGTGCCGGAGCAGACGACTTCTTGGTCATTTGCTTGCGGCCTTTACGAACTAATTGATTAATTGTCGGCATTAGTCCACCTCCTTTATTGTTCCGTTATGGCAGCAACTGCTGCCCTGACTTTAATTCCGCACATTTTTCCCAGTTGAAGCATAGATTCAACATACTGCGGTTCGATATTGTTTGCTTCACATAAATAAACCACGGGCCGAATTACTTTTTCTTCGGCATCCCTGGCGATAAAAACCAGTTGAACTTCTCCTTTTTCAAGGGCTTTTATCGTCTGTTTGGTCCCGACAACTTTATGTCGGGCATTATTTATCAATTCATCCAACGGAAAGGCTCACCATCCTTATTTAAAAACCTCTCCAGGATGCGCCATTATGGCGCACCTTAAGATTTTAACACCGTATACAAACCTTGTCAATTAGTAAATCACTTCTAATCTTCAA
>JBNJHN010000097.1:0-3657 GCA_051748565.1 Bacillota bacterium | reverse complement strand
ACATGATAAAGCGATATTGCTGGATGAAATGAAAACAATGGAGAAAGAAGGTCTGGTGGTCAAAACCGGCGGCGGCCGGTACGGTCTGCCTGAAAGACTTGGGTACCTGACCGGGGTGCTTCAGGGCAACAGGCGCGGGTTTGCTTTTCTGAGACCGGACCGTCAGGAAGAAGATATCTTTATCAGCGCCGGCAAACTTAAAGATGCCGCCCATGGTGACAGGGTTGTTGTTCGCCTCGAACAAAAAAGAGGCAGGCGGAGGCGGGAAGGAACCGTAATTGGCATCCTTAAACGTGGCCGGAGACGCCTGGTCGGAACTCTGCATCGTGATAAGAAAAAATATTATGTTACTCCCGACGACCGGCGGTTTCCGGGTGATGTCCAGGTTTCACTAAAGGGTTTGAAACTTGTTGAAAGTGGAGACAAAGTAGTTGTCGAAGTTGAAGAGTGGGTGCATGGCAAACTGCCATCCCGGGGCAGAGTTGTTGAGCATATAGGTGCACCCGGCACCGTTCAGACAGAGCGGCTTACTTTTAAACACCGCTATGAACTTCCCGGTGAGCATCCGGCCCAGGTGCTAAAAGAAGTTGAAGCCCTGCCCGGTGAAGAAGAAATATCAAGCCTGGCTGAAGAACAAAACCGCAGTGATCTGCGCCATATAAAGATGGTAACTATTGATGACGAGACAGCGCGCGATTTTGACGACGCGGTTTCTCTTGAAGTGTTGGATGGAGGAGGTTTTCGGCTGGGGGTCCATATTGCCGACGTTTCTCAGTATGTGCGGGAAGGAAAACCGATCGACCGCGAAGCGCTGAAACGGGGGACCAGTATATACCTGGTCGATCGGGTCGTTCATATGCTTCCGCCCGCACTCTCTGAAAAACTATGCAGCCTGCAGGCGGATAAAGACCGGCTGGCAGTAAGTGTCATAATGGATCTTAATCCGGATGGCAAATTAATGTCCGCAGAATTTTTCCCCAGCCTGATCAAAGTATCGGAGCGCCTTACATACCAACAGGTTGAAGCTTACCTGGCTGGCGATAAGGCAGGAAAAGACTTTAAAGAGCCCGCAGTTCCGGAAATGCTCGACCAGATGGATCGCCTTGCCGAAGTTCTTCGCCGAAGGCGTTTTGAGCGGGGAACCCTTGATTTGAACCTTCCTGAAGCGCGGATCGAGGTCGATGAAGAAGGAGTTCCTCTCTCGATAGAAAAACGCAGTATGGGCCGCTCAGAATCGCTGATCGAAGAATTTATGATCTATTGTAATGAAGCTGTTGCAGAATATTTATCCGGCAAAAAAAGGCCCTGTATCTACAGAGTTCATGCTATACCCACTGAAGAAAAGCTCTCTCTGCTGCGTGAGACCCTGACGCTGATAGGCATAGAAGCTGCTAAAAATATAAAAGTACTTAAACCTAAGCACCTTCAGGGTTTATTGGAAAGGACCAGAGGTGAAAAAACGGAAAAACTGGTCCGCTACCTGGTGCTACGATCGCTGCCCCAGGCAATTTACAGCGCCACGAATGAAGGGCATTTTGGCCTGGCTTCCGGCTGCTATTGCCACTTCACCTCGCCAATCCGGCGCTATCCTGACCTGGTTGTGCACCGTATCTTAAAACAGCAGGTTTCAGCAGGTGGATTCTCAGCAGAACGTACGAAAAGGCTGCAGAAACGTTTACCGGCTATTGCCCAGCAGGCCTCTGAAAGAGAACGGGCGGCAGTAGAAGCTGAACGGGCCAGCATAGAAATTAAAAAAGCGCAGTACATGGAGCAGAAGATTGGAGAAGAGTTCACGGGAATTATTAACGGAGTTGCCAACTTTGGCATCTTTGTAGAACTGGAAAATACTGTGGAGGGAATGATTCCGGTTAGCGAGCTAGGTGACGACTATTATATCTACAATGAAAAAACAGCATCCATGATAGGCGAGAGAACCCGTAAAACTTATCGGCTGGGCGATACCATCCGGATTCAGGTTGCACGGGCCAGCCGTGAAGAAGGAAAAGTCACTTTTGCCCCGGTAACATCGGATTAAACAAGATATATAACAAATATAAGGAGTGTTCACTTATGGATATCTACGAAGTTTTGCAAAACAGGCGGAGCGTCCGAAAATACAAGAAAGACCAGGTTCCAGGGGAAAAACTGAAGAACATTTTGGAGGCAGCCCGTATTGCTCCCTCCTGGAGCAACAAGCAGTGCTGGAAATTTATTGTGGTCCGTGACCCGGATAAGAAAAAACAGCTTGCTGAAAGTATGCCCGACGATAATCCGGCCAAAAAGGCAGTCGGTGAAACAGCACCGTTCGTGCTGGTTCTTTGCGCCGATCCCAAAGCTTCCGGACATCAGGACAATAAGGATTATTACCTGCTCGATGCAGGCTTAGCCATGCAGCAGTTAATGCTTGCGGCCCATGCAGAAGGCCTGGGCACCTGCTGGGTGGCCTTGTTCGACGAAGCGAAGGCACGCCCGGTCTGTGCTGTCCCTCCGGAATACAGGGTGGTAGCCCTGACCCCGCTCGGATTTCCGGAGAAACAGCCATCGCCGCGGCCCCGTAAAGATTTGGAAGATATGGTTTATGCAGAAGAATGGGGCAATCCCCTTTAAAACAACCATGTGATGCGGGGACGGGGTACCTGTCACGCTCGTCACTCATATTGGAGCATTGCAGAGATGGAAAAAGTAATCAGTACTAACCGTAAAGCTCGTCATGACTATCATATTGAGGAAACTTACGAAGCCGGTATTGTATTAACCGGCACCGAGGTTAAGTCTGTACGCAATACACGGGTTAACCTGAAAGACAGTTATGCGAGAGTTGATAATGGTGAAATTTTCCTGTATAATATGCATATAAGCCCATATGAGCAGGGCAACCGTTTTAATCATGAACCGATGCGAATCCGCAAGCTTTTAATGCATAAAGCCGAGATTGGGCGGTTGACCGGTAAAACCCAGGAGAAGGGTTATTCACTTATACCTTTAAAGATTTATCTTAAAAAGGGTTTGATAAAAATTGAACTGGGTCTGGCCCGGGGTAAAAAACTCTATGATAAAAGGCGTGATATCGCCGAGCGTGACAGTAAGCGTGAGATGGAAAGAGCCTTCCGGGATAAGCAAAAAGAAAATTAAAGTATGGGGGCGTAAGGATTCGACGGGGGTTGTGGAAGCAGGAGCGGCAAGTCCAGGACCATGCCCTGGATAAAACATGGAACGGCTATAAACGCCAAACCTAATTACGCACTCGCTGCTTAAATAAAAGCAGCGCATCCCTCCTTTCCCCGGCCGGGGGAAAGATCAGGGGTGTCACTAATCCGGCCTACCGCTGCAGTGGTTGTCCCACCGCTGTTCCGGGAAACCTAACGGGACTGGCATTGAGGGATCCTGTCCCGGGGAGCCTTCGCTGCGAGACAAAAATCCGGAACTAAACTTGTAGAAACTCCTGTAGCTGTGCCTTCGGACGCGGGTTCGATTCCCGCCGCCTCCACCAATTAAATAGCCAAACCACGCGAGCCAATAAGGCTCGCGCTTTACTGTACTGCGAACACAAGGGGCCTAACACAAGGGGACGGTTCTTTTGTGTTGATCATTGATTCTCTTTTTGCTATAGTTAACCAGGGTGATGACATGCCAAGAAGTGCAAGGAAGAAAAGCAGT
>JBNJHN010000096.1:0-4112 GCA_051748565.1 Bacillota bacterium | reverse complement strand
TAATGAACATTACGAGGTATTGAAATTACTATATGAGTTTAAAAGTATGGAAAATAATTCTCAGTATATTGTGCTGACATCAAAGGGAATGTTTTGCCTATCTTTTGAACAGTCGGCCGGCGAAAAAACCAGCCGGGGCAGGTGGCTGCTAAAATATAAAGTGAACGGGGAATATCAGGCTAATCAAGGTGCGGGCTCGCTATATTCAAACCTGACCCCGCTCTTTAAGAGAGAAGGCTCTAAAAACACAAGTAGCAGCTTTTCATTACTACCAGTAGAGCTCGCCAATGTGGCACATTACCACGGGCATGTTTGTCCCGAGCTGGCAGTCGGTTATCGCGCCGCAATACTGGCCCGAACGGAAATGGGCTTCGAACGAAAAAATTCTGCCAAACAATTTGTGCTGGCCGAAAACATGAGCTCAGGTATAGAAGCTGTCCAGCTCATTACCGGCTGTACTATCGGCAACCAAAATTTCTTTGCCTACGATCTTGGCAAACAGGTTTATTACTTCGGGATAGCAGGCGACGATTACCTGCCTGTTGACGTATTGCGGTTGAGTTTGATTAATGAAGCCATAATACTTGATACTGACAGCAACATTGATCAGCTCATAGCAGAAGGCAGAGCAGAACAATATGAACTTGAGGAATACAACGATGCTATAGCAAATGCAGTTCATACTATACTGGATTTAAGTGATGAGGAGCTATTCAAAAAAACAACTGTCAGTTTATACCCGCCACGTTTTCTCGGACGGACTAATTACAGTAAATGCTCAATATGCGATGAAATAGTTGACCTGAAAAAATCTATCCCCGGCTCTGAAGGCTTATATTGCCAGGCTTGCGCAAAAAAACAAAAAAATAAATAGCAAGCAGAGAAGAACATTGTCAAAGATGTCAAAGGGACGGTTCTTTTGACACACTTTCCTTTGCTTTTCCATACTTTAATTGTCAAAAGAACCGTCCCTTTGACATTCAAGTACAACAAGTATTGGCGCAGGGACTTCTCTTCTGCGAAAATAGGAGGTATTCCTTCTTCCTAAATTGGCTCTAGTTTTTTCTAAGCTTTGAAAGAGGTAGAGGCGATTCTGCTTGAACATGCCTATTTATCATTCCATCGGTAAGATTTTTAATTGAGTTAGCGCGCCTGATTGAAGCTGCGATTTCCTCCATGTAATGATTAATGAAATTCAGCAGCATGTGAAAGCAAAAGGGTAATAATGGCTACAGCCGGGCTACATTTGAAAGAGTACTTGACCTGCTTTATTTAACCATTGGAGATCTCAAAAATAGAAACAGGTTAAGAGAAATGCTAATGGCTTGGGAAGCGCTTAAATAACTTAATCGGGATGGTAATATTATGACTCCATTATTTAAGAAACTAAACCTTAAAGAACAAAAAGAAATATTTATTATCAACAGCCCTTCATCATTCAGATCTGAGCTGAATGAATTGCCACAAGACTTAGAAATAAAGGAAATGATAAGTGGAGATATAGAAATCAGCTTTATATTAGCTTTTGTTACTGAACAGGAGGAGATTGATAAACTGGCGACCATCATATCCTCTAAATTAAAGGGAGATGGCCTGATCTGGTTTGCATATCCAAAGCAAAAATCAAAAAGCATAATAAGCAAAATTAATAGGGAGCATGGCTGGAATATTCTTGGCAAGCTTGGTTTTGAACCTGTGAGGCAGGTTGCAATAGATGAAAACTGGTCGGCTATCAGGTTCCGAAAGGCACAATATATAAAAAAGATGGTCAGAAAAGGCTGGGCCATCAGTGAAGAAGGAAAGAAGAAAAGCAGAACCAATCATGATTGAGAATTAATTATGACATTTGCAGGCATTGAAGTGTGTAATATTCAATTAACTTTCTTTGCAAGCAGAGATGCCAAGCAGTCGGAGTGTAATAAGCTCTGGTATTATTATCCTAGCATTTAAGAACCTTAACAGTCTCCCTAAGCTGGTAAATGCGAATCAGAATTTTTTTATTCCCAACCCTTTTTACCCAGTGTATGGTTAACGGAAAAACTGTAGATTAGTTTTATCATATACAGTACCAGCATTGCCAAAAGAAAAGTTGGCATACCGCGGTTAATGACCAGGAGGATGGCTATCCCTAACACTAAGCTTGCAGCAGCTATTGTCCTCTGAAAAGGATTTTCGACTAAACTATTGATTAAAAGTGAAGCTGTAACGGCGTAAAGCCAGGCAAACAAACTCTCAATAAGATAATTGCCTAAAAACCAACTGAATAATAAAGGCTGTATATGGATGATAATGAATATGTTTCTTTTAACAGCCTGCTGTGCATAGTAATCATTGGTGCCTTCAGTCAGATTAGCGATAACACCGGCGGTTATATCAAAGATTAAGATGGCCAAAATTACAGATTTTATCAGGCCCATTTCCTTAAAATAAGCAAAATCAAGACCGATAAGAATTGTTGTAACCACGCTTGCTGTTGCAAATATTGCCAGCATTTCTAATACTGTTGTTTCCCGACCAAATAGTTCATATAAGTATTTCGGAACAGTTATTTTTTTGCTACTCATAGAGTCTCCTACATATATTCAATTACGTTCTATGACTAATTATACATTAAACTTTTAGCATACTAATGAATTGCATGTATCCTTTAAGTACAGCCCTGTAATGTTAGAGGATAAGCTGTAATCATTACTTAAATGGTAATATTTGGATGGTATTTTGTTGCAGAGCCTTTGTTTTTTTTGGAAGGGAGATTAAGAGAGCCATGAAAAACATTTCTTATGATCGTCATATTTTAAGGCAAAGGGAATACTTTAAAACAGGCGAAACCAGAGATCTTAAGTTCCGTCTTGAAATGCTCACCAAATTAAAAGAAGGTGTTATACAAAAAGAAGAAAACATCATTGCTGCGCTCAAAAAAGATTTACGAAAACCCCCGCTTGAAAGCTATACTACGGAGATAGGGGTTATCATTACAGAAATAAATATTGCCCTAAAAAATCTGAGAAAATGGGCTAAGGACAAAAGAGTAAAAGGAAATTTTTTAGTTTCCCCCTCGAAGAGCTACATCATCAATGAACCTTATGGAGTAGTACTGATAATCGGACCTTGGAATTATCCCTTTCAGCTTTCTCTGGCTCCATTAATTGGCGCGATGGCCGCAGGCAACTGCTGTATTGTTAAACCTTCTGAAATGGCGAAAGCATCTTCCGCAGCAATAAAAAAACTGATAGAAGATAATTTTGATGACCGTTACATCACTGTGATCGAAGGTGATGCAGAAGTAGCCGGGGCACTATTAGAGCAACGATTTGATAAGATCTTTTTTACCGGGAGCCCGACAATTGGCCGAATTGTCATGGAGAAAGCAGCGAAGCACCTGACCCCCGTAACCCTTGAGCTGGGAGGGAAAAACCCCTGCCTGGTTGACCGGGGTGTTGATTTAGATATAACGGCTAAAAGAATTCTATGGGGAAAATTTATTAATACCGGTCAGACTTGCATCGCCCCGGATTACTTGTTGGTGCACAGGGAGATAAAAGATGATTTATATAATCGTTTGATCAAGTGGCTCAACATTTTTTATGGCACCGACCATAAAGAAAGTTCTGATCTGGGCAGAATTATTAACAAAAGCCATTTCGAGCGGTTAACAGGCTATCTGTCTGCCGGGAGGATTATTGCCGGCGGGGCTTTTGATGAAAACGAACTTTTTATTGCACCAACAATATTAGAGGTTTCCACTACTGATAGTCAAATTATGCAGGAAGAGATATTTGGCCCGATCCTGCCGGTTGTTGAATATGAAGAATATGAAGAAGCAGAGGATATCATTAATCTTAACCCTACACCTTTGGCTTTTTATCTTTTTTCTACAAACCGTGAAACGGTTAAAAAGTTGACCAGGCAGATTCCCTTTGGAGGAGGTACGGTTAACGATACATTCAGCCACATCCTAAATTTTAACCTGCCCTTTGGTGGCCGGGGCAGCAGCGGAATGGGCAATTATCGAGGCAAATACAGCTTTGACGCATTCTCGCATCAAAAATCTATGTTAATAAAAGGCTTTGGTTTTGATACCAGGATGAAATATCCACCATATAAAGATAGTC
>JBNJHN010000095.1:2603-4150 GCA_051748565.1 Bacillota bacterium | reverse complement strand
TTAAAGTTGCAGCCATTCAGCCTGAAGTATCACCGATAGCAAGTATTAACAGGGGCGAAAATATGGATGAAATATATGCCCGGATGATCGAACAGACCCATGAAGCAGGCCTTGAAGGAGCAGAATTTATTGTCTGGCCGGAAGCTTCTTTTACCTGGAACCCGCAGGAAGATGACCGGCTTGACCTGGTCGGGCTGGCTGCTGAAACAGAAGCGCACCTGGTTGTCGGTTACCTGTTTTTTGGAGATGAAGAAGGATTCTACAACGAAGCAACAGTGATTAACCCGGAAGGTGAATTCCTGGGGACCTTCGGCAAAGATCATCCAGTCGTTTTCGGCGGCGAAACCAGTTTAAGCCGCGGCACTTACCCTGTTTACGAAACCCCGCTTGGCAAGCTGGCCACCATAATTTGTTACGACCTCGATTATACCGATACAACAAGGAAGATGGTCGCCCAGGGCGCACAACTGATCGGCGTGCCTTCAAACGACTGGAGCAGCATTGCCAACAAACATTATACCCATGTTGTTTACAGGGCAATTGAAAACCGGGCAGCCATGGTCAAAGCCGATGGAAGTTATGACTCGGCTATTATCGACCCCTACGGGCGTATCATAGCCCTGGCTGTCTACCCCGAAGGCGGCGAAGCGACTTTAGTTGCAGATGTTCAGATAGGTGACGGAGAAGGCACCGTAAATACCCGCCTCGGTGATTGGACCGGATGGCTGGCCCTGGCCGGTATGGTTTTTTTCACTTTTGGAGGCAAATGGCTGGAAAGAAGAGCAGCCTGAAGCTTCAATGGCTATTAATGAGGCCTTACCTAACATACTTTCAATGCCCGTTAAAAAAGAATGCCTGCTGAGTATTCCGCAAAGCAGTCTTTTAATTTAGCAGCACAGAAGAACCGTCCCCTCGTGCTGAGATAAAAGCTCCTTATTTGAGTCGGACCAGCTGATTTGTAAGTTTGCCCACCCGGCGTAAATAGCGCCATTTAACTACTTTCAAACTGCCTTTATTCCAAAGCCTTATGCAGTGAGTTAAACATTTTCCCGCTTAGAGAAGTGCAAATGTTGTTACAACAATTATAACTATTTTCTCGGAATAATCACTCTGATTCCTTTTGCCTTTTCAAATCTCAGGTCAATTACAAAAATGGTGTTTTTAATTTATAGAAAGCATTTTTATTTTTTCTAACAGCGCTTCCGTCTCACCCTGATCTGTAGATAAAACAAATCCGGAGCAGAGCTGCTCGCTGTCCTTTTCCCACAATAACTTGACAACCGGTTTACCGCCAGCCCATTTTCCGGAATGCCACTTTCCGATCCTTACACCAATAATATCTTTGAACTCGATTACGATTGGGCCCCCTGTCAGGTGCCGGTGAAAATAGAAAGCGGTTTTATCAAACCAGTATTCCCCGGTTCCACGTGCAAAAAAGCCATCCTTAATATAACGGCGCCACCACTTCTGATCAATCTCGGTTCCCAGGTAATAACCGCGTCTTTTTTCAATCAAATCTATTTATACCTCCGATAAAAGCTGTCAAG
>JBNJHN010000095.1:0-2503 GCA_051748565.1 Bacillota bacterium | reverse complement strand
TTTGTTGTCAAAAGAACCGTCCCTTTGACATTAACCTCTGCCCAACTTGCGCATCTTTTCCTTATCCACCAGCATTCCATGACTAATTACATGTAATGGAGCATCGTGGTAGCGCAGTGCTTCCAGTACATTTGGTGCATCCAAAACTACCAGGTGTGCAGGTGCACCAACTTCTAGTTTGAAATCAGATATACCGATACATTCAGCAGCTTTAGTGGTGATCATGTCATATAAGATTTCCAATTCAGGTCGTGTCGTCATCCATAGTAAATGCGATACTAAAAAGGCAACCTCAAGCATATTGTTACGTCCAAAAACATAATAGGCATCGGAAATATCATCCTGCCCCAGGCAAACCAGGTTTCCTTCTTCCAGAAGCTCGTGAACCCTTGCGTGCAGGGGCCCCGTTTGAGGGTCGCTGACAACCCCCATTTGAGCTTTTTTCAACAAGGCCGAGACCTTTTGGAAATATGGCTTGGGATATAATGCCATAGCCCGGGCATGATGAGCCAGTGAACGCCCAAAACGCTTGCGCTTAATTGTTTCAACCGCCATCAGTTCAAGCGATCTCAGGCCGGGATCACCGGCATCGTCAACAAGCATTGACACTTCTGCATCAAACTCGTCGGCAATATCAAAAATTACTTTAACATGCTCGGCAATATCGGCTTCCGTATACTCAATCCAGGGGATGCCGCCAACCACATCTGCTCCCAATTTCATCGCTTCACGAACCAGGTCGGCCGCACCGGGTTCCCGGACAATACCATCCTGAGCAAAAGCGACAACCTGGATATCTACTATCCCTTTAAATTCTTCCCGAGCTTTGATTAAAGCCTTCACTCCTTCCAAACGAGCCTTGTTATCAACATCTGCCAAAGCCCTTATATGCGTATTACCATAATGGGCTGCCAGGGCAACAGCTTTGCGTACATTTTCAACAATCCACTTCTCATCATATTTTTCTTTTACCCGCATCGCCAGTTCAATACCGGTCATGGCTTTTCCCATCGTTTTATCCAAGCTCTGATATGACTTCATCGCTTCATCATCCATCATCATCAATGTATAGACCTTGCACAAGTGGAGATGCGTATTGACGAAAGACTCTGTTACCAGGTTGCCATCGGCATCTATGACTTTATCGGCTTGCCCTTTAATCTCTTTTTCGACAGCAGCAATTTTAGCATCAGCTACACCAATGTCATATAGTTCTTGCGGCCGATCTCTTAACTTTGCATTACGGATTAAAACATCATATTTTATTTGCATATTAGCCTCCCTTCATTATTCTAAAAATCACTTTATACATTATGTTTTCAGATTAATGTCTTAAACAACTTATCGGAACTACGATCACACCATTTTTCTGTTTAAATGCAAATCCATCGCCGGTAAGCACCATTAGAAAGGAAGGTGGGTTCATTTTTTCGGTATTAATCCTTTCTTTGAGTTTGAGCAAGTTCAAGGCAGCACGGTCAACTTGCTTATGACCCATTTTGATCTCAATCGCGCCCCATCGCCCATCATTAAGTGCAACAATTACATCGGCTTCCAGGTTCGTTTTGTCACGGTAATGATAAACTTCTCCACCCATCATCTGAGCGTAAATGCGAATATCCCTGATACACATTGATTCAAAAAGAAAGCCTAATGTATTGAAATCTTTTAAAAGACCTTCTGGACCTGTTTCCAGTGCAGCTACTGCAATGGAAGGATCTACAAAATGCCTTTTAGCTGATGTCCTTAATGCTGTTTTGGATCGGAGTGCAGGGTTCCAAGCAGGTTGATCTTCGATAACAAAAAGCCTTTGAAGAGCATTTATGTATGATCGAATTGTGTTAAGCGATATGCTTTCATCGTCCCCTCTTATATCTGATCGAATGGTTTCATTTGATGCAGTGCATGCAATATTTCTAGCAATTGATTTCAACAGTGCTCGAACCCGGGCCGGATTTCGCCCAATCCCATCCACTTCTGAAATATCTGTTTCCACAACTGCTTCAAGATAATTCTTAGCCTGGGCAAGGGCAACTTTACTTGAAACATTCATTGCTGCTGGCCAACCTCCACGTGATATAGCAAAAGCCAGTTCTTCAATTTCTATGTTTGCTATACCTTCTGGTTGTTCTCCAGTGAATAGTGATTCAAATGATACCTGCCCATTAGATTCTCCGGATTCAAAAAGACTCATCGGTCGCATTAGCATACTGGTGATTCGCCCAGTCCCTGTATGCATGACCTCATTATCGAGAGGCATTGTGGAACCAGTCAAAATAAACTGTCCTTTAACTCCACGTTTATCAACTACAAAGCGGACTGCATCCCATAACACAGGAGCCATTTGCCATTCATCAAGAAGCCTCGGCACTTCTCCGTCCAAGAGTAAAGATGGCTTTGTTTCTGCAATTTGCAAATAATTATGAGTGTTATCTGGATCCTGCATCATCAAACTGCTTTTTGCTTGTTGACTGGCAGTCCATGTTTTTCCACACCATTTTGG
>JBNJHN010000094.1:1507-4172 GCA_051748565.1 Bacillota bacterium | reverse complement strand
TGACCCCTTCTTCGCTTCTTCGTTGAGTTTTTATCGGAACCGGTATTTGCAACATACACCTTTTTGCTATCTGATTTTAAAAAGGTGAACAGGGCTTTTAATCCCGAAGCAATTACAGAGATCAGCTTTGTTTTTGATAATTCTTCGGGAACCGTTTACCTGGATGATGTGGGATTTTTGCCATAAAGTGCTTTACATTATGCATGTAAGTATGATAAATTATAAATAGTAAAGTAAAACTTGTTAAGTAAAGGAGCATGGTTATGGCTGGATATGTAAAGGTGTCATCAAAAGGCCAGATCACCCTATCTGCCGATATTCGAAAAAATTTGAAAATAAAGCCCGGTATGTACTTAAGCGTTGTTGAAGATGGTGAAGGAATATATATGTCTCCAGTGAAAGAGAACCTGTCAAGCTTAAGGGGAACAGTGGCTGTAGACGGTGTGCAGGATTTTAAAGAGATCAGGCATCAGTCACTGGAGGATCTTGCTAATGAAAAAGCCAAGAGTGATTGATGCCAATATTATTTTGAGGTTTTTAACGAACGACAATCCTGAAAAGGCTTCTGCCTGTGAGGCGTTGTTGCTAAGGGTTGAACCGGGGCAGGAGGAAGTCTACTTGCCCGATCTGATAATAGCAGATATAGTCTGGACTTTAGAGAAGTTTTATCAGGTTGATAAATCCAGGATCAGGGAGATGATCATACCTATCCTGGCTGCCAAAGGGATGACCTGCACTAGCAAAGGCAGAGTATTATTGGCCCTGGAAAAATATGCAAAAAAGAATGTTGATTGGACCGATGCATTCGTTGCGGCACAAATGATGGAATGTGGTTATGAAGAAATCTACTCTTACGATCGTGATTTTGACAAGCTGACTGGTATGGTAAGAATAGAACCCCGGTGAAGCTTTGATTATTTTCAGCCAGGTGTTTAAACCCTGATCACCTGTCCCACCAGAACAGATTGATCGGCCCGGCCATCTTTTACCACTTCCTTGCCGTTTATGAAGACATGTTTGATCCCTGATGGTCTCCGCTCAAGCTCCTTAAAGGTAGTGTTATCTTCAATCTGCTCATAATCGAAAATAACCAGGTCGGCCCAGTTGCCTTTAGCTATTGTGCCCCTGTCTCTAATTCCGAATCGCTTGGCAGATTTTCCGGTCATTTTTGATATCGCTTCTTCCAGGGAAAAAAGATTTTGCTCCTTGTGGTATTTTTGGATAATACGCGGAAATGTGCCGAAAGATGAGGGGTTTTGCAGCCCCCTGCTGGTGAGAATAGTGTCTGTTTCGAAAAGATTTAGAGGGTGGCTTAATACCTTCTGCAGGGTCTCTTCGTTTTTTTCATCACCGTTATACTTATACAATAAACATAAGGTTTTACCCCGGCTGACTTCACTGACCTTTAAGTAGGCATCGAAGACCGAGCAGCCCATTTGGCCGGCTATCTCTTCGAAGAAAAGACCCTTATACTGTTCAAGTTCCGGCTGCCCTCCCCATAATACCTGGATATCTTCCAGGCCAAAGCCCAGCTGTTTCACTATAACAGCAACCTCTGCTTTTAAACGCAGACGGGCTGCCCTGTTTTTGAAATTTTTCTCGATGTTATTTAAAAACCATGCCGGGTAAACGACGTAGATTGTTGTATTGCCGCAGGTATAGGGAAAGCTGTCGAAAGCAATATCAGTACCGTTTTCAACTACTTCTTCGATCATGTTTAAGGCCTGGTCGACGCTGGGCCAGGTTTTCTCTCCCACAAAAAGCATATGCGAAATTTGCATTTTTACCCCTGTTTTCTGGGCCAGTTCAAGCATCTCACGCAGCGCTTTCAGGTTGTGGGGTTCATTGCCGAATAGTTTGAGGGGATAAGCGCCCGATAGTTTCGTATAGGCTTTTAAATGGACGGTAAGTAATTTATCATGCTTGCGGGCACATTCGGCGAACCTTTCCAGTTCACGGATTTCAGAAAAAATACCCGGGGCATAACCAAGCCCCAGGGAGATTCCACAGGCTCCTTCTTCCATGGCTTTATCCATATTTTTTTCCATTTCAGCCAGGTTTTCTTCACCCGGGTAGGCATGTTTTTCTCCCAGTAGGGAAAACCGCAGCATGCCATGACCGGCCAGCATGGCCAGGTTAAGGGCTAAACCGTTCTTTTCCAGGTCTGAATAATACGATTTGACAGACTCCCAGTTCAGGCAAAGGGGGCGGTCTGCAACGAAATCTGTAACCGCCTGAAGCAGATCCCGGTAAGGTGTGTTATGGGTCAGGGGAACAGGGGAATAACCGCAGTTGCCGCCTATTACTGTTGTAACACCCTGCTCGAGTAAAGGGCTTAGAGTGGATGGATGATTTTCAAATGGTATAACCCAGTCAGCATGGGAATGCATGTCGATGAAACCTGGGCAAACTGTTAAGCCCTCTGCATTCAGCACATTTGAGCATGATCCTTCCACTGTTTCTCCATCTGTGATATTGCTGATTACATCGGATATTTTACCGTCTTTTACGACCAAAGAACCTTTAAATGCTTTTTCACCGCTGCCGTCAACAATAGTGCCATTTTTAATCAGGTAATCACAGGTCACTGTTTCTCCTCTTTTCTATTGTCGGTTTTTTTCTGCTTCATCATAACACAAAACAAAGGGGGACAACACCGAGGGAC
>JBNJHN010000094.1:0-1407 GCA_051748565.1 Bacillota bacterium | reverse complement strand
AACAACACCGAGGGACGGTTCTTCTGTGTCGTTCTTTTGTTCTTTGTAGCAGGAAGGGGGGATTTCCCAAAAGACAGTCTGACATACCCGTATCTTGCTGCCTATTTGATTTGTGTATTGGAAGTTGATCGGCAGGGAAGAGGCCGCCTTTTTAATTTAACGCTTTCTCAAAATAATCTTTTTATGTTATGCTTATTCTGTTCTTTAGATGAATTATCGATAGGCTCTAATAATAGACTGATAAGAGGCGTTTACAATAAAAAGGTATAACTCAATAGATATTCTACGTGCCCTGGCAATCATCGGTATGATCCAGGTGCATATTGTTGAATGGCTTTCCGGTTACTACGACAGCCACACGACGCTATACCAGTTCAGCGAATTAGTTGGCTCTTTTCCGGCCCCGCTGTTTACTTTCCTTGTTGGTATGAGTCTCTTTGTCTCTGTGAACAGGCAGGAAAAGGAGGGTGTAGAACCCGGGCTTATATCCGACAGGAACCTGCGCCGGGGTATGGCCATATTTTTCTTCGGCCTTATCTTTATGATTTTTGTTTGGATGCCCGAGGAGGTTTTTGCCTGGGATATATTGACCTTCATTGGCGCCTCACTTTTGATTCTTTTCCCTTTAAGAAAACTTGGCACGGGAAAGATTATCTCAATAATGTTATTTATTCTTTTAATCAGTCCGGTGGTCAGAATATATACGGACTTTCACAGCCATTGGAACAGGTGGGGTGAGTATATCCCTTCATTCGAGATGCCGGGCGTGCTGATGGGCTTTTTTGCCAACGGCTATTTCCCCCTGCTGCCCTGGCTGGTCTTTCCACTTGCCGGTTACCTGGTCGGAAGGGCCTGCTTCGGGGATGACCGGCTTTGCCTGCCGAAAAAGCTTTTACCTGCCGGAATCGGTCTGATAGTTTTATCTCTGGCGATGATTTCTCTTTCATCAACTCCGTTAGTGTCAGGACTGGTTGCAGAGTATGTTTCCCCTTTTACTTTCTATCCGGCTTCAACTTCTTTTGTCCTGCTGGCACTGGGGGTTAACCTGGTCCTGTTTATCCTGTTTTTCCGTCTCTTTGATTTAAAGGTTGGAGAAAAGAAAGATACCTTTTTCCTGGTCTTCTGCCGCCGCTACAGCCGCTATGCACTTACTGCATACGTAGTGCATCATGCGCTTTTTCTCTGGGCTCTTATAGCCTATGCTTATTATCTTCGAGAATTATTCAGATGGCAGTATTACGGATATATAGTACCCACCGCTTATTCCCTGGTCGTTGTATTTGTTTTTATCGTTCTTTTCTATTTTGTTATTGTTGTATGGGATAAATATGATGGACGTTACAACTTTGAATGGTGGCTGCGCCGGTTAACCGGTTAAGCACTTGCGCACCTTTCCGCCAAATTAAG
>JBNJHN010000093.1:0-4309 GCA_051748565.1 Bacillota bacterium | reverse complement strand
GGGAACAGGCAGTTTAAAAACAAGCCCGGTAATAATACTGACTAATCCAACGGTAACTAACAGGGAAGCAGGATTAAGCCCGCAAACAACTATGTAGCCGGCCATCAATGGAATCAGGGTTCCAAAATCGCCCATTGCACCTGAAAATTCTTTCAGGTTAATTCTGATATCTTTCCTGATGGTACTATGCATCCTAGTAAATCATCCGCCCTTCGACGTACAGGCGGGTTCTCTCATTCTCGGGATTGTTGAACACTTTTTCTGTCGGTCCCATTTCAACAACTTTCCCATTTTCGATAAAGATAACGTCATCGGCAATGCGCCGGGCCTGGAAAACATTATGTGTAACCATAACCACGGTAATACTTTTTTCACGGCTCATCTGGCAGATCATCTTTTCAATAGACTCAATATTGCCCGGGTCAAGGTTTGCTGTCGGCTCATCTAACAACAAAAGCTCCGGATCAAAAGCGATAGCCCTGGCAATGGCTACACGCTGGGCTTCACCGCCTGAGAGTGTATCGGCGCGGCGGTTTGTCAGGTGGTCCATGCCAACCTGTTTTAAAAGAAGATTAACCCTTTTTTTTATTTCATCTCTACTGTATCCACGGGCTCTTAAGCCAAAGGCCACATTATTAAAGACACTTTCCCGGAAAAGCAAAGTTTTCTGAAAAACAAGGGCCATTTTTCTTTGCAGAGCAAGGCGATCTTTGCCATTATCTGGTACTGGCTGGTCATAAAAATAGTAGCTGCCTCTAGAGGGAGGGGTGAGCAGATTTATGATACGCAAAAGGGTGCTTTTCCCGGATCCACTTGGCCCGATAATGCCATGGATGCTGCCTTTCCTAAGCATAAGATGCTCTACTCTAAGCACTTCCTGGTCATAAACTTTATTTATATTTTTTAATTCAACGATAACCTGTCTACCTGGCATTATCCTGGCCCCCCTTCTGAATATTATAGAGAACTGAATTAACAATAAATGAGAGCATCAGTAGAATTATACCCAGTCCAATGGCCAGTTCAAAGTTGCCACGCCTGGTTTCGAGGACAATGGCGGTGGTCATCACCCTGGTATGTCCGGCAATGTTACCGCCAACCATCATAACAGCACCTACTTCAGCTACGACCCTGCTGAAACCGGTTATGATTGCTCCCAGGATGCCAAACCTGGACTCTTTTACTACCGTCCAGGCGGCCAGGGTGGATCCGGCTCCAAGTGAGCGGGCAGTTTCTTCTATTTCTGTGCCCTTGGCCCTTATTCCAACCATGGTTAAGCCGGCCACAATCGGAAAAGCAAGAAAGACCTGGGCAATAATCATCGCAGCAGGGGAATATAATAAGGCCAGGACTCCCAGGGGCCCCTGCCTGGAGAGAATCAGGTAAATAATTAAACCTGCCACAACCGGGGGCATACCCATAAAGGTAAAAATTGTTTTATTTATGAAGCGTGTACTTTTCTCAGGTTTAAGTCCTAAATAAGCGCCCACCGGCACAGCAAGTAAAGTAGCGATAATAATTGCTGTCAGTGATACCCTGAGAGATAGAAAAACAATTTGCAACAACTCTGGGTCAAATGAAATAATCAGGTGAAAAGCTTCGATGATTCCTTCAAGCAGTCGGGACAAGGTAATACCTCCGTCTTGATATTAAAAAAGGGGGGCACACATTAGCAATTTTTAGTTCCTGAATGAATTATGTAGGGAACTTAAAAGAAATTTAATGTGTGCCCTACTCGTATGGATCTTTGTTTATTCCAGTCCGAAACCGGGGAAAAACAGTGTTTCTCCATTAACCTGGTAAGAATTAATTAACTCTTGCCCTTCGTCCGACATTAAGAACTCTATATACATTAAGGCGTAATCATACTTAACATGGGGATGTTTATCGGGATTAACAGCCATAACCCCATACTGATTGAACAACACGGGATCTCCTTCGAGGACAATTACCAGCTCGAGATTATCCATCATCGCTACATAGGTTCCCCGGTCGGTCATAGTATAAGCTAATTCTTCATTAGCCATATTTAAGGTATCACCCATACCCTGGCCGATAGACCTGTACCAATCCTGCCCAGCCGGATCAATACCGGCACTTTCCCAGAGGCGGAGTTCCATACGGTGGGTTCCGGAGTCATCGCCACGGGATATGAATGTGGAACCTGTGTCAGCAATTAGATTAAAAGCATCAACAACAGAAGATACCGCCATCAACCCGGCAGGGTCTTCAGTCGGACCGACTATGATAAAGTCGTTAAACATAACATCATAGCGATCAACAAAAGCCCCCTCTTCTACCAGGCGCAGTTCAGAAGCCCTGTCATGAACCAGTAAAACATCGGCATCACCACGAACTCCTGTTTCCAGGGCAGCCCCGGTTCCCTGAGAAACAACCTGCACCTCAAGGCCGGTTCTCTCTGTAAAAATTGGATTCAAGAAGTCAAGCAAGCCCGAGTCATAAGTGCTGGTTGTGGTAGCCAGGATTATAAAATCATCTATTAATTCAACTTCTTCCGGTGTTTCCTCATCTATCTCTTCAGGTTCTTCAACAGGAACAGCTTCTTCTGCACAACCAAATGCAACCAACAGGAATGCTACTAACGTCAAACCGATAAGCATTTTGATAAATAAACTTTTATTCTGAAACATTAAAATAATCACCATCCCATTAAATGTAGTTTGCTACAGACTATAAAAAAATCGCAGTTTCCCATTGGGAAATGCGATCGGCATTAAAACTATCAGCCTTCTTTCCGCAATGGGAGGCACAGTCGTTTCCAACCATACCCTGACGTCTGCTACCCATAACGATAGTGTTATAGTTTTATCGCCTTAGGGATAGGCAGATCGAAGGTAATACTTATTCTATTATTTGTTAATTGCTCTTTAGTTTCTCAATCTTTCGCAACCATAACAGAGCTGGCTTTAATCACTGCATATACATCATCGCCAACCTTTAAATTCAAGTTTTTTGCTGAAGTAGTTGTAATACTTGAGACTATTTCTACCCCGTTATTCTCAACAATTACTTCTGTTGACACTGGCCCTTCTTTAATCTCCTTAACTTTCCCCTTTATCAAGTTCCTTGCCGATAACTTCATTGTCAAATCACCTCCTTCATATGTTTTATTTGAGTCAAACAATAAAAAAATCGCGTTTCCCCGTCAGGAAATGCGATAGTAACCAGATACCATCATCTATCCTTCTTTCCGCAACGGGAGGCACAGTCGTTTCCAGCTGTACCCTAACGTCCATTCTTCATCGCTATTACTGAATCGCCTTAGATAAAATGGATCGAAGGTGGAACTTATTAAATTTGAATTCATGTGCATTTTATAACAAATGAAATTTATAGTCAAGCATAGTGGCCAAATTATTTTGGCCAAATTTTCGCCAGTTTCGTCAAATTTTGTAGTGACAAAATGCTTCCAGGTTGGCGTCAGATAGTCGTTGCAAAGGATAAAATCTGAAAGTTTCAGGTTATAGGCAATCCAGTAATAATGATTATTTCCCTTTAATACCAATATTTTAAAACTCATCTTAATTATTTATCGGAGCTTCCAGGCCTATTTATAAGTACGGCAGAAACACATAAGATGAAAAAAGCAAAACCCCAGATAACGTAAGCATAAGCCGGTATTTCTATACCCATAATGGTCAACAAAACGCCGATTGGAATGCCAATTATAACAATGAACCATACAAGACCGGATATGAAATATGAATTTTTTAAGGGCAAAAAAATACCACTCCCATCTCTTCATTTGATATATAACCATATATCTACGATATTCTTAGGATTACAATTATTTATGTTTTCATTATCAGTCTATCATAAACATTGGCGGATCTAATAAACAATCAATCGGAAAAGATAGATGGTTTTTTAAGGGTGAGATAATAATATCGTGAGTAATCCGGGAAGAAGTTGTGTACATAATTAAACCAGGTTCCAACAGACCTTTCAGTTTACCTCCAGAATCTTCTTCCCCGACCATCAGCAGCTGCTTTCATCGCTTCTTAAGTCGATTACTTGCAGCCTCCAACCGGTTCATTTAGATTCTGCACTGTTGTTTACAGTGTTTCCCGGCTCTGTTTCGGTATTACCCTTCACTTCGCCTTTCCACAACCGTCACTTGCAGTTGCCCAGTTCTCTTGGATACTTCCTGTTTCCGAATCAGACTTACGCCTTTTCCTTATTCCAGTTTTTTCCTTTCAAGCCGGGCCCGGTTCACCTTCTAGCCTCTCAGAACCTGGTAGAATAATCATAGCAAGTTTCTGTAATATTGTCAATCTTTTTTTAATTT
>JBNJHN010000092.1:0-4334 GCA_051748565.1 Bacillota bacterium | reverse complement strand
CTTTTTCTATAAACGTCCGGCCAATACTTCTTCCAGTTGGGCAATCGTGCTGCAGGGCCACATTTCGACATGCTCATTCACTGCACTTACTGATCGGTAGTCAGGCCACTGTTCCACTGACAAAGGATTAAGAAAGATAATTCGTCTGACCCGATCATTTAGCTTTTTTAATTCTTTTACAGCATGATCAATAGATATTGTTTTTGTATCACTTACCACGATTACAGTAGTTTTGGCATTTATTAAATCAGGATATTTTTCAGCCATTTCACTAAGAGCCATACCCAGGTTAGTACCGCCTCCCCAATTCTTGCTGCAGCGGATAACCCGATCCAATAAGTGTTTTAAGTCAGTACGGCCCTTTAAATCGGAGGTGAGGTTCTCCACGGTATCTGAGAAACTGAAACAGGATAAATTGTGCACCACTTCCTTTAATCCATAAAGAAAATGAATTACAAAAGTACTGTATTGCCTCATTGAGGCTGAAACATCGCAAAGTAATAGGACCTGCTGCTTTGAGCGGCGCTTCGGTTTATACTTCAGGTTGAAAATGACCCCGCCGAAACGCATATTATCCCGCATGGATCGGCGCAGGTCTAAAGGGCCGCTGCGCGGTCCATGGCGACGTCTCCTCAGGATCTGAACTGCGAGTTTGCGGGAAAGTCTTTGCAGAAGCTGTTCGGCTTTAGGGATATCGGCAGTTCTTATCGCTTCTATATCAATTTCTCGCAGTGACCCTTCTTCACTGGCCGACCCTGCCCCAGCCCCAAGTAAGTTTCCACCTTCAGCTAGCCCCTTCTGCTTACATTTTTGAGCCTTACAGTAGCGCAGGTGGCTCTTGATAACCGTTTCTAATAATGGGCGAAAACGAGGCTCAACATTTTTACCTGTTTCAGTTTTTCGCACAAAATCCTGAAGACGGTTACGCTGATCATGCGACAGAGAACTATACTGGTTTAGTTCAATCAGATTAAGCTGTAATGATTCACCTTTAAATTGCAGCTCTTTATTAGCCCGGTCAACCTGACGTTCAAGCTGCTCATTGTAGTTTGCTGTATCTTCAATCTTTTTACTCATTGATTCAGGAGGTATGAAAAAGCTGTCAAAAATGCGGTTAAACAGGTCCTGATCCTGGCGGCTTTTGACCAGGGTAGCCTGGAGAGCTCTCTTAAAATGGTTACGCTGCAAAAGATCAATTTTGCAAAGGGCATTTAAGGCATCGAACACCTCTCCAGTGCTGATGGGGAACCCCTCTTTGCGCAGTATGTCAGCAAAAACAGCTAAATTATCTTCTAAATAACTCTCGGGCAGTTTCTCCATTACTGGCACTTGCAGATATCACCACCGCTTCCGGGATTTTTAAGGATTCGATCAATCCCTTCCGTGCCGATTTCCCGGCCAAAATACTGTTGATCGGCGCGGGTCTTTAAAATCAGGTTCAAGGTGTTGGCAACAAGCTTACCGTCAAGACGTTTGCGGTTCAATGAAACCAGGGCCCTGGCCCAGTCCAATGTTTCAGCAATTGATGGTTTCTTACGCAGGTCCTGCTGCTGGCGCAGGTTTGCAACAACGCGTGCTGCTTCCCAGGCCAGGCTATCGGCAACCCCAGGCACTTTGGCTTTTATGATTTTTACCTCTTTTTCAACTTCAGGAAAGTCAAGATAAAGATACAAGCATCGGCGCTTCAATCCGTCCGAAAGTTCACGTTCATTATTGCTGGTAAGAACTACGACCGGAATATTTTTGGCCGCTAATGTTCCCAGTTCCGGTATGGAAACCTGGAAATCGGATAGGACCTCGAATAAAAATGCTTCAAATTCAGGATCGCACTTGTCAACTTCGTCGATTAGCAAAACAGCTGTTTCTTCAGCCTGGATCGCTTTAAGTAAAGGCCTTTCCAACAGGTACTCACTGGAGAATAGATCATCTTCCCTGATTTGCTTATCTTCAAGATTCCGATTCATCTGGATTCGCAGCAGCTGGCGCTGATAGTTCCATTCATAAAGTGCTTTCGTCTCATCAAGTCCTTCATAACACTGCAGACGAATTAAATCGGCTTTTAATATTGTTGACAGTACTTTGCCCATTTCAGTTTTCCCGACTCCAGGAGCCCCTTCGATCAAAAGCGGTTTCTGCAGCTCAAGGGACAAGAAAACTGTCAAAACAGTGCTTTCATCACAGATATATCCTACCTGCTCAAAACTTTTTCTTAATTCGGGAAGGGTAATGGTCATTTGGAAATCATCTTCCTTCTGCTGCTTAATATGTTCCAATTAATAAATCACTTTTATAACAAAAACTGCTCCAAATCAGATGCAAACCCCGTACGACTGTTTGCGATATTTTTGATAACCTTTCAACTCACTCCTGACGCTATTTAATGATACTACAATTGACTAAACCGGGCAAACCCAGCTTTTACAGATGGATCGCCCTGCCGCTTCAGTCTGTGTTAGAATATAAAAAGAGATAGATTTCAAATTAAACGGAGGGGTTCTATGATAAAAATTAATGGTCAGTCTGAAACAGGCAAGATTAAATCGGTCCTGATGAAAAGCCCGGCCAGGGCATGGCTCGGCCAGGATAATGTCAAGCGCCAGTGGCAGAAACTGCATTACCCTGAGAAACCGGATTTTGAAAAAGTCCTCCAGGAGTATAACCAGTTTGCAGCAATAATCGAGGCAAATGTTGGTGAAGTTTTATATCTTCCGGAGGACGATATTACAAGCCTGGACTCCATTTACACTCATGATCCGGTAATCATAACCAGCAAGGGGGCAATTCTTTGCAGAATGGGCAAAAAAGAACGGGATAGTGAACCGGCAGTGATCGCGAAATACCTGGAGAAACTGGATGTCCCGATTGTTGGTGGGATCAAGCCGCCAGGAAAACTCGAAGGCGGAGATGTGGTCTGGTTTGATGATGACACAGCTGCTGTAGGGATCGGTTACCGCACCAACTCAGAAGGAGTTTCACAGCTGCGCGAACTTACCGGTAACCTTGTCAGAGAAATCGTAGAAGTACCGCTTCCTCACTGGAACGGGCCCGATGAATGTCTTCACCTGATGTCAATGATCAGCCCCATCGACCGGGATCTGGCAGTGGTATATTCCCGCCTTATGGCAGTTCCGTTTCGCGAATTACTCCTGGAGAAAGGAATCAAATTCGTTGAAGTCCCTGATGAAGAGTACGATAACTTTGCTACCAACGTTCTGGCTCTCGAGCCGCGCAAGTGTGTAATGATTGCCGGAAGCCCCCACACTAAAAATGCCCTCGAGCAAGAAGGGGTTACTGTCTTTGAATACCATGGCAAGGACGTTTCGATTAAGGGTGGAGGCGGCCCGACCTGCCTGACCAGGCCCTTGTTGAGGGCATAATGTAGGGGAGCTGTAAGCTCCCCTACTTCACGCATAAGCAAAATTATTCTTTAAAAGCTATATTTCCCGCCCGGTGGTAAAATTACACATTGGCTTTCTGTTTTCTGCTCAATCTTTTGCTTGAATTCTTCAGGGTCAGCCTCGATTACCGGCCAGGTATTGTAGTGATAGGGAATAACTGTTTTCGCTTTCAGAAAAGAGGCCGCGATCACGGCGTCGTCAATCCCCATCGTAAAATTATCGCCAATCGGCAGCAGGGCCATGTCCAGCGGGTCCAGTTCACCAATCAGCTTCATATCTCCAAAGAGAGCAGTATCCCCGGCAAAATAAACTCTTCTACCATAATAATCAACTACAAAACCGCAGGCATGTCCGCCGGGTACCCCTGAGCCGTGAAAAGCCAGGGTCAGTTTAACCGAACCAAAAGCAAACTTATGCCGTCCCCCGAGATGCTGGGCATGAGCAGTTAATCCATTATCCTGCGCCTGACCTGCAATTTCAGCTGTGGAAATAATCATTGCATCGTTAATTTTTGCTATTTCGTAAGCATCGCCAAGATGATCGGCATGGCCATGGGAAAGCAGGATATAATCGGCTTTTATCTCTTTCAGACTGACTGTTGCTAAAGGATTGCCGCTAATAAAAGGATCTAAAAGAAGCATTTCCCTGCCTTGATCCCCCAGTAAGAAGCCAGCGTGGCCTAAAAAAGTAATTTCAGGCATTTTGCATCCTCCTTTTTTTATAATAGATACCTTCCCGGCTGTTTTCGCGTATTTAAAGTATTGAACTATAAATAGTTTAATAAGATCCCGGAAATATTGTCAAGTTCATGTGTCGAAAACATCCTGCCGTCCGGGACCAGAATTAACGGAACCCGGCTCACTAATACCCGACTTACCGACGGCTGCAACAATAAACTCAGAGCCATAATAAGAAGCAATCGAGCATGAAACCAGG
>JBNJHN010000091.1:0-4553 GCA_051748565.1 Bacillota bacterium | reverse complement strand
AGATGGATAAGATATTCTTGGAAGTGATTGCAGCTCCGGCGTTTTCAGACGAAGCTTTGAAAATTTTACAATGTAAAAAAGGTATCCGTCTGCTGAAGATTGATCCGGAGATAATCAGGAGAGATCTGAGCGACCTGAAGAAGATAGCCGGTGGAGTTCTAATCCAAACTGTAGATAATAAACCTGTAGATGTTGCGAAAGGCACAGTGGTCACTGAAAGGAAACCTGATGCAGATGAATGGTTAGCGCTGAATTTTGCTCAGAAAGTGGTCAAACACGTTCGTTCCAATGCAATAGTTATAGCAGGAAAGGGGCAGACTTACGGAATTGGTGCAGGTCAGATGAACCGTATCGGGGCTGCCCGGATAGCTCTTGAGCAGGCCGGAGCGAGAGCGAAGGGGGCAGTTCTCGGTTCAGATGCCTTTTTTCCTTTTCCCGATACAGTGGACGAGGCGGCTAAAGCCGGGATAAAAGCAATAGTTCAGCCGGGCGGTTCTTTAAAAGATGATGAATCGATCAGCCTCTGCAACCGTTTGGGCCTGAGCATGGTTTTTACCGGACGGCGTTACTTTAAACATTAAGATGATGGAATTTTGAATAGAGGACCGGGGAGGTTATTTAAATGCGTGTTTTGATCGTTGGCGGCGGAGGGCGTGAGCATACTTTAGCCTGGAAATTAAATCAGAGCCCTCTCCTGGAAAAACTTTACTGTGCGCCGGGCAATGCCGGGATTTCCTCTGTGGCTGAATGTATAGATATTGCAGACGATGATACAGATTCTCTCAGAAGATGGGCGCTGGAGCATAGAATTGATTTAACGGTTGTCGGGCCGGAAGTACCTCTTGTCCTCGGCCTTGCAGATTCTTTCAGGCTCTCCGGCTTGAAGGTTTTCGGGCCCGAGAGCAGGGGCGCTATGCTCGAAGGCAGTAAAGTCTGGTCCAAACGGAAGATGAAGGAGTGGGGTATTCCGACAGCGGGGTTCACGGTTTTTGATGATTTCGATGATGCACGTCGTCATCTGGCCCGTTTTTACGGTGGCCCGGTTGTCATTAAAGCTGATGGCCTGGCGGCTGGAAAAGGGGTCTTTGTTGCTTCCGGTCCTGATGAAGCGGAACAGGCACTCTATGATATTATGATTGAGCGAATTTTTGGTCCGGCAGGAAACCGGGTTGTTATTGAAAACTGTCTTGTCGGGGAAGAGGTTTCCGTGCTTGCGATTACCGACGGTAAAGATCTGGTGATATTGCCGTCCTCACAGGATCACAAAGCCATTGGTGAGGGAGACAAAGGGCTAAATACCGGTGGTATGGGTGCTTACTCTCCGGCCCCGATCTATACGGAAGAACTGGCCCGCCTTACCAGAGAGCAGGTTTTCCAGCCGCTTTTAAAAGGTTTGGCGGCCATGGGAGTCAATTTCAGGGGAGTTATATATGCCGGTTTAATGGTATCGGAAAATGAATTTAATGTCTTGGAATTCAATGTCCGTTTCGGTGACCCTGAAACACAGGCAATTTTTCCGCGTATGGAGTCCGATTTACTGCCGCTTCTGGCGGCGGCGGCCGAGGGGGATCTTAAAAATATCGAACCGCAATGGAAAGATGATCCTGCTGTCTGTGTGGTACTGGCCTCCGGTGGTTATCCCGGCAGTTATGAAACAGGGTTGGTCATTGAAGGGCTTGATAAACTGGAAGCAGCCGGTGACGACAAAGTCGCAGTATTCCATGCCGGAACAGCGATAAAAGAAGGGCGGCTGGTCACTGCAGGAGGACGAGTAATGGGCGTTACAGCCTGGGACAGTGATCTGCAAAAAGCCCTTCAGCGTGTTTACAAAGCGGTTGATCAGATAAAATTTGAAGGCTGTTATTATCGCCGTGATATAGCGCATAGGGCAATTTAGGCAGTTCTCTTTTTCCCTGATTGGCTTCTATCTAAATTTTTAATGGTGAGAATTTCTCCTGCTTCCGATATCTAAAAGGGGGATCAGACGATGAGTTCGACTGTAATAGTCGGCTTTGCCCGTACTCCATTCGGGAGATTTATGGGATCACTGCAGGACGTGCCTGCTGTAGAGCTCGGAGCCACAGCGGTCAGGGAAGCCCTGTTGCGAGCTAATATCGAAGCCGGTCAGGTTGATAATGTTATACTGGGGATGGTTGTGCAGGCCGGCGCAGGGCAGATTCCTTCCCGGCAGGCTTCGATTAAAGCCGGACTGCCCTACACAATTCCTTCGGAGACTATCAACAAAGTATGTGCGTCCGGACTGCGGGCAGTAAATCTGGGTGATACCCTGATCAGGGCCGGAGAAGCTTCCGTAATAGTAGCCGGCGGTATGGAAAACATGAGCGCAGTGCCATATTTTCTGCCAAAGGTAAGAAAAGGGATCAGAATGGGCGATGCGCCGGTAATTGACGGAATGGTTCACGACGGTCTGTGGTGTTCATTTCATGATGTTCATATGGGAGTTCACGGCAGCAAAGTCCCTGCCGAGCATGGAGTAACCAGGGATGATATGGATCGCTGGGCTTTTCGCAGCCACCGGAGGGCTATCGAAGCTATGGAGAAAGGGTTGCTGGCTGAAGAAATAGTACCGGTTGGTGTGCCTCAGAAGAAAGGTGAACCGGTGCAGATTAAACAGGATGAGCTGCCCCGTAGTGATACGAGCCTGGAAAAGCTCGCCAAACTTCCGCCTGCTTTTGATCAGGAGGGCCTGATCACAGCCGGTAACGCGCCGGGTATCAGCGATGGAGCGGCTGCCCTGGTCATTACATCCGCAGAGCGTGCCCGCGAGTTGGGAATTAAACCTCTGGCGGAGATAATAGCACAGGGAATGGCTTCCCTTGAGCCTCGCTATATAGCCACGGTTCCTTATGAAGCGGCAAAAGTTGCCCTGGAGGCAGCCGGTTTAACCTCTGACCAGATGACATTAATCGAAGTTAACGAAGCTTTTGCCGCGGTTGCCCTCACTTCGATCAAGCTTGGTGATTGGGATCAAAGCAGGGTTAACGTCAATGGCGGAGCTGTTGCCCTAGGCCACCCGATTGGTGCCAGCGGAGCCCGAATTTTGATGACCCTGATTGCTGAACTGCGCCGCCGGGGCGGCGGATACGGCCTGGCGACTATATGCAGCGGGGCTGCCCAGGGAGAAGCAACAATCATTAGAGTAAATTAGCAGCAGATGACGGGGAAACTGGAATGTCGCCGCATTTTAATAACATTCACCCTTAGATAAGTAAAAATAAGTGTGACAACAATTCTACCCCCCCCTGTCAATAGATGCGGAGAGGCTAAAGAGATGGAATTTGTTCTGTCGGCAGATCAAAAAAAGAAAAAAGATGAGTTTCGCCGTTTTGCTGAAGAGGAACTTGATACCGGTGACCACTACCCGAGTGAAAACCTGCAGAAATCCGCGGAGCGTGGTTACATGGGGCTGCCTGTTCCCAAGGAATGGGGCGGCGGGGGAGAAGATTTTTTAACCTATATTCTCTTTGTGGAAGAAGCTTCAAGGATATGCTCTTCAACCGGTGCGATTATCGCTGTGCATACCTCTGTAGGTTCTTTTCCACTTCTCTATTACGGTACTGAAGAGCAGAAGGAGCGATATTTAACCGGCCTGGCCCGTGGCAAACTTCTTGGTGCTTTTGCCCTTACGGAAGCCGGCGCCGGCTCAGATGCCGCCGCATTATCAACCAGTGCAACTGCTTCCGGCGGAGGATACATAATTAATGGCTGCAAGCTTTTTATAACCAGCGGAGGTGAAGCCGATCTTTATACCGTCTTTGCCACATTGGATCGTACCCTGGGAACCAGAGGGATCTGCGCTTTCCTGGTTGAAAAAGGAATGGATGGCCTGACTGCCGGAAAACCGGAAAGGAAAATGGGTTTAAACCGTTCTCATACTGCGGAGATACGACTGGAGGATCTTTATATACCGATGTCGAACAGACTCGGTAAAGAAGGTGATGGTTTTTCTATTGCCATGTCTTTGCTCGACGGTGGAAGGATTGGTATTGCCGCCCAGGGTCTTGGATTGGCCCAGGCCGCTATTGATTATACTGTTAAGTTCCTGAAGGAAGAAGAAGCAGCAGGGAATAGAACCAGCCAGTCAGCTGCTTTTACCCTGGCCGAACTGGCGGCCAGCCTGGAGGCTGCCCGCCTGCTGGTTTACCGTGCTTCAGTGATGAAAGATTCGGGAGAGCGATGTTCGAAAGAAGCTTCAATGGCTAAAATGTATGCCACTGACCTGGCTGTAGAAGCTGCAACCCGCTGTTTAGACCTGTGCGGAATTAACGGTACTCGCCGTGATAACCCGTTAACCCGCTATTTTTGTGATGCCAAGGCGACACAGATTTACGAAGGTTCAAACCAGATCCAGAGAATAGTTATCGCCAGGGAAATTCTAAAGCAGGTTCAAAAACTTTAATTTAGACGGAGAAGAAAAATAGAGACGAATTAAGCTAAGGAGGTTTAAGAGGTGAATTTTGTACTAACTGAAGAACAGGAAATGACCCGTAAAATGGTGCGCGATTTTGCGGAGAAGGAATTAAAACCCGGTG
>JBNJHN010000090.1:0-4685 GCA_051748565.1 Bacillota bacterium | reverse complement strand
AAGACCCCGAAGGGGGTCAGCCAGCTGACAGAATAAAAAAGTAGTAACTGCGCTGTCGAAAGTATTTTCAGGAAAAGGCAGGTCCTGGACATCTCCTAATACAAACCTGACCTTTACTCCACTATTCCGTGCTTTGTGGCGGGCTCGTTCCAAAAAGTGTTCATTTTTGTCGAGGGCTGTTATTTCGTAATCTGATTGGTAAAACGGGGTATTTAAACCTGTCCCCGCTCCTGCCTCCAATATGCTGGGAGGCTTTACTTTGTTCCAGAGCCGGCGCCTCCAATTCCTGATTAACAGGGGATCGAGTGCCTGCATGAACAGATCATATGCGGCTGCAGCAAATGCACTATCCTTCATTAAATTCTCCTAAAACCGATATTATGATCGAGCAAGTTGAAAAGCTGTATTACACGTTTGCAGCTTACTCTTTTGTTGCTAACTATGATAGCATATTTTTAACTGCAGGATATGAAGGTTTTCTGCAGAATTGTACAAACAACTGGATGGAAACGGGGGGGGGAATGATTTGGCCGTCAGATCTCCACGCTGCAATCACCCGGAAGCGATAACCAATATACTGGTTAAAATTCTCGAAAAAACTCCCACGGGAGGGGCTACTATTGAAGATCTGGAAGAAGCTTACGAAGAAGTTAAAGGCACTATCCCTTCTCGAAAAACCATCTATCGGGCCCTTGAACGTCTTGAGCTGCTCTTTGACCCGCTGGCAAAAGGTGAAACCCCTGAAGAAGGCGAAGAGCCTGATGAAGAATCCCATCTCTGGCTTGATAATAAGTTGCCCGGCCCCCTGGTTGGGATAAAAAGAGTCAAGCGGGACCGCAAAACCTACTATCTTTTTGAAGGGCAGCAAGCTGTTCCGGATTTTAATATTAACGAGTCACTTTATGCTGCGCTTAGCCTGTACCCGCAGTATCGCGGCATGCTCAAAGACGCTTACCATAAAATCATGCGAAAACTGCTGGCGGAAACCCTGGCCGGGGTGAGCATCTATAACCTGCTGATTAACGAGATAGAAAATCATGTTCACGTTGCCGAACCGGTACCGGCAGATCCGAAAAGATTTGCTTACATGGTCAGTGAGATATTTGGAGCTCTTCGCTACAGGAAAAGGTTAAAAATTAAATACCTGCGCACCTATGACGGCAAAGAGACGGAGCGGATTATAGAGCCCTATGGTTTATTAAACCGTTTTAATAATTACTACCTTACGGGTTATTGTCTAAGCAGCAAAGGGAACCGGATCTTTCATATAGTTCATATCAGGGACTTAGAAGTCATCCAGGATTCTACATACAAGATGCCGCCGACTTATTCGCTGAAACGGGCTTACAGCCAGGCCTGGGCGACCTGGACATCCGAAGGAGGGGCCCGGTTGGAAACGGTGCGTCTCTGGGTTTGCTGCGGTACCGCTGAGCGTTTCCGGGCGATCAGTTTCCACGATTCACAGCGGATAAAAGAGCTTGGCAACGGAGAAATTGAAGCTGCCTACCGCCTTACCGGAGCGAATGAGATGGTCCCCTGGATTGCCAGCTGGGGCCCGGATATAATGGTTTTGGAACCTGACTGGCTTCGCGATGAGGTAACCCTTTTCCTCAGCAAAACTCTAAATAACTATAAAAATAAATAAGCAAAAAGAAGGTATTTAAGATCTTTTTTTGCTTATTGCTTACCAGGCGGGTAATGAGGGCGGCAGTTGAAGGGGGTATAGGGCCTGGAGAGAGTAAATTTTGACCTGATCTGCATCGGTGGTGGCGGGGCAGCTGTCCTGGCCGCAGTCCATGCGGCTTCTGCCGGAAAGACTGTAGCCCTGCTAACTAAAGATTATGCCGGCTTTGGCAATACCCGTTTGGCGGTGGGAATGGCTGCCTGCCCGGGTATCCTGGCTGAAGACAGCAGAGAGCTGTTTTCCGCAGATCTTCTCCGCAGCGGCGAAGGAATTAATGAACCTGCTATTGTCAAAACTTTTACCGGTGAGGCAACACGGAATGTAGCTGCATTGGAAACGCTGGGTCCGCTTTTCCGTCGTGATTCCGAAGGGGCTGTTTCTCCTGAAGTTGTGGAGTGGGTTGGGGGTCACAGCAAGCCTCGCTCCATGGGGAATATAGGAGGCGGCGCTGCTCTTGGAGCTTGCCTAAAAGCTGCTCTCTGGCGAAAGGGTATTACCGTATATAACAACACGGCGGCCCTTGAGCTTGTAAAAATTGAAGGTAGAATAAAAGGTGTTATTGCCCTGGATCTGAAAAGTGGATTGTTTATTGGTTTAGAATGCCGCACTGTCCTGATAGCAACCGGCGGTTGTGGTGCTCTCTATTACCCGCATACCACGAACACCCGTGGAGCAGTTGGTGACGGCCTGGCCCTGGCTCTGAAAGCCGGGGCTGTTTTGTGGGACATAGAGCAGGTTCAGGCCATTCCCTTTGGTCTGACCCGGCCCCGCTCGATGGTCGGTGCTTTGTGTGGAGAACCTGCCACTGCAGGTCCTGCCGGACGTCTCCTCGACGGTGCCGGAAATGTCCTCGTTGATAAGGGAATCAACAAAATGACCCGGGCTGCTGTTACCAGGATCATGATGTTCGCCATAACTAAGGGAAAAACCGATCCCAGTGGAGGGCTTCTGCTGGATTTAAGCCCGAACCTGTCTCTTGCCGGTGGAGATGAGATTTATAGGAACATTCGGAGCTATGGATTTTTTAACATTGTGTTGATAGCTTATGGGTCCAGGGCTTACCGCTGGGAAGAACCATGGAGTGTGCTGCCTACATTTCACTACCAGATGGGAGGAATCAGGGTTAACAGGCGGGGAGAGACAGGAGTGAGCGGGCTGCTGGCGGCCGGAGAAGTGCAGGCGGGATTACACGGCGGCAACCGCCTCGGGTCAGTGGCTTTGAGCGAAATATATACTTCCGGAGCAAGGGTGGGTAAAACGGTAGGCAGAAAAGGAAATCCCGACAACCTGGAGACTGGTGGAATTGCTGATAATGAAGATCTTTTTTTGGAACAGGCGAAAGGTTGGAGAGAGCTATTAAGCGGTAAAGGGCAGCGCAGCCCCGCCGGACTTCGCGCAGATTTAGAAGAGTGTATGTGGCGGCTGGCGGGTCCTGTACGGGAAGAGAGTACGCTTCTTAAAGCATTGTGTGAGATAGACAGGATATCCGGAGAAAGTAAGAATCTGAAAATTGATCAGGAAAGAGTTTTTAACCGGCAGATTCTCGATGCGGTAGAACTGAATCTGATGCTACCTGCGGCCAGGGCGTTGGTTTTAAGTGCCCTTGAGCGCCGGGAAACCAGGGGGGCTCACCTGCGGACTGACTATCCCAACTGTGATGACAGTGAATTCAGATGTCACACTTACATAAGAATGGACAATGATGGTTCAATGAGCAGTGGGCTGGCGCCATTGGAATCATGATTGGGAAATCGGGTGTTAAAATTATTTGCCAGGGTCAATAGCTCTGCAGCTAGAAGTGAGGATGATTACAATAGAGCAGAAGGTGATCTATCTAAAACGTTCCTGCCGTGACAGGGAAGAGGCAGTCAGGATAGAGCCTTTTACTGTGCCTGTGGATGGGCGTGTGACCGTGCTGCAGGCGCTGCAGTATATTTATGAAAACCTGGATCCCACCATTGCTTTTGAATATTATTGCCGCTATGCCAAGTGTGGCATCTGCGGATTGGAGGTTAACGGACGGCCGGGGCTGGCCTGTACTGTTTTTCTAAAGGGTGAAGAAACAGTTTTGGCGCCCCTTTCCAACCTGCCGGTTGTCCGTGACCTGGTTGTTGACCGCAGCCCGCTGGAAAAACTGCTCCGGGATGAGGAAATATATTTCAGAGAATCAGCTTTGGATAAAAGTAACCTGTTTGGAAAGGCCCGCGATGGGCATTATTTCAAGCCGGTAAAAATTTCACCGGGCTTTGATACTTTATCAAGCTGTTTTGAATGTCTCTGCTGTCACGCAGCCTGCTCTAAGCTCGGCACTTCCGGAAAAAGTTTAGACCGGTTCGCCGGACCTTATATATTTCTTAAACTGGCTCAACTGCACCTGGATCCCCGCGACAGGGCGGACAGGAAAGCCCAGGCTCGCAGACTTGGTATAGATCAGTGTTCAGATTGCCGAAACTGTTACTGTCCCCAGGGTATTCCCATTTACCGCCTGGCCATTGAGCCACTTCTTCGCTAAGCTTCTAATCTTCAAGATTGCATTTCCCGGGAAATAATGGTTTAATTAGTTCCTGTGCATTTTCTTTGATCTGCTGTTACAGAAGATAAGGACAGGTGAACATATTTTGACGATACAAATTCAGGATAACATTCGCAACATCGCCATAATTGCCCATGTTGACCATGGCAAAACAACGCTCGTAGATGGGCTTCTTCGCCAGGCCGGAATATTCCGGGAAAATGAGCTGGTGGTAGAGAGGGTAATGGATTCCAATGACCTGGAGAGGGAGCGGGGTATAACAATCCTATCGAAAAATACCGCGGTTTATTACGGCAATACCAAGATCAACATTGTCGATACACCGGGCCATGCTGACTTTGGCGGAGAGGTGGAGCGGGTTTTACGGATGGTAGACGGAGCATTACTACTTGTTGATGCATTCGAAGGACCGATGGCACAAACTAAGTTTGTACTGCGTAAAGCCCTGGAGGTGGGCTTACGCATAGC
>JBNJHN010000089.1:0-4729 GCA_051748565.1 Bacillota bacterium | reverse complement strand
AAGCCCATACCCCTGTACTCTTTAGCCAAAGCCGGGTAATCTGCGATCATTTTTTGCAGGTTTTCCTTGATTATTAAACCCTTTTCCACCACCGTTTCCAAAAAACCATCCTCAAGCAGAATATTTAAAACCGCCAGGGCAGCGCTGCAGACAACCGGGTTGCCGCCGAAGGTTGAAGCGTGTTCGCCCGGCTGCAGCACAAAGGCATACGGTTCGCTGACAACCATTGCTCCAATCGGCAACCCGCCGCCAAGACCTTTGGCCACAGTGATAAGATCGGGTTTAACAAGCCAGTTTTCAAAAGCCCATAGTTTTCCTGTCCGGCCCATGCCGCACTGGATTTCGTCAAATATAAGTAAAATACCATAATGATCACAGAGTTCTCTTAATCCAAGAATAAAGGAATCTTCAGCAACATAAACTCCGCCTTCACCCTGGATCGGTTCAATCATAACTGCTGCAGTCTGGCTATCGACCAGTTGTGCAAATGAATCGAGGTCGTTAAATTTGCCGTAAGAGAATCCTTCGAGCAAAGGCTTAAAAGGTTTTTGATACTTGGGTTGGCCTGTAGCAGTAATGGTTGCCAGGGTTCGTCCGTGGAAAGAATGCTCTGCGGTAATAATTTTGTATCGCTCCGGTTTATTCTTTCGTGCAAGCTTTATAGCCGCTTCGTTTGCTTCAGCGCCGCTGTTGGCAAAAAACACTTTACCCCCCGGCAATGTATTTTCAACCAGCAGCCCCGCCAGTTCCGCCTGGGGTCCGCTATAATATAGATTTGATGTATGGATTAAAGATGCCGCTTGTTTGCTGATAGCCCCGACAACATCTGGATGGCAATGCCCGACAACGTTAACAGCAAGCCCGCCTAAAAAATCAAGATACTTTTTACCCTTTTCATCCCAGACGTATGATCCCTTTCCTTTAAGCAGGCAGGGTGTTAAATCGGGCTGGCGATTATATGTGTTGATAATATATTGTCCTTCAATCTCCTGGATACTTTTCATAGCTCAACATTCCTCTCATTTCCTGTCTTCACTGTGTTACCATGGTCCCGATTCCGGCATCTGTAAATATTTCCAGGATCAGCGAATGGGGTACCCTGCCGTCAATAATGTGTGTTCTGCGTACACCTCCATCCAGAGCCATCAAACAAGATTCTACCTTGGGAATCATGCCTCCACTGATTTCGCTTTTCATGATCATTGCCCTGATCTCCCTGCGGCTTACCTGTGATATGAAATCCTGTTTATCATCCTGCTGCCGATAGATCCCTTCAACATCAGTCAGAACAATCAGTTTTTCTGCTTTCAGGGAAACAGCTAGCTCACCGGCTACATGGTCTGCATTGATATTGAGGCTTTCACCATTCAACCCTGTTCCGACTGATGAAATCACGGGGATATAACCGTTATCGCTGACCGTGTGGATCAAAGCAGGGTTTATCTGCATTATCTCACCAACCCTGCCCAGGTCGACTTTTTCACCTTCACTATTCCCTTTTGCCGACTGGGGCTCTACCCGTCTGGCCTGCAGCATCCCGGCATCCCGGCCGCTGAACCCAACTGCTTTTCCCCCGTGTTGGTTAAACAGGCTGACGATATGCTGGTTAACTTTGCCGATTAAAACCATTTCCACAATCTCCATTGTCTCATCATCGGTCACGCGCAGCCCGTTAACAAAATTCGTTTCTTTACCTAACTTACTCATGATTTTATTGACCTCTTTGCCTCCACCATGAACAAGAACAGGCTTAACTCCGATATATTTAAGAAGGACCATGTCAATAATTACCGACTCCATCAACTCAGGGCTAACCATGGCCTGTCCACCATATTTAATCACAAAATATTTCCCGGTATAAGCCCGCATATAGGGCAGAGCTTCGACTAGTACTTCTGCCTTCGGGATATTACATAACGCTTCCTGATTCATGATATTCACCTGCTTTCATTTTATGTACGGTAATTGCTGTTGATACTGATATATTCATGACTCATATCAGTGCCCCAGACTTTTACTTCAGCCGGGCCTATTTTCAAATCAACCGTAACCGCAACATTCCGGTTTTTTAAAACCAGCTTCATCTTCTCTTCACTGAAAGGAACGGCACCCCCGTTAGCCGCAACCTGGTAAGGGCCAATGAAGATATCTACCCGGGCCGGATCAAAATCAATACCGGCATAACCGAGGGCAGCAATAATCCGCCCCCAGTTGGCATCCTCTCCATAAAAAGCGGTTTTAACCAGGGGCGAGTTCAGGACTGTGCGGGCCAAAACCCTGGCGCTCGGTTTATCAACAGCACCTTTGATCGATAAAGTTATGACCTTGGTTAAACCTTCTCCGTCTTCAACTATCTGAAGAGCCAGTTCCCTGCAAACCTGGTTTAACATCTCTTTGAATTGGGTCAGGCTTTCACTGTCCGGGGTTATCTCTATGCCTTCAGCTGCCCCATTGGCCAAAATAAGGGCTGTATCATTAGTCGATGTTTCTCCGTCAACAGTAATGGCATTAAAAGAATTGTCAGCCGCCTCTGAAAAGAGGTTCTGGAGCAAGCTGCGCTCAATCTTTACATCAGTAACCAAAAAAGCAAGCATGGTGGCCATGTTGGGGCAAATCATACCCGACCCTTTAGCCATTCCTGCTACATGAAAATCACCTTCAGGCAGGCTGCAGCCATAAGCTGATTGCTTAATAACGGTATCTGTAGTCAGAATAGCTTCAGCAGCATCCGCATCGGCCCTTAACCCTTTACCGAGAGCAGACACAGCCAAATCAATTCCGCTATTTATTTTGTCCATGGGCAAGGGCACACCAATAACCCCGGTTGAGCTGACCATAACTTGGTTGGGATCCAGGCCTAATACAGAAGCTGTTTTTTCAGCCATTTCAGCCGTATCGCTTTTCCCTTGTTCTCCGGTACAGGCATTTGCATTTCCGCTGTTAATAATTAAAGCCTGAATCGGATTTTCCAGGTGCGCTTTGCACAGATGCACAGGAGCAGCCTGGACCAGGTTAAGGGTGAAAACCCCTGCTGCCTGGGCCTCATTTTCGCTGTAGATAAGGCCTATATCTTTTTTATCTTTTTTTATACCGCCGCTTATGCCTGAAGCCTGAAAGCCTTTGGCAGCTGTAACACCCCTGTTTTCTAATTTCACCCACTCATTCTGTTTCTTCATACGCAACCTCCAGACGACATTTTGTTAATTAAAGCTGCCCTCATTGTCGGCATTTCATGCTGCAGCCTTAGAAAGGAAGCTGGCCGAGGCCTGTTTCCCCGGGCAAACCCAGCATTATATTCATATTTTGTACCGCCTGGCCTGAAGCACCTTTGACCAGGTTATCAATGGCTGAAATAATAATTACACGGCCGGTTCTCCGGTCATATTTCAGGGCCAGGTCACAGTAATTGCTGCCTCGAACAAAGCGAGTTTCAGGCATTAACGGGGCATCCAGGACACGCACGAAAGGGCTGGAGCTGTAAAAGCTTTTATATATTGCGTAAAGCTCTTCTTCGCTTTTATATTGATCCAACTGCAGGTAGATCGTACTGAGGATACCACGTATCATCGGCACCAGGTGCGGCGTAAAGGTAACTTTTAAGTCTTCACCTGCCAGGCGGCCCAGTTCCTGCTCAACTTCAGGAGTATGCTGGTGAGATGCTACCCGGTAAGCCTTAAAATTTTCTGTGCAGTCAGGAAAATGAAAGGGCGGTTTTGGAGCGCGTCCGGCACCGGAAACCCCCGATTTGGCATCGATTATAATGCTGTTTGTAACCACCAGTTTGTTTTTAAGCAGCGGCGCTAAAGCCAGCAAAATGCTGGTCGGGTAACAGCCGGGGTTAGCTATAAGCTTTGCTTCGGAAATTTCGTCTTTATATATTTCCGGCAGGCCGTAAACGGCTGATTTTAAGAGCTCTTTACAGGGGTGGTCCATCGAGTACCATTCATTATAGAGCTCAGGCTGTTTAAGCCGGAAATCTGCGCTTAGATCGATTACCCGCAATTGCTTGTTTAGCAATGCGGGAACTACACCGGCAGACTTGCCATGCGGCAGGGCGCAGAACACCAGATCAACCGATGGGGGTATTTGTTCAAACTGCATCCGCTCGAGGGTTAATTCAACCTGGCCAACAAACTGGGGATGGATTTCACTAATTTTTTCCCCGGCATAACTCTCCGAGCTAATATAAACTAGGTCGATTTCGGGGTGAGTGCTTAGCAGTCGCACTAATTCGGTCCCCGTGTAACCTGTTGCCCCTAAAATGGCTGCTTTGGTCATGATCATTCCTCCCACAAACTAAAAAGCCTCTCATCCATTAAAGGACGAGAGGCTCGCGGTACCACCTTTATTGATCGGCTAATAATCAGCCGATCCCCTCAAACCGTTTTCATGAAAAACGGCCTTGATAACGGTATAAAACCGGGCCAGCCTACCCACCGGTCCAGGACCGGCTTCAACCGCCTCCTCCGGGGTGCGCTTCACCATTTGCTTCAGGTCCGGACTTTCACCAACTCCGGCTCGCTCCTACCACCAAAAAATGGTTACTCTCCCCATCACAGGATTATTAATATTGTTCTTGATTCTAACATACTTAAATAATATGTCAAGGATTTTTTACAACTTACCAACCGTTTTTACAACGGAATATTACCGTGCTTGCGCATCAGGCGCTGTTCACGTTTTGTCCCGACCATTTCCAAACCCCGAATTATATAGGCTCTGGTTTCAC
>JBNJHN010000088.1:0-5309 GCA_051748565.1 Bacillota bacterium | reverse complement strand
TAGTAAATGCAGGCTTCTTTACAAACAGACGATAGCTGTTGTAATATTAGGTGTAAATATGGAGAGATGGCCGAGTCCGGTTGAAGGCGCACGACTCGAAATCGTGTGTGTCGAAAGGCACCGTGGGTTCGAATCCCACTCTCTCCGCCAGGCTTTAGTGAGAAGGGGTTCCGGGTTAAACCACGGAACCCTTTCAAACAATATAATCTGTATCGCTGAAATCGCAGCAGCGGTTGAAACGGAGCTGTTTTCATTGTATAATAAGCCCGGCAAGCATATAGAATTTACTGTGGAGAGATGGCTGAGTTGGTCGAAGGCGCTCGCCTGGAAAGCGAGTAGATGGGGCAAAACCCTGTCTCGAGGGTTCGAATCCCTCTCTCTCCGCCATTTTTATGGTTTGGCCGTGCTAGACGGGGAGGTAGCGGTGCCCTGAACCCGCAATCCGCTATAGCGGGGTACAATTCCTGCCCCCGGCCGCGCATTTTTAGGGTCTGCGCCTGGCAAGTGGTGTTGAAGGCCCGGTCCCGTGCGGCGCAAGCTCATGAACCCCGTCAGGTCCGGAAGGAAGCAGCGGTAAGTGAGTTTTTGCGGGTGCCACGGGAGTGCCGGGACGGAGCCAACTGCCTGGTAAGCGCCTGGAGGTGCCGGTCAAAGGTAGGTGCGCGGCCTTTAATTTGTTGAGATACCTTGTTCTAACAACTTTACCCGAAAAACTCGGAGTATGCCAGCTAACAAGAGGGTTCCCAATTCCGGACTGGCTCTTTGAATGTGATTATTTTTATTCAATTACTGTAACTGCTGATGAAATCTCAATAATTTGCCGGGAAGATTTGATCCCTGCTGACTGCCCGAGTGAAAAAGGCTTCCGGGCCTTTAAAGTTGAAGGGCCGCTGGAATTCAGCCTGACCGGAATCCTGGCATCACTTTTAGTGCCTCTTGCTGCTGCAGAAATATCTGTTTTTACTATTTCTACTTATGATACCGATTACATAATGGTTAAAGAGGAGAACCTGGACAAAGCGATCAGCGCTCTAAGCACTGTAGCGATTGTGAGACAATGAACCTCAAAGGAGATTGAACATTTGGTGTATCTAAGCCTTTACAGGAAGCGGCGCCCGCTAACATTTGGAGATATGATGGGGCAGGAACATATAACCCGAACTTTAAGCAATGCTCTTAGCTCTGGCCGGCTTGCCCATGCCTACCTATTTTGCGGTCCGCGCGGTACAGGAAAAACCACAGCGGCTAAAATCCTGGCCCGGGCTATGAACTGTGAACGCTACCCTGTTTCTGAACCGTGCGGCCAGTGCATCCCCTGTAAGAATATTGCATCGGGAGTTTCAATTGATGTAATTGAAATGGATGCTGCTTCGAACCGTGGTATAGATGAAATTCGTGAGTTAAGGGAAAGAAGTCGTTTTGCCAGCGGTGAAAGCCGGTATAAAGTTTATATCATTGATGAAGCGCACATGCTGACCCCGGAAGCTTGTAACGCTTTTTTGAAAACGCTGGAAGAGCCGCCGCAGAACGTGGTCTTTATTTTGGCTACCACCGATCCTTCCCGTCTTCCTTCGACTATAGTATCACGCTGCCAGCGTTTTGATTTCCACCTTTTAACAGTAGATCAAATCAGACAGCGGTTGGAGCAAATTTTGGAACAGGAAAAATGGCAGGCTGATAATGAAGCGATCACCCTGATTGCCCGTCTTGCCGATGGTTCCCTGCGTGATGCCCTGGGCATCCTTGAGCAGTGTTCTGCATATGGTGAGGAAAAAATTGATGCTGATCAGGTGCGTATCGTAACCGGGGCAACCCGTACAGATACTATTGAAGCCCTGGTCAAAGCTGCCCTGGATAATGATCTGGATTCGGGGCTGGCAGTTCTGGAGCAGGTGGTTTTCAGCGGTCGCGATTTAAACTTATTTATGCGTGATTTAACATTTGTTTTTACCCGCCTTATTTTGGAAGGCGGCGATACAAAGAATATCCCAAGTGACTTGTACGGTTTCGAAGCTCTAATAACCCGCTACAGAGGTAAGATAGAAAAGTATTTACTGCTTGATTCAGTAGAACTATTGCACGAAGTCAGTGGGGAACTGCGGCATGCACACTTTCCCCAGTATATCCTGGAAGTTGCTTTTATCCGACTGCTCAGACTTTTGCATGGGCGCCTGAAGCGGACTTCAATGCTTCATGCGCAGCAATTAATATCACCCGGGAAAGATACTGTGGAAGCAGAGCAGGGCTATGAAAGCCACGGAAAACCGGTGTTGCAGGAAAAAACTACTGCTGAAAAGCCTGCTGGGTGGGAAACTGCCGGTAATGAAGACAAAAACTTAACGGCGGAAGGAGCAGGCGAACAAAAACCTGAAGAAAATTTGGCCCAAGATCAACTTGCTATGCTCCAGGAAGCCTGGCCCGGGCTGCTTCAGGAAATCAAGAGAAAACAAAAAAGCACAGCAGCCTGGCTGGAACCGGCCGTTCTCACCGAATGCAGGGGGCACAGGGTTCGCCTGGCTTATACTCAGGAATATACAATCCACCAGATAAGAATCATGGAGGAAAATCATCGCAAGATAGCCGAGGAGATTCTCTCCGCTTTTTTCCAGGCCCCGATAACGATAAAAGCAGAAATTGTGGACGGCAAGAGCAAGGAGGAACCACCTCAAAGACCGGTTGCCCCTGAGCCGGAGCCTAAAAAACAGGAACCGAAAACTGAAAAAAAGAAGAAGTTGAATGTTGAGGAAGCGATGGATATTTTCGGAGGCAAATTAATTGATTCAGATTGAAAGGAGACTTCTTATGCCTAACGGAGGAATGGCTAAAATGATGAAGCAGCTGCAGAAGGCCCAGGCTGAAATGAGCCGCCTGCAGAGGGAACTCGAGGAAAGAACTGTTGAAAGTTCAAGCGGTGGCGGAGCCGTGAGGGTTGTGGCCAATGGCCGGAAAGAGCTGGTTTCTCTGCAAATTGACCCCGAGGCAATAACCGAGGATAATCGTGAGATGCTGGAGGATATGATTATAGCCGCAGTAAATGAAGCTTTTAGCCAGGTAGATGATATGGTATCTTCAGAAATGCAAAAACTTACCGGCGGCATGAATCTACCACCGGGAATGTTTTAGATCTTATAGGAGGCGGCAGAAATAGCCCATGGTTTATCCTCTATCGCTGAAAAAACTGGTTGAGGTCCTTTGCCGCTTTCCGGGGATTGGACAGAAATCTGCTCAGAGACTGGCCTTCTATCTGCTGGGGTGCTCACGTGAAGAAGTTGTTGCTATTGCCAGGGCCATGGTAGAGGCAAAAGATAATCTTACATTCTGTACTGATTGCGGAAGCCTGGCCGAATTGGATCAATGTTCATACTGCAGTGACTCAAAGCGGGATCAAAGCCTGTTATGCATCGTGCAGGAACCGCGTGATGTTCTGGTGCTCGAAAGAACGGGTCAGTACCAAGGTCTTTATCATGTCCTGCATGGAGCATTTTCACCCCTGGATGGGATCGGTCCGGAAGAATTAAAGCTGGACCGGCTGGTTAAGCGGATCGAAGAAAAAAGATTCGCTGAGGTCATTATTGCTACCAACCCCAATGTCGAGGGAGATGCCACTGCAGGGTACCTGGCCAGGCTTTTGGCGCCTCTTGCAATCAGGGTTACAAGGATAGCTTTTGGGCTGCCGGTTGGCGGTGATATTGAATATGCTGATGATCTGACCCTGAGTCGGGCCTTAGACGGGCGCCGTGAGATTACTTGATATTTTCCTTCAAGGCTCCATTGACAATTGCCGGCAGGTGGGCGTAATCTTCTGTCGGAAGGTAGGAAGCGGCTGCCTGGTCGAATAAGATGTTTGCGGATGCCGGCATTTCTTCATCTCCCGGCCAGATTGTAAAACAGATAGGCACCCGCGGCAATACCGGAATTACCATGCTGATACCGCTCAGATCAATACGGTAGCCGCCCAGGGCTTCGGCTGCTTTTTGGAATACAGCGGGGCGATCGCCGAAAGTTTTTAAAAAGGGTAGTACCGCCCGTTTTTGAAAAGGATCGATATAGATATCTCCTCCGGGCAGGTGCCGGTAGGCGATCCATTGACCCACCAATGGGCTGCCTTTTGCGGTTACCAGGTAGTGGAGAATTATAATTGTCAGGTATATAGAGGCTGTTTCTCCCTTCTCAGTTGTGACCTTACCGTCCGGGTGATAAACCAGGTAGTCCTGGTTAACAAAGGTTACCGTCAGGGATTGATCAATATTATTGAATCTGACCCCTGCCTTTTCAGCTATTTCATGGGGATCCAGGGCAGAAAAATTTTCTGCAGCCTGTTTCAGGGTTTCTTCCAGGTTAAAGTAACTGCGCTTCTTCTCCATTTATAGACCTCCCAGAGGCATAACCGGATTTATTACAAATTACAGCATTAGCTTTTTCTTCCATTGGAAAGTTGCTCTACAAAACACTTGATTGCCCGGTTAACTGCCTCCGGCTTTTCAAGCATGACCATATGTCCCGCTCCGGCAATAATTTCGACCTGCCCCCGGGGCACTTTTTCTTTCAGATATTTGCTGTATTTAACCGGTGTAAGAAAATCTTCGCTCCCGCAGATAATCAAAACCGGCTGCTTTATGCTGGGGAGATCTTCCATTACGTCAAATTTATCGCAGGCGCATAAATCGGCATAATAGATAGAGGCATCAGTAGACTCGATCTCTCCCCGTCCTTTTTCCAGAAGTTCTGTTGATGCTTCAGGACCGTATAGAGATTCAAAAAAGGTATTGGGGACAGCTCCCTGCCGCAGGGTTTCAAGAAAATCTGGAAGTACACGCAGCCTGCCTCCACTGCCGATCAAGATAACGCCGATAACTTGTTCAGGATAATGCATGGTGTAGTCAAGAGCAATTGCACCTCCCATGGAATGCCCGGCAGCTATAAAAGGGCCAAGGCCAATTGCTTCAGTAAAATTATGCAGCCATTCGCGGTAGGCAGATATTTGATTTTCGGGAGAACCTTCCGAGCGTCCGTGGCCTGGCAGGTCAACAGCAATAGGGTTTACTACATCTTTTAATCCTTTAATCTGGTAAAGCCAGTGCTGATGCCTCCCGCCGGAGCCGTGACAGAATAAAACAGGCACCTGTTCCCGATTCCTATCACCGGCATAAAAAAAACGGTGTCCGTTTAGTTCAAGGTAAGGCAAATCTATACTCCTCCCCTCTTTAGCTTAATAAATGAATTCTTTTTTTGGCGCAGTTTATCCTGCATAGCATGAGAGTATTCCGGATTTCTCAATTCCCGGCACTTTAGTTGACACTATCGGGGGC
>JBNJHN010000087.1:0-5514 GCA_051748565.1 Bacillota bacterium | reverse complement strand
GCCCTCCTCCTTAGATTTTTTCGCTCATACATGAAAGCTTTTGGCCCATTATTTCCATCTGCCCCTGATTAATTGTGAGAGGTTCCTTGGTTCCGGTTCTTGGTTTGGCTTGATCATGTATGGTATAATAATCTTTACCTCAAATCATTTATCGGCAAAACAAATATCAGGCAAGCATGGTTTTAACTGAAAGGATAAAAGATCATGGCAATATCAAGCAAAAATCGCTGCTTTACGATAATGATTGTTCCCCATTCCGAAGAAGCAACCTATAGCATTCGGCTCCCACTTTATATTGTACAGGCAGCAGTGGCTTTGTTAGTCCTGGGTGCAGCCGGGTTATGTGTCTTCGGTTATGCTTATCTCAATGCATCTGCTGAGGCCAGGGAGGCCAGGTTGTTACGCCAGGTCAATATGGCCCAGCAGGAAGAAATTGATGCGTTGGCTGTTGAAACCCAAAGGATGATGGAGCAGATTATTGCAATTGATGATTTAGTAGAGATGGTTACCGATACTCTAGACCTTGATCCGGAACAGTTAGAAGATGTGTTGCAGAACCAGTCTTTATTTAATTCAAACGGCACCCCCAACCTGGTTCATGATCTTGAAAATTTTGATTATATCCGATTGACATACAGCAGTCCTTCTTCTGCAGGAGGAGTTCTAGAGCGGGCCTTCAATAATATAACCCAGTTGCAGAATGTTATTCCGGCCAAGGCTGAAACATTGAGCACAGTGCGTGAATATGTGGTACAGGTGGAAGCTAAGCCCTCAACCTGGCCGGCCCGTGGTCGAGTTGCATCCGGATTCGGCGTGAGGAGAATACCTTATTCTAAAAGTGGCTACCAGTTTCATACCGGTGTCGATATAGTGGGTTCTTATGGTTCCCCTGTCCGGGCCACGGCTGCCGGCAGAGTTGTTTTTACCGGTTATCGTGGAAGCTATGGCAATATTATTATTTTAGACCATGATTACGGGTATGAAACTCTTTACGCACACCTTTCCGACTTTGCCGTGAATGCCGGAGTTCAAGTTGAAAGAGGCCAGACAATTGGATTCATGGGTGCGTCCGGTCGAACGACAGGTACTCACCTCCACTATGAGGTGCACTATAATGGTTCGCCGGTTAATCCAAATAACTACATGAAACAGGAATAACATAAGGAGGAAGATGCTTTGTTTAAAAAAGATGATTTTGAAATATCTTCAGGCAAAGTTGATACTATCATAGGAAAGGATACCTTTTTCAAGGGTTCGATCAATGGCAAGGGATTAATCCGTATTGATGGAGGAGCAGAGGGAAGCATTTCTAACAAGGGTGACGTGATAATTGGTGAAAATGGAAAGGTGTCGGTAGAGCTGAAGGCCCGGAATATAACTATAGCCGGTAAATATGAAGGCACTCTTGAGGCGGAAGGGAAACTGGAACTTAAGAAAACAGCCACCGCTGTCGGCACTTTCAAGGCTAACAAACTTTTAATTGAGCAAGGTGCCGTAATAACAGGAAATATGGAAATGAAGCTCACAGAAGAAACTGGGGCTGCTGCCGGAAAACGAGAATGGAGCTACAAACCTTCAGGATCGGAATCAGCGGAAAAAGAGAGAGCCTTGGGAACTTTAACGGAGGCTCAAAAGGCAGAAAAGGCTTAAGCCTTTATTTCGTGCAGTGCAGGATTACAGATTAAATGAAGCACCTTATTAAGGTGCTTCATTTACTATAAGCTTCGGACAGGATTTTGTTAACAAATTGAATGACAAATGCAATATTTAAAAAGAACATATAAACGCTTCCAATAAAAGCTCTGGCAGGAATTGGGGTTAAAAAGGAGAACAATAGATCCGGGCACCAAATCTGAAGCATCAAAAAGCGAGGGATTGATATGCTGATTATATTATTGGGACCACCGGGCGCCGGCAAGGGGACGCAAGCAAAAAGAATTGTAGAAGAAAATAAACTGGCTTATATCTCTACTGGTGAAATATTGAGAAAAGCGGTAAAAGAAGGAACAAGCTTGGGTCTTAAAGCAAAGCAGTTCATGGACCAGGGGAAGCTTGTACCAGACGATTTGGTTGTGGAAATAGTAAAAACCCGTCTGATGGAACCAGATTGCGTTAACGGTGCTCTTCTCGATGGATTCCCCAGAACGGTAGTTCAGGCGACCTTTCTTGAAAAAGTGCTTCCTGGGGTTGAGATAAAAATTGACCGGGTCATTTATATCGAGGTTTCGGAAAGTGAACTTATTGGACGCCTTACGGGTAGGCGGGTTTGTTCTGAGTGTGGTGCGAATTATCATATCCAGTTTAAAACACCGAAAGTGCGTAATGTTTGTGATCAGTGCGGTGGAGATCTCTTTCAGAGGGATGACGACAGTTTGGAAACAGTAAAAGAAAGGTTGGAAGTTTACAATAAACAGACTGCTCCACTGATTGATTATTACCGGGAAAAAGGGCTGCTTAGATCTGTTGACGGCAGCCAGGATATAGATAGTGTATACAAGCAAATAAAGAGCATTTTAGAAGATCTCTAAAGGTCGGTGACTGGCAGTAATGACTCAGTATTTTGTGGGTCAACTGGTTCAGATGAAAAAAAAACACCCCTGCGGGTCAAATTGCTGGAAGATAATCAGGATCGGGATGGATTTTCGCATTAAATGTGAAAATTGTGGCCGCAGTGTGCTAATTCCCCGCTCCTATTTCGAGCGTCGGGTCAAGTGTGTGCTCTCTGACCCTGAGTCAGAAAAGGCTTAGGCCGGGAGGGTTTTGTTATGACCTGGAGTTGTGGTATAGTCGGCTTGCCTAATGCTGGAAAGTCGTCACTATTTAAGGCTTTAACAGCACTTGATGTGACTATTGAAAGTTATCCGTTTTCTACGATTGATCCAAACAAAGCAATTGTTCAAATACCTGATCCGCGCCTATCTGCTTTGGCACAACAACTTGGCTCCGAAATTGTAACGCCTGCCGTGATTGAGATAACCGATGTGGCCGGACTTGTAAAAGGAGCCAGCCGCGGTGAGGGCCTGGGAAATCAATTCCTTGGACACCTGCGCAATGCAGACCTTTTGATTCATGTAGTGGCCGGTTTTAACAGTATGGTTAATGGTGAAATTGATCCGAAATCTCGCATCGAAATAGTCAACCTCGAATTGGGACTTGCAGATATTGAGGTGCTTGCGAGAAGAAAGCACAAGACAGAGCCAAAAATAAAAAGTGGTGATAAATCCGCGCAATTTGAATTTAACCTGCTGTCCAAACTGGAGAACCATCTTAATCAAGGGTTGCCTTTGCGGTTGCTGCCTTTTTCCAGAGAAGAAAAAATTATTTTAGAACAGCTATCCCTGTTGACAACTAAAGAGATGATTTATGTTTACAACCTTTCTGAAAATCTTTTCAGTGATCCGGATCTGGCCGTTTTCCCTGAGCAGAGTAGGGTTGTTCCTTTGTGTGCACGCCTGGAAGCAGAACTTTCAGATCTTTCAGCTGAAGAAAGAACTCCCTTTCTCGAGGCATATGGATTAAGTGAAAGTCAGACTGATAAGCTGCTCCAGGAATGTTTTGATCTTTTAAATCTGACCACATTTTATACCGTAAAAGGAAAAGAAGCGCGAGCATGGATAGTCCCAGGCAGCATAAGAGCAGTAGAGGCGGCAGGCAGAGTTCATACTACTATGGAGCGTGGTTTTATTAATGTTGAAGTTTTTGCCTGGGATCGTTTGCTGGCCGAAAGTAATATTACCCGGGCCAGGGAAAATGGTCAGAGCCGTATCGAAGGGCGGGACTACCAGGTAAAAGACGGAGATGTTTTATTTTTCCGTTTTCGTGATTAAACAAGGAGATGAAAGATATCGACAAGCAGTGGGCTTTTACGGGTCGTTTGCTATTGCTTTTGCTGGTTTTAGTTGGTACTATCTGGCTTTTAAAAAGCATATCATGGGTCATTGGCCTTATATTGATCAGCACTTTGATTGTATATATACTTTACCCCCTTTTGTTATTTCTGGAAAATAGATTCCGTTTAAGCCATGGCCTGGCTACAATACTGACCTTTTTAGTTTTTTTGCTATTTTCGGTGTTTGTTATTAGCTTGTTAATCCCGGTTATCTTTTATGAAGCAGTTGAGCTCGCAGATAACTTTCCCCATTACCTGTCTCGTTTTCAGGCTTACCTTTCCTGGTTGACCCAACAAATGATAACCCTTGATATCGAAGGCGAAGTCAGGAGTTTTCTTTTAGGCCTGACAGATAATATACACCAGGCAGTTGAATACCTGGCTGAAGCATCTCTTTCTCTTATCGGAGGTGCTGTCGATTTTATCCTGGTTCTTTTCCTGGTCTTCTACCTGCTCTATGATTTCCAGGCAGTTCGGGAACAGTTAATAGAGTTGGTCCCGACCGCAAAAAGGGCCATAGCCAGAGAGGTTCTTTCGATTATTGATACTAATGTAGGGACTTTCATTCGTGGTTCCTTGCTTCGCTGTTTAATTGTAGGTATTGTTACCGGAATCACCCTTTCTCTTGCTGGTATGCCCTATGCCCTCTTACTGGGGCTGCTGGCGGGAATTTTTAATTTTATTCTTTATATCGGGCCTTATATTGCAGCTGTTCCTGCAGTTCTGTTAAGTTTTTCACCTTTAACCCCTTCACCGGTTTTAATTATATTAATCTATATTGTGATACAGATTCTTGATGGCATGTTTCTTGCGCCTCTGGTTCTTGGCCGTGTTGTAAAGATAAAACCAATTACAGTAATTGTGGCAATTCTCATCGGTGCCAGCCTGGCTGGTTTGCTGGGGATGGTCCTGGCAGTGCCTGTAGCCGGAATGGTTAAAGGAATTTTAGAGATAATCAAAAGTGGGCCCGCCTATGAAAATAGTTAGGCTTGCCCAGTTGTGTTATATATGCTATTATGTTTCAGGTTAATCCCTGCTCCTTTACGGGGGCCATTAGTCCAAAGGGAGGTGAAAAATGATGGAACTATATGAAATAATGCTTATTGTCAACCCTGAACTGGGCAAAGAAGAGCATGATGAGGTTTTAGGCGACTTAACAAGCGTTATTCAAAAACAGCATGGAACTATTGCTACTATTTTAGACTGGCGGAAACGCAGGTTAGCCTACGAGATAAACAAGCTCCAGGAAGGCCACTACTACTTGGTATACTTCAGCGGACCCGGTACTATTATCCCAGAAATCGAGCATTACTTCCGAGTTACAGACGCCGTAATCCGCTATATGATTGTGCGCACTGACGAACAAGAGTTTGCCACAGCTGCCGAAAAGGCGGCTAAAGAGGCAGCAGCTGCTGAAAAAGCTGCTATGGCTGCCGAGACATCAGAAACAAACGATATCGAAGTGGCAGAGGCTTCAGAAGAACCTGAAGTAGAAGAACCTGAAGTAGAAGAGCCTGAAGCAGAAGAACCTGAAGCAGAAGAACCTGAAGTAGAAGAGCCTGAAGCAGAAGAACCTGAAGCAGAAGAACCTGAAGCAGAAGAACCTGAAGCAGAAGAACCTGAAG
>JBNJHN010000086.1:5456-5614 GCA_051748565.1 Bacillota bacterium | reverse complement strand
CCGGTTATATAATTCGTTGAAGTTATTCGCCTTGCTTTTCTTCTTCTCCTGCCTCTTCTATCGACCCCTCTGAATCAGGAGCAGGTTCTTCTGCTTCAGCTTCTTCTGCTTCAGGTTCTTCTGCTTCAGCTTCTTCTGCTTCAGGTTCTTCTGCTTCA
>JBNJHN010000086.1:0-5356 GCA_051748565.1 Bacillota bacterium | reverse complement strand
GCTTCTTCTACTTCAGCTTCTTCTACTTCAGCTTCTTCTACTTCAGCTTCTTCTACTTCAGCTTCTTCTACTTCAGCTTCTTCTACTTCAGCTTCTTCTACTTCAGCTTCTTCTGCTTCAGCTTCTTCTACTTCAGCTTCTTCTACTTCAGCTTCTTCTGCAGCCGCTACAACTTCAACATCAGTAGTTTCAACAGTTTCGGCAGCCATAGCAGCTTTTTCAGCAACTGCTGCTTCACTCGCCGCTTTTTCGGCAGCCGCAGCAAACTCCTGTTCGTCGGTGCGCACGACCATATAACGGATTACAGTGTCTGTAACTCGGAAATAATGTTCGATTTCTGGGATAATGGTGCCTGGTCCGCTGAAGTATACTAAGTAGTAGTGACCTTCCTGAAACTTGTTTATCTCGTAGGCTAATCTGCGTTTCCGCCAGTCTAAAATGGTACCGATAGTTCCTTGCTGTTTTTCAATAGCATTTGTTAAGCCGCTTAAAACCTCTTCATGCTCTTCTTTGTCCAGCTCAGGGCTCACAATGAGCATAATTTCATATTGTTCCATCATTTATCACCTCCCTCTGGACTAATGGCCCCCGTAAAGGAGCAGGGATTAACCTGAAACATAATAGCACATATACTACAACTGAGCAAGCCTACGTCTTTTCATACGTAGGCCCGCTTTTGATAAGCTGCAGAATTCCTTTAACCATTCCGGCGACGGGCACCGCAAGGACCATACCGAGCAAGCCGGCCAGGCTGCCGCCGATCAGGATAGCCACAATAACTGTAATCGGTTTTATCTTTACAACACGGCCAAGAACTACAGGGGCAAGAAACATTCCATCAAGAATCTGTATCACAATATAGATTAATATAATTAAAACCGGTGAAGGAGTCAATGGCGAAAAACTCAACAGAACTGCGGGAACCGCTGCAATATAAGGCCCTATATAGAGGATAAAGTTAAAAATACCAGCCAATAATCCCAGCAGGAGGGCATGAGGCATACCGACAAGAGAAAGGGTAATTCCGGCAACAATGCCCACGATTAAACAGCGAAGCAAAGAGCCGCGAATGAAAGTACCGAGATTCGTATCAATAATCGCCAGGATCTCTATGGCTAAAGCCCTTTTTGCAGTCGGGACCACCTCTATTAGCTGTTCCCGCACTGCCTGGAAATCATAGAGCAAGTAGAAGACAAGGAAGAGAACCAGGATAAAATCAACAGCACCCCCGAGAAGAGAAAGAGATGCTTCAGCCAGATATTCAACAGCCTGTTGTAAATTATCTGTCAGGCTTAAGAGAAAGCTCCTGACTTCGCCTTCTATATCAAGGGTTATCATTTGCTGGGTCAACCAGGAGAGATAAGCCTGAAAGCGGGCAAGGTAATGAGGAAAATTATCTGCAAGCTCAACAGCCTCGTTGAAGATAACCGGGATTAACAAACTAATTACAAACACTGAAAATAGTAAAAAAACTAAAAAGACCAGTGCTGTTGCCAAACCATGGCTTAATCGAAACCTGCTTTTCAGAAACTGAAGCAGCGGGTACAGGATATAAACAATCAAAGTGCTGATCAAAATCAAGCCGATTACCCATGATATGCTTTTTAAGAGCCAGACAGTCCCAACTGCAACCAGCAAAAGTAATACAAGGCGAATTGTAAAAGCCCACTGCTTGTCGATAGCTTTCATCTCCTTACTTAATTGCGAAAACGGAAAAATAGAACATCCCCGTCTTTTACCTGGTAATCCCGCCCTTCGATACGGCATAGACCATTTTCCCGGGCCCGGGTGATACTGCCTTCAGCCAACAGACGATCCCAGGCAATCACTTCAACATTAATAAAGCCGCGTTCCATATCTGTATGGACTTTGCCTGCCGCCTCTACTGCTCTTATATTGCTTGGAGCTACCCATGCTCGCGCTTCTCTTCCTTTAACTGTATAGAATGTGGCCAGGTTTAAAAGATTAAAACATTCCTGGAGTAGCTTTTTAGTCTGACTTTCGCTTAATCCGTATACCTCGAGGAAGGGATCTCTTTCCTCAGCAGGCAGGTCTGAAAGTTCTGCCTCCAGGCGGGCGCATAAAGGAACAACCCGGCTTTGCTCAGGGAAAACGGTTAAATCCGGATCACTGAAGAGATCTTCAGCAAGGTTGTAAACGTAGATCATCTCTTTAAGTGTCAAAAGTGAAAGTTGTTCTAAAATAACTTTCTCTTCTCTTGAATAAGGCAACAACCGCAAAGGCAACCCCTGATTAAGATGGTTTTCCAATCGGGTAAGCAGGTTAAACTCAAATTGTGCAGATATATCACCGCTTTTTAGTTTAGGCTCTGTCTTTTGCTTTCTTTTTGCAAGCACCTCAATGTCTGCAAGGCCGAGTTCTAGGTTGACTATTTCAATGCGGGATTCCGGATCAGTTTCGCCATTAACAATGCTGCTAAAACCGGCCACCACATGGATCAAAAGGTCCACATTTCGCAGATGCCCAAGGAATTGATTTCCCAGACCCTCACCCCGGCTGGCTCCTTTAACAAGGCCGGCTACATCGGTTATCTCAATCACAGCAGGCGTTACAACATCTGAGCCAAATTGTTTCGCCAAAGCAGATAGGCGCGGATCGGGTATTTGAACAATCGCTTTATTGGGATCGATCGTTGAAAACGGATAACTTTCAATAGTCACGTCGAGCGCAGTTAAAGCCTTAAAAAGCGAGGATTTGCCGGCATTAGGCAACCCGACAATACCACAACTCCAGGTCATAATAAAAGCCTCCCGGCCTAAACCTCTTCCGGCTCATCAGAGAGCACACGTTTGACCCGCCGCTCAAAGTGGGACCGGGGAATTAGCACGCTGCGGCCACACTTTTCACATTTTATGCGAAAATCCATCCCGATCCTGATTATCCGCCAGCGATTTGACCCGCAGGGGTGCTCTTTTTTCATCTGAACCCGTTGACCTACACGATATTGAGCCATTACCGCCAGTCACCGGCCTTTAAAGATCTTCTAAAATGCCCTTTATTTGCTTATATACACTCTCTATATCCTGGTTGCCGTCAACAGAGCTTAGCACCCCTCTTTCCTGGTAGAAATCAATAAGTGGCTCTGTCTGTTTTTTATATACTTCCAATCTTTCTTTCACTGTCTCCAGGCTGTCATCATCCCTTTGATAGAGATCGCCGCCACACTGATCGCAAACATTACGCACTTTTGGTGCTTTAAACTGGACATGATAATTAGCGCCGCACTCAGAACAAACCCGCCTGCCTGTAAGACGTTCTATCAGTTCACTCTCCGCAACCTCGATAGAAACAACCCGGTCAATTTTTATCTTAATCTCCGGAAGCACTTTTTCAAGAAAAGTCGCCTGGACGACTGTTCTGGGGAACCCATCGAGAAGCGCACCGTTAACACAATCTGGTTCCGTTAGGCGGTTTTTTACTATTTCCACAACCAGATCATCGGGCACAAGCTTCCCCTGGTCCATGTACTGCTTTGCTTTAAGCCCCAGGTTCGTTCCTTCTTTAACCGCTTTTCTCAGTATTTCTCCAGTGGAGATATAGGCAAGTTTATTTTCATCTACTATTCTTTTTGCTTGTGTCCCTTTGCCAGCGCCCGGTGGTCCCAATAATATAATCAGCATATCAATACCTCGCTTTTCGAAACTTCGGATGTTATTCTCGAATCTATTGTTCTTCTTTTTAACCCCAATTCCTGCCACAGCTCTTTATTGAAAACGTAAACCCGGTCTTATTTTTGTTTCTATTATTATCAACTCGTTAGCGGAATCATGCCCGGGGCTTATACCAAATGAAGCACCTTAAAAAGGTGCTTCATTAAATTATCTTGCAATACTACATAGCAGAGTATACAGTCTTAAGCCTTTTCTGCCCTTGGAGTTTCAGTGAAAGTTCCGACAGTCCTGTCTTTTTCCGCTGGCCCCGGTTCTGCAGGCTTGTGGCTCCATTCACCTTTTCCAGTAGCAGTTCCAGATTCTTCTTTAAGTTTCATTTCCATGTTTCCAGTCATAACTGCACCCTGCTCAATCAACAGTTTGTTAACCTTAAAAGTGCCGACAGCCGTAGCTGTTTTTTTCAGTTCCAGCTTACCTTCCGCCTCAAGAGTGCCTTCATAGTGCCCGGCTATAGTTACATTTCGAGCCTTTAGCTCTACCGACACTTTACCGTTTTCGCCAATTATTACGTCACCCTTGTTCGAAATACTTCCCTCTGCCCCGCCATCAATGCGGATTAAACCTTTGCCGTCGATCGAACCTTTGAAATAGGTATCCTTTCCTATGATAGTATCAACTTTATCTGACGATATTTCAAAATTATCTTTTTTAAACAAAGTAGCTTCCTCCTTAAGTTATTCCTGTTTCATGAAGTTATTTGGATTAACCGGCGAACCATTATAGTGCACCTCATAGTGGAGGTGTGTACCTGTAGTTCGACCGGACGCACCCATGTATCCAACTGTTTGGCCTCTTTCAACTCGATCTCCGGCATTCACTGCAAAGCCGGAAAGGTGGGCATAAAGAGTTTCGTACCCGTAATCATGATCAATGATAATCATATTACCGTAGCTTCCCCGATAACCGGTAAAAGCAACCCTGCCGTCGGCAGCAGCCCAGATAGGAGAGTTATGAGAGCCTACTATATCGACACCGGTGTGGAACTGGTAGCCACTTTTAGCATAGGGAATCCTCCTCACGCCGAATCCGGATGCAAGCCGTCCGCGGGCAGGCCAGATTGAGGGTTTAGCTTCCGCCTGAGCCACATACTCACCGACCGTACCCAGTGTTTCAGTCCGCGCCGGAACAATGTTCTGCAGCAAAGCTATATTATCAAACGCCCGCTCAAGAACTCCTCCTGCAGAAGAACGACTGCTGTAAGTTAATCGGACATAATCTGAGCTTTCAAGATCATGAACCAGATTGGGGGTGGTATTTGAGTTAAATGAAGACTGGTTCTGTACTGCATCTTCTAGCTGTGCCGGATCCAGATCAAGCTTATCTCTAACCATTTCTACCAAATCATCAATTGCAATAATCTGCTCCATCATCCTCTGGGTTTCAACTGCCAGTGCATCAATTTCCTCCTGCTGGGCCATATTTAACTGACGGAGTGTCTTGGCTTCCCTGGCCTCAGCGGAAGCATTGAGATAGGCGAAGCCGAGAATACATAATCCGGCTACGCCCAGGACTAATAAAGCTACCGCTGCCTGTACGATATAAAGGGGAAGCCGAATACTATAGGTTGCTTCTTCGGAGTGGGGAACAATCATTATCGTAAAACAGCGGTTTTTGTTTGATGTTGACATAGTTATTTGCCCTTTCAGTTAACAAACCTTACTTGA
>JBNJHN010000085.1:2554-5730 GCA_051748565.1 Bacillota bacterium | reverse complement strand
CAGGGCCTGAGGGAAAGGTGAACCGGCGTTGGCTTCCTTGATCCCGCCGGTAAGGGGCGATTTACCACCAACCGATATACGGCCCGAGTTGGGGGCACGGGTCCCTGATAAAATACCGGGTGCAATAACAAGCTTATTATTCGGCCCCAGGGGATGGCAGTCAGCTGGAACCTCATCACTGACCAGTTGCGAAGTAAGCCAACGCCCACCTTTGCCCTTGTACTTTTCCGGAAGCGGTTCAACCGTTACCTTTTTGTTTGTCATGTCTACACGAACAAGCTTATCCATACGATTTCCTCCTTTATAGTATTTAAATCTATAACTGGATACTTATGTCATTAGTAGACCATAAGTATATTACAACCGATGACTGCTGTTACCGATCGTTTCGTGCTTTTGTAGCTTTGACCACAGAATCAAAATTAACAAGAAAAAGGGGCATAGAATAATGAGCTAACTTCAACAATCATCGCCTAAATTATATCATGATCGCAAAATGGTGGTCAAATATTATTAGCACATTATTGATAATTATTTTGTAATTAATAACCGTTATGAGTTTTAATAGATCAGGATATAAAGAGTCTGACCAGGGCGATCAGGAACATGCCGCTTAAGACAGTTATGAAGAGATTGCGGGTAAGGAAAGCAATTATAAAAACCGGTATGGATACCCAGAAAGCCGGATTTATGGTTAAGGACAGGTTGATTTCGCCGGTCGGCGCGAAGAGGGCCGGGGCAAGCAGGGCGGCAAGGACGGCCACAGGGACATAGGAGAGCCAGCGTTCTACCGGCGCGGGCAGGGAACGCCGCGACAGGAGCAGGACCGGCAGGACACGGGGTAAAAAAGTGACCAGCGACATGAGGAATATCAGTAAAGCAATTTCAGGCATGCCCTATCCTTCTCCTTCTTCATCGGCCCCGCGGGTTTTATCTGCCGGATCCTTTTTAAAAGCCGCCCCGACCGTGGCGGCGATAACCGTGGCCAGAATGATGTAGAGCTGGTTCATACCGGCCAGGTATAAAAAGAGGCCCACGGCGGCGGCTAAAACGGCTATAAAAACGTGACGGGCAGTTTCGATCTGCATTACCAGCAGGGCAATAAACATGGCCGGGAGGGCGTAATCAACACCGTAAGCGTCTATATCAAAGGTGAGGTAGACTCCCAGCCAGGCACCAAGCAGGGTGCCGATGACCCAGGCCAGGTGAGCCGAAACGTTGACGGCAAAAAGCTGGGCGGCAGGCGGCACTCCCTGGCGGCGGAAATAAGCGGAATGGACGGCAAAAGATTCATCGGTGATTTCATAACTGAACAGGACCTGCTGCCAGGTTTTCAGGCGGCACAGATGGGGGGCCAGGTAAGCGCTCATCAGCATGTGGCGCAGGTTGACCAGGAAAACGGTCATCGTAATTGCCACTACACCCGCGCCTGTATCGATCATACCGACAGAAATCAGCTGCGAAGAACCGGCAAAAACAAAGACTGACATGGCCAGGGCGCTGTAGATGCTTAACCCGGCGGTAGAGGCGAGAACACCGAAAGCGAGGCCGATAGGCAAATATCCGAGCACAATCGGAACAGCCCTGATCATTCCGATCAGGGCCTGATTGGTCATTACCATGCCTGCAGCGGCACCGTCGGCCGGAACCCCGCCCGGAAACCGCTCATTTTTTTCACCGTTAAATACCAACTAATCACCTTGAATATTGAGTCAGATATCTAATGTTGCACTAATAAGCAGCAGTCATTGGAGAGGCTTAGTTATGTTAGCCTGGTAGAGATTAGAGAAGCTTATAGACTGTATCGCCTTCCCGTACTTTATCTTTGACTTTAAGGCCGACCAGGTCACCCGCTTTGGCTTCGCCGATAGTTTCATGTTCTACCTGCATCGATTTGACATCCTGCTCCAGGTCAGTGGTGGCACCGACTATGGCAATCCGTTCTCCTGTTTTGAGAAGGTCTTCCATCTGGATTATGGCCACACCGATCTTGCTGTAGTAATGGGTCACCCGGCCGATCAACTGTCGTTCCATGGCTAACAACACATCCTTTCGGAATATTATATATTTTTTATGCTATTCGCCTTATGGAATCGCTTTCCTGCCCCCTAAAACAAAAACTGCTAGATATATTTATCAATCTTTTCGGTCAGGGCTGCCTTGCTCATTGCTCCCGTGAAGCTGTCGATTACCTGTCCGCCCTTGAAGAGGAACATTGTCGGAATGCCCATAACTTCATATTTCTGGGCCAGATCCGGGTTTTCATCAACATTAACCTTTACCACTTTAAGGCGGCTGTCGTTGGCAGCTGCCAGCTCCTCCAGAATCGGACCGAGCATCTTGCAGGGGCCACACCAGGGAGCCCAAAAATCCACGAGCACTGGCAGGGTTTCCTTCATTACTTCCTGATCAAATTGAGATTCACTGATTTCCTTTACGGCACCGGCCATACTGAAATTCCTCCTTTGGATTATGCTGCTGCCCTTGCAGCTTTAATTAAATTCATTCTACACCAGCACGGCAAAGAGGGTCAACCGGAATGAACGTACAGGCCCGTAAAAATCCGGTTAAAAATTTAGAGCAGACGCAAACCGGCTTTTTGGAAAGACTGGCGGGCGGCACGGTATTCTTCATGCGTAATGCGCCGGTTCAGGGGCGGATGTTCAGAGGCTTTGTAAGCCGGGTAATACTGGGCCATAACGTTGACAGCACAGTTGGGAGATATTTCTTTGCTCAGGAATTGGGCCATTTTTTCACTTCCGGCAATGTTTTCGGGCATTACCAGGTGACGGATCAAAAGCCCCCTCCAGGCAAGGTTGTCGGGGCCAACTTCAAGATCGCCGACCTGACGCTGCATCTCTTTCAAGCCCTCACTGAGGCGGGTAAAGTAGTCTTTGACCCCCGAGTAGCGCTCACCCATCCGGTCGGAAGCATACTTGGCATCGGGCATGTAGATATCGATAAATCCTTCGAGCAGACGCAGGGAATGCAGCGATTCGTAGCCGCCGCAGTTATAAACCACCGGCAGCCGCAGTCCTGATTCGGCGGCCCGGTAAAGAGCGGCAGTGATCTGGTAGAGGTACGGGGTCGGGCTGACCAGGTTAATGTTGCTGCAGCCCTGCTTTTGCAGGCTGAGCATTATTGAAGCCAGCTCCTCAACAGTTATCGACTGCCCT
>JBNJHN010000085.1:0-2454 GCA_051748565.1 Bacillota bacterium | reverse complement strand
TTCTTTCCTTCCGCATCCCAGTTCCCACGGTCGCGGCGGTCGATTACCTGCGAAGGGATAAAGGGCTCGGTTTTGAAATGTTTAAAAGTGTGCTCTGCTTCCAGGTAAACCCCGCCCGGCCCCAGTTCATTGATCACTTCAACGGCCAGAGATTCGGGAGAACAGTCTATACCGCGGTGCAGGCGCAGGGCCATGCCGCAAATTTCGTGGTCAATGACCAGTTTTTCGATACTGAATGAACTGACGAAGTCGAGTGAACCGACCCCTGAAATCATGTTAATCCCGGCCAGCTGGGCGATGATGCCGCTGATCCCGGTTTCCATTCCGGCCTGCATATCGATAACTTTTGAATCGCTGAGGGCGGCGTAAGTGTGGGTGGGAAAGCCGAAATACTTGCCCATCTGGGCATAAGCGGCGGCAATCATGGTCGCCTCGACAGCACTGAGCGGGGTGGTTCCGTAATGCATATCAAAATGGACCGGGGCTCCGCCGTAAACTACCGGCGCTCCCGGGCTGACGCACTGGGCCAGGACAACTCCGCTCAGGGTCTCGGCAGTGTGAACTACGACCGAACCGGCCAGGGTGACCGGGGTGGCTGCGCCGGGCATGGGCATGGAGACTGTCTCCAGAGGCAGACCGAAACGGGCGCAGTCGATAATATTCTGCGAACTGATATGGGTCCACTTGAGCGGCGGTGAAGGGCAGATATCAAATACAGCCAGCGGTTTTTCGCGCAGCTGATCTTCACCGCCGGCTACCGCAGCCAGCATGTTACGCATGTGAGTTACCCCCGGGACGCTAAAAGCTCCGGTGATCACCGCTTTTGGTGAATTCTTGAGGCAGAGATAGAGACGGTAGCTGTCGCCGATCGGTTTAGGCACATCGTAACAGACCACTGAAGTAGACTGCAGGTGCACATTCTCGAGAGCGTCGTTAACCCGGCAGATCTGCACCAGGTCTTTTGATTCAGATTTGCGCACGGTCTTACCATCGGATTCGATAAACTTGATCAGGGACGAACCCGGATCGAAATGGACATTGTTACCACTTAAATTAGCCGACGGTTCACCGTCGCGGTTATAGAGCTGCAGAGAAGACGGCGCTTTTTTGACGGCATCGTCGACCATCTGCGGGCTGAATTTTGCTGTTTTTTTCTCGAAATCGACTGCGGCGCCGTTGTCTTTGAGGATTTTCAGGGCTTCTTCCGATTCGAACATGATACCACTTTTTTCAAGCACTTCCAGCGCTTTTTCGTGGATCAGCCTGATCTGATCATCACTTAAAAGGCGCAGGGCCGGTTGACCGGCAAAGGTGTATTTAGCCATTGCTGTTTACCTCCTTCTCCCTCTCCTTCCGGGAAAGGGGATTTATGTTTCGCTATAACTAACGGCCGACCAGGGATCTGGCTACTTTTACCGCTTCAACGGCATTTTCGGCAAACCCGTCGGCGTTGATCGATTCAGACCATTCCCGGTTGACCGGGGCGCCGCCGACCATGACCTTGACGCTGTCGCGCAGGCCTTCCGCCTCGAGCATTTCGATAACATTTTTCTGCTCGGGCATAGTTGTGGTCAGCAGGGCGGACATGCCCAGGATATCGGGTTTCAGCTCTTTAACCCTGGCAACAAAAGTCTCGTTGGGGATGTCTATGCCCAGGTTGTGGACTTCGAAGCCCGAGGCTGTGAGCAAGGAGGCAACGATATCTTTGCCGATGTCGTGAATATCGTGAGCCACTGAACCGATAATGACCTTGCCCAGGATGTCTCGCGATTTCTGGCTTTTCAGCAGTTCCGGCTCGAGGACAGCCAGCGCTTCTTTCATAACTTCTGCGGCCGCTACCAATTCGGGCAGAAACATTTCACCTTCTTCGTAAAGAGCACCGACTTCGTTGATTCCGGCCACGAAACCGGCTTCGATGCACTCCAGCGGATCCATTCCTGCTTCCAGGGCCCGGCGGGCCAGGATTTCGCCTTCTTCTATTTCACCTTCCAGAACTGCGGTTTTCATTTCCGCCAGCAATTTATCTTTATCCATTGTCACATATCCCCCTTATTTCCCCAGTTCCTGATCCGCTCTCCTGATGATCGCGGCGAACTCTTTTTTGATGCCCTCTTCGAGGGGTTCAACTTCGTGATTATCGATGATCCAGCGGGCCAGCTCGGTTGCTTCTTCATAAGCCCCTTTGCGGCCGCTTTCTTCCCACTGCCCGTAAGGCTTGCGGTCGTACACAACCGGCTGCCAGATGTCGCGCATGTATTTACGGGTGTGCTTGTCAGAAAGGAAATTTCCACCCGGGCCGACCTTCTTGATCAGCTCAACAGCAAGGGTTTCGTCGTTAACTTCGATACCCTGTGATGTTTTGGCTATGATGCTGAAGATCTCTGCATCCATGATCAAAGCCTGCAGGGAAAAGATCTTCGACCCGTTTAAGGTTCCCGCCCCATTAATAATCGA
>JBNJHN010000084.1:0-5881 GCA_051748565.1 Bacillota bacterium | reverse complement strand
CCGCGCGGGAGCACAGGTGCCTTTCAGCTCGATCAATTTTGGCACAGATACTACCGAAGAGGGCCGCATGGTTACCAGGGCTGTTCTCGAGGCTTTCAGGCGGGGCCTGGGGCGCGGTGAAAGCCCTATATTCCCAAACCTTGTTTTCAGGGTAAAGGAAGGTTCGAATTTTAATCCGGAAGATCCGAACTATGATCTTTACAAACTGGCAATCCAGGTTGCAGCCCGCAGGATGAACCCTACTTTCAGCTTTATGGATACCAGCTATAACCGGGCTTACGGAGATGAAGTGTCTTATATGGGCTGTAGAACACGTGTTATAGCCAATCGGCATGGGCCCGAAGTATCTGCCGGGCGGGGCAATATTGCCCCGGTTACCCTGAATCTGCCGCGTATAGCTCTGGAATGCCGCGGCCGTCAGGATCTTTTCTTCGTTCAGCTCGATCGCCTGATGCGAACCGGGGCGCGTCAGCTCCTGCATCGTTTCGAGGTGCTTTCCAGGTTGAAGGCACGCGATCTTCCCTTCCTGATGGGTCAGAAATTGTATTTGGATTCGGATAAAATTGCTCCCCAGGACTCTATTCGGGAGGTAATTAAACACGGTACCCTGGCGATCGGTTTTATAGGGCTTGCAGAGACCCTGCAAATCCTCCTGGGCAAGCACCATGGTGAAGATGCAGAAGCCCTTGATTTCGGTCATAAAATTGTGGAACACATGCGCAGGCGGACAGACAGCTATGCCGAAGAATATGATCTCAACTTTGTCCTGGTTGCCACACCGGCCGAAGGGCTGGCCGGGCGTTTTGTAGTTATGGATCGCAAGCGTTACGGCATAATACCGGGAGTTACCGATAAAGATTACTACAGCAATTCATTTCATATTCCCGTTTACTATACCATGTCTATGTTCGATAAAATAGCCTCCGAAGGGCGTTTCCACAGTCTCTGTAATGCAGGGCATATCAGCTATACTGAATTGGAAGCACCGCCAATTGACAACCTTGAAGCTGTCGATCGGATTATTCGTTCGATGGCAGAGTCTGATATCGGTTATGGTGGAATTAACTACCCACTCGATGAATGCCGGAATTGTTCACACAGCGGAGTGTTTAACCGGACCTGTCCTGAGTGTGACAGTCCCGACATCAGGCGGATACGCCGCATAACCGGATATCTATCTACAGACGAGCGCTTTAATGAAGCTAAATACAGTGAGCTTATGGACAGGCGGGTTCATTTTGTGCCCGGGTATAAACGGTGAACATCAGGCTGGCCGGGATTCAATCCGATAGCATAGTGGACGGTCCGGGAGTTCGCTTATCTTTTTACGTCCAGGGCTGCTCGCACCGCTGTTATGGCTGCCATAACCCGGAAACCCACGATCCCGGGGGAGGCCGGGATGCAACTATTTCCCAGCTCGCCGATCTCATTGACGCCAGCAGGGGTATTAACGGGGTAACCATCTCCGGAGGAGAACCATTTGAGCAGGCGGAGGCAGTTGCAGTTTTAGCTTCTGAGGTTATTAAACGAAAACTTAACCTTGTTCTTTACAGCGGTTACACTTTTGAAGAACTAAAGGAAAAGAGCTCAACTAATCAGGATATCCGTAATCTGCTGGCAGCCGGCCTGATCCTGGTTGACGGGCCTTTTATTCTGGCCGAGCAGGATTTCAGCCTGCCCTACCGCGGTTCGCGTAACCAGCGGCTGATTGACCTGACCCGTTCCCTGGCGGCGGGCCGGGCCCTGGAATGGTCGGGTGGCTGGGAACTTGAAATTTATGATTCAACGGAAAATTTAGATTGACGCAGGATTGAAGCTTAATATATATGGTCACCATTAAGGCAAAGGAGCGATTTATTTTAAACTATACCGGAATGGCGAAACAGCTTATCTGCAGGCTCCCCTGTTGACCGGAAGCGGCCTGGTTGATCACGCTTTCTCTACCCGTCTCGGAGGCTGCAGCAGCGGTTATCTTGCTTCACTGAATACCGCTTTTCACACCGGGGATAGTGAAGATAACGTGCTGGAAAACAGGCGCCGCTTTTTCAGCCTTTTTAATTACGATTACCGTGATCTTGTAGCTGCCATACAGGTTCATGGGATTGACATGGCTCTCTTCGATGAAACAGATCGGGGCGAAGGAGCAATGCCGGGCAGCGCCCGCCAGAGATGTGATGCCATGATCACAACAACACCGGGTTTGCCGCTGACAGCTTATTCAGCTGATTGCATGTTGATTTACTTAACATCGGAACAAAAACCGCTTGCAGCTCTGGCACATGCAGGTTGGAGGGGTACCCTGGGCGGCATCGGGGTAAAAGTAGTCCGCTTCCTGCAGGAGCAATTAAGTTTTGAACCCGGCCGTCTCCTGGTAGCTTTAAGCCCGGCTATTTGTAGAATTTGTTACCGGGTGGTCGATACAGTCGCCGGTCAATTTTATTCTGCCGGCTGGAATGGGCCCGCTTTTTTAGAGCCTTCTGAAGGAGGGGGCTGGAATCTCGATCTTTCCGCAATTAACGCCAAACAGATTCTATCAGCCGGTGTAAAAGAAAGAAATCTGGTCTTTAATACTTGGTGCACATCCTGTAACCAGGACTTGTTTTACTCCTACCGCAGGGATAAAGCTAAGACCGGGAGGATGATCGGCTTTATAGCCATTAGTAATCATTCAGGAGTCGGTTCAGTTTGAAGAAAAAGAGCTCACAGCAGAATAGACAGCGTTTAAAAGTGATACCGGGAGAAGGCAGGCGTTTCAGTTTAACCAATCTGAAACAGGCCCTTTTTTTCTATGTTCTCCTGCTTTTAGCTTTGGTTGTGCTCGTGCAGCTTGGTTATCACTGGCTGGGCGGGCAATTTCTTGCATGGCGCCTTCAGGTTGTGGAAGCTGAAATGGGAGTCATGCAGCAGGAGCTGTCTGTTGCCGGTATAATAACCCGCCAGGAAGAAGTTATCAGCGCTCCGGTTTCAGGGATGATCCTTAAGATGACTGAAGCGGGAGAGAGAGCCTCAATCGGGGCCGAATTGGCTACACTCGGAGTCCTTTCCCGCAGCAATATGGATTCGTTGCGTGGCTCTGATCATTTTAATATTGATGAAGATCTCTGGGATAAGCTGTTGAACTACTGGCGGAATCTTTTTCCCGTTGAAAATACGGAAGAAGAGATTCAAAATGAAGAATCGAATCAAGGTGAAGAAAGAAGTCAGGATGAAGAAACAAGCCGGGTGGAAGAAATTGAAACCGGTCAGCCCGAACAGTCCGATAACGGAATTAGCGAGCCGGTTATTATTCAGGACGATGCCATTTTTGAGGAACTGCTGGTGATTTATAACGAGCAACCCGGTTTTATTTCGCATTTTATTGATGGCTGGGAGAATCGCGGTGGCCCGATTTATATATCCCAGAAAGATCTGGATGAAAATATTGGCGATGGCGGATTTGTTTTAGAAGGTGACCTGGTCGAAGCAGGCGATCCGATCCTAAAAATAGTTAATAACTGGCAGTGGTTTTTTAATATTGTCGTGCCCTTGCATCCCGGCAGAACTCTGTCCGGCCTGCAGGTAATTGAAATAGAATTTGCTTTTGCTCCCGGTGAGATTGTAAAGGCCAGGCTCAATGAATATGAGATTGATGAAGATGCCCAGGAAGTCAGGATTAGTTATCTTATTGAAAAACAACTTCCCGGTTTTGACCAGGCCCGCCAGGCCGAGGCTTCTTTGATCTACAGGAGGCAGCAGGGTATAATAATTCCAGAAGAGGCTCTATTCGAAAAAGACAGCGGTAAAGGCGTCTACCTGAATCAGGGTGGAAGGGTGGTTTTCCAGCCGGTTACAGTAATTGAAAAACAGGAAGATAGAATTATGGTTGACGGCCTGAATACGTTCAACCTGGTAATAACCCGACCCGATCTGGTCGAGGAGGGACAGAGGCTCAATTAAACTGTCCCCGAGGCTGATATTGGAATTATCCGGGGATTGGCCTGGTTTCAGAGAGGAAGTTTCTTAAGTGCTTGCTGAAAATTATAAAGCCTTGTTAGAAAATATTGATCAGGCCGCCCGGCGGGCGGGCCGTGATCCGGAATCTGTAAAACTGATTGCTGTAACCAAGACAGTCGGTATTGATGAAGTAAGAAGGGCTGCTGCCCTGGGGATCACCGATTTCGGTGAAAACCGGGTTCAGGAAGCAGCGGCGAAGGTAGCCAATATCCCTGAAGTAAGGTGGCATTTTATAGGTCACCTGCAATCCAATAAGGTAAAAGATGTACTGACTGCCTATACCTTAATCCATTCCCTGGATCGCCCTTCTCTTGCCAGAGCTTTGCAGCGAAGTGCGGAAAGAATCAACGGGAAAGTGGATGCCCTGGTTCAGGTCAATGTCTCCGGTGAAGAGAGCAAGTATGGCCTGGCGCCTGAAGGGTTAAAAGAATTTTTATACCAGGCAAGCAGCTATGATCGTATCATTATTAAAGGATTGATGACCATGGCTCCTTTCGTCGATAACCCGGAAGATACTCGTATTTATTTCAGGAGGCTGCGTCAGCTGCGTGATGAAAATGCAACCAGGAGTCTGGATTTGTCCGAGCTATCAATGGGAATGACTAATGATTACATGGTCGCTGTAGAAGAAGGAGCGACAATGGTCCGCATCGGAACCGCACTCTTTGGTTAACAAACTCTGTAAAGTAGGTGGTTATGATCAGGTTCGTAGCGGAAGGTTTACTGATTTTTATTCAGATTTATTATTTTATTATTTTCGCAAGAATAATTATGTCCTGGGTGATGATGGGCGGTCAGGCCAACCCCACACTGTCGGGCATATACCAAATTCTTTACGGTGTAACCGAGCCTCTGCTGGCTCCCCTGCGCAGAGTCATCCCCTCCATAAGGATGGGCGGCGGGTATCTGGATCTTTCACCAATTGTTCTTTTGATCCTGGTCAGGATCCTTCAGCAGGTTATTTATCGTTACCTTTACTTTTAATCAGGAGAGTTGAATTTGACGAACAGGTCTCCCCTTACCGAGGGTGAAAATCAATGGGTGCAGCACTTTCAACGCAAGCTGGAAGAAAGGGTTGGTGCAACAGCGCTCAGCACTTCTTTTTTGGATCCCCGTCAACTGGAGTTGGCCGAGGCGGCCCTGCAAAAAAGGCCTGATCTGGCCTACACAGTATACGGTGGTTATCCCGGAGCGGAAAGAAACGCCCTTTATATATATCCGGCACAGCACCAGTCTGCCCTGCCGGAAATCACCGCGGTTACGGTTAGCTGGACAGGAGATGATGATGAGATCAGTCATCGCGATCTTCTCGGTGCAGTATTGGCCCTGGGTCTGCGGCGTGACCAGGTTGGCGATATTATAATGCTACATGATGGCGGGGCGGCTGTTCTGGTCACCGGCTCCAAAGCTGAATATGTTTGCGCCAACCTGACCCGGGTTGGCCATCTTACGGTTAACTGCTCAATGACAGAGCCGGAACGACTGTCTCTGGAGAAAGATGACGGTAAGGAAATAAAAGGAACCGTTGCCAGTATGCGGGCGGATGCACTGTTATCCCTGGGCTTCGGAATTTCCAGGTCACGAATCGTTCTTTTGATTAAAGGAGGTGTTGTCAGGGTAAACTGGCGGCCGGTTATATCTCCTTCTCTGCTTTTAAAAAAAGGAGACCAGGTTTCATTGAAAGGAAGGGGACGCCTCTTAATTTCCGCTGTGGAGGGCGAAACCCGTAAAGGTAGAATACGCGTAAAATTGAAAAAATATAGTTAATAGGGCAGGAAAAGCCGGTCCACTGTCGAAGATTTCCAAAGAAGTAATTTATTTTAGGCTCACAGGGAGGGCTAAAATTGACTATTACACCGATGGATATACAGAATAAAGAATTTGAACG
>JBNJHN010000083.1:0-6004 GCA_051748565.1 Bacillota bacterium | reverse complement strand
CTCAGAAATTCCTGCAGCAGCCAATTTGTGGTAGTTAATGATTTATAAAGACCGGGACGGGAGGGTAACTTTATGGAAATCGGCAGAAGCAGGCACCGCATGGTGAGCGTAAACCTGCCTGAGGCCTCCGTGCAGGAAGCATTAGAGAAATTGAAAACCGACCGCATTATCAAACGGATATGGGAACGCGACTACACCGTATGGGGCAATAGCCCGGAGGAGATAAGCAACCGTCTGGGCTGGTTAAACAGTCACGGGGCAATGGCAGAATCGCTCGAATTGATTGAGGATTTCGTTGAAGAGGTCCGTTCAGACAGCTATACCCGGGCCCTGCTTTTGGGAATGGGCGGCTCAAGCATGGCCCCTGAAGTTTTCAGAAAGATCTTTGGCGTCCGGGAAGGATACCTTGACCTCGAAGTTTTAGACACTACCGACCCCGGCGCTGTCCTGGAAAAAGAAAAAAAGTTTGACCCGCATAAAACACTTTTTATCGTCTCAACCAAGTCCGGGGGGACGGTAGAAACCATATCACTGATGAAATATTTTTACAACAAAGCTTTGAAATCTCTTGGCAGGGAGGATGCCGGTAAGCATTTCATTGCCATAACCGATCCGGAAAGCAGCCTGGAGAAAACAGCAAAAGAATTAGGATTTAGAAAAATATTTTTAAACGATCCAGACATAGGAGGCAGATATTCGGCTTTATCATACTTCGGGCTTGTACCGGCAGCTTTGATCGGAGCCGACCTGGAACAGTTGTTGGACAATGCAGATGCCATGGCCTGTAATGCCGAGGCCTTCAACTGCCCGCTGGAAAAAGACAACACTCCGGCATGGCTGGGTGTCGCCCTTGGTGCTCTCGGCAGCGGCGGGCACGACAAGGTTACCCTTGTTCTGTCACCGCCAATCGAACCATTCGGCGCCTGGCTGGAGCAGTTGATTGCAGAGAGCACGGGGAAAGAGGGCACAGGCCTTTTACCGGTTGACGGCGAAACTTTAGCCTCACCGGAATTTTACGGCAGCGACCGCCTGTTTATTTATCTCAGGCTTAAAGATGATCCAACATATGACAAGGCATTAGGCCGCTTAAAAGAGGCCGGCCAGCCTGTAATCCAGTTAAACCTGCATGACAGGTACGCTCTGGGCGGCGAATTCTTCCGCTGGATGATGGCAGCCGCTGTTGCCGGGTGGGCACTCGGTATCAATCCTTTTGACCAGCCAAATGTAGAGTCCGCCAAGGTCCTTGCCCGCGATATGGTATCAGCGTACCGGGATAAAGGAGAGCTCCCTTCCGCCAGTCCCGATCTGACGATTAATGGTATTGAAGTTTATTACGGACCTTCAGCTGAAAACCTGCATCAGGCCTGGATTAATTTTTTTGGAAAAGCTAACCCCGGGAAGAAGGAAGGCAAAGGGCGAAGTTATATTTCTATCCAGGCTTACCTGAAACCGGAACCCAAAACTGATCGCACCCTGCAGGGTTTGCAGGATAAAATCCAGACCTCATCCCGAATGGCTGTAACCGTCGGTTACGGCCCCCGCTTCCTGCATTCGACCGGTCAGCTTCATAAAGGAGATGCCGGAAACGGGCTCTTTATTCAGTTAACTGCCGAAACCCCCAGTGACCTGCCCATACCGGATCAACCCGGTGAAGATCACTCTTCAATAAGCTTCGGCATTTTAAAAAGGGCCCAGGCCATGGGCGACCGGCAGGCCCTGCTCGATGCCGGCCGGGAAGTAATTCGCTTTCACCTGGATGGCGATATTCCGGGAGCGATTAAAAAACTGACCAAAGCTATCCCGGTACTTAAAACCGAATCGGAGGAATAAGATGCTCAAAGGATTCTACAGACTTAGCCGTCCTATTAATGCCCTGGCCGGGATTATTGCGGTTCTCTTAAGCGGCTACGTGGCAAAAGCGCCATCATGGTGGCCGGTTATCATGGCAGCAATAACAGTTTTTTTAATAACAGTCTCCACGAATGCATGGAATGATTACATCGATATTGAGATAGACCGTGTTAACAAGCCCCAGAGGCCTCTGCCTTCCGGGCAGATCAGCCCGCGGGGTGCCCTGGTATTTTCCATTGCCGGCTCCGCCATATCGCTGCTGGTGGCCGCTTTTATCAACCAGCCCGCATTCCTTATCGCCCTCGGTTCAAACATCCTGCTTTATCTCTACTCGTGGAAGCTTAAATGTACAGTCCTGTTCGGCAACGCGGCCGTGGCCACAGTTATTGCGCTGTGCTTCATCTTTGGCGGCGTGGCGGCGGGCAATATCCAACCGGTCCTGCTGCTTGCAGTCACCGTATTTTTCGCCATGATGGGGCGGGAAATTCTCAAAACAATGGCCGATTATAAGGGTGATTTGCAGCAAAAGTGCGGAACAATTTCGACTGTATGGGGCAAAAAAATTGCGCGGGTATTTGTGGTCATTTTTTTGGGGATCACGGCTATAATAATGTTAGCCGTTTACTTTGTCGAACAATACAGCTTCGTCTATTTACTAATAATAGTTTTCGGTGTCTATCCTCTTTTTTCTTATGTTGCTATTAATGCGAAAAGCACCTACCCGGGGAAAAAACTTGAAAAAATGAGCACAATAATTAAGTACGTTTATTTTATCTGGTTTTTAGCTGTAGCATTAGGGGCGGGATTGGCTGCCTGAGGGGCGAAAAGATTATAGATCGAGGCAATTCATTTTCACGAGCAATTACCTTTAGCCAAACTGAGCTAATATATAAATGACCGCAGTCGTGGCAATTGGGACGGTAAGATCGTCCAGTGTTGATGGAGATAAAAGCTCTATCACTGTACCTGCAAAAGCGGTTATCAATGAATAGGCTGCAATCAATTCAAGGGTAAGTTCTTTCTGGTTAATCGGGTTTGCCATCCCGAAGTAAAAAAATGCAGAATAGGACAATATAAATGCAGAAACGAAAAAAGTAAATGAGCCCTCCAGCGTTCTTTCAGACCCGGTATACGCAATTGTTAATTTAATTCTTCCATACTTCTTCCCGACTATTGAAGCCAGTGAGTCGCTTACAATCATGATCAAGATACCACTTATCGGGAAATAAAGCTGGTCTGGCGCCAACAAGACGCAAATAGTAAAAAGCAAAGTTATTGAGACGCCATAATAAAAGGGCCCCTGTAAACGTCCCACACTTTCCTCGGCCTCTTCCCCTATAGATTCATATAATTCCTGCAGCTGCTTAACCGAGCTATCCCTGGAACTAAAATAAACTGCGATGGTCAGGCTCAGGGCAATAAAAACTGCGTATACGGGCAGGATGAAAAAGGGGACAATTAAGACAACCAGGCCTGTGAATAAATGGACTAATTTGCGGGCATGAAATTTTGAAATTATACCTTTCTTTTTAAGATAAACGGGAATCAGGATAGTAATCAGGATGTAACCATAGGCAATCCCTATGATCACTAAATCATGAAAGAAATCCGCCAGTGTGTAGTTTTCAATGATGCCAATTAGAGTTTGCATATAATATTCACATGTCTCTTAAGCAGAAAAATCCCGTTTGCTATTGTAAAAGCCGGATGTGAACCTCCCTAGTATTAGCAAACAGCTAAAGTATATTTATAAATATTTTATATGTCAAGTTTAACCAAATTAATTCAGACTTTTACATTACTATGTTCCTTCCTGTTTTTTTAGCCTTATATAGCCTTCTGTCAACCCTCGATATTAAAGAGTTAATGTCATCACCTTTTTGATAAGCTGTAACACCAAAACTACAGCTGATGTAACCTACCTGGGTAAAATAATGCGAAACAATGATATCGCGAATTCTTTCCGCCAGTTCACGAGCCTGCGACTTGGTTGTATGCGGTAGTAAAATAGCAAACTCGTCTCCTCCCCAGCGGGCAAATATATCAGAGCTCCTCAGCGCAGCCTTTACAATGCCAGCCAGGGTTGATAAAACCCGGTCGCCGGTTAAATGGCCGTATTCATCGTTAATTCGCTTCAGGTTATCGATATCAAAGAGGACCAGGGACAGGGGGTGATTATAGCGGCTTGCAAGATCCATCAATTTATTAACCTCCTGATCAAACTTACGCCTTATATAAATACCGGTCAAAGTATCCGTTTCTGACAGACGTTTAAGTTCTATGTTATTGATATATTGCATTCGCTTGTATACATTAATCCGGTAAGAAGAGATGCTGCTTATCATAATAAACAGGGCAAAATAAATGCCAACCGCCGCGAATTCCGAGGCGGGAATATTTTCAGGGCGTAAGGCAGAAGTAATGATAAAGCCCAGCCCTAAAAACAGCGAAACAGAAACAGTATATATCCAGCGGTTCGTAACGTTAAAGAAAGCCAGGATTAGGGCGACCGCACCCAGGGAATGAATAAAAAAATTAGGAGATTCATAAAGATAATAAATGAGCAGAAAGAAGATCGATACGATAAATTCATAGACAGAAATCCAGCGTAACAGGGAAACTTTTTCCGGCCAATACCTGAGCACCAGGTACAGGATTATAATCAACAATAAAAAGGCGCTTCGAATATATAAAATAAACCGGAAAGTCTGACTGCTTTCAGTAATGTAATAATCGGGGATAATGAACAAGAAAAACAAAAAACCTAAAATGAGAGCAGCAGACCTGATAAACCGAATAACACCATCGGTTTCATGGAGAATAAACTCTGCTTCAGTTTGGCTATCTTTGAATTCACCCAGATACTTGTTGAAAGTCATATTTAGATGATTCTCGCTCAGCATTTCAATTTCCTCTTAAGTAAAATAAAACCAATTAAGCCGGTAAAAGTGATATTAAAAAAGTTCCCATTTACAAGATCTGAAAACCGGGGTGGCATTTTGATTGTTTTTGTTCCAGGCGGCCTCATTCCGACATTAAGCAGTTAATGAAATCGGACATTTTTTTATAATGGGATCCTTTCCAGTAAACACGGCCGCAGCCTGAACAGCGCCTGTACTCACTTAAACGTTTCCTGACCCGGGGCGGCACTTCACCTGCCACCTCATCAAAAGAAACTGTTTCCAGCGGTTCATTGCAGCGCATGCAGAGACGAAAAGGTTTAATTTTACCTGCCAGATCAAAACGGCTCAGGACCTCTTCAACCTGTTTTTGTGGATCATCGGCCCGTACAAGATAACCATGAGTTACGGCAGAGCGTTTGAGCAATCCGCGATCCCTTGTAAGCAATATACGGTACTCGTTTGCCGAGATATCAGCCAGTGTTTCATCGCTATGGATGTTTTGATAAATAGTATCGAACCCTAGCATACGGAGATATGAAGCCAGTTTTCCTAGGTGGGTGTCGAGCACAAAGCGCGGTTCACGCAGCGGTTCGGGTCTTACCCGGATAATCGGGTTTATATCAAGGGCTTCAAAAACGGGATAAACGCTGATGCGATCGCCCTCCCTGACCCGGTAAGAAAAACCGACCGATTCTTCACCGACCAGGATCAAGTCTATCTCCGTGTGGGGTACTCCTAATGATTCAATCAGGTCTTTGACCGTTGGTTGGCCCAGGAAGGTGTGGGCAATAGTAACCTGTCTTTTTTCAGGAGGGAGCAAATCATTCAACTCGGCGTAAAAACGCATATAAACCGTGGAAGCCATATTGCAGGACCCCCCTCCAATGGCGGTAATGCGCTTTGCCTTATCCTTTAGCAGGCAAGGCCCTCCCCCACGGGCAAACCGCCGGAGAAGGCCTTACCTGATTAGTTACCGTCTTATAAAGCTACGACAACAAAGCCTAAATCCTTTTCAAGAGCCTGAATTCTTTCCAACTGTTCCGGTGTCAACTGGGCCGGCTTTATCTCCTGACAGCTGAAGGCCAGAAGAGTACGCCCCATATCCTTTTCGAGCTTCTGCAGGGCCTTGAGTTTTTCATCATCGACCGTGGCGTATGAGCAGATCAAAAGATCACTTCCTTTTATTTTTTTAATATTTAAAATATTATATCATTGGCCCCGCCTTCGGTCAACGGAGAAAGCCCGATCGC
>JBNJHN010000082.1:0-6222 GCA_051748565.1 Bacillota bacterium | reverse complement strand
GGTATCTTCAACTATTTTACCGGCGTACATGACGATAACATGCTGCGATATTTCGGCAATCACACCCAGGTCGTGGGTAATAAACATAATTGCCGTATTAATCTTTTGCTTAAGTTCTTTCATCAGCTCCAAGATTTGAGCCTGGATCGTCACATCCAGGGCGGTAGTAGGTTCATCAGCAATCAGTAGCTTCGGATTGCAGGAAAGAGCCATAGCAATCATCGCCCGTTGCCGCATCCCCCCACTAAGATTGTGCGGATATTCACCTAACACTTTATCCGCTCTCGGTATTCCTACCAGGTTAAGCATCTCAATGCTCTTGTTATTTGCTTCCCGCTCCTGTAGCCCCTGATGTAACTTGATTGCTTCACCCAGCTGGTTACCAATAGTAAAGACAGGGTTAAGTGAAGTCATCGGTTCCTGAAAGATCATCGCGATATCGTTGCCTCTGATCCGGCGCATTTCTTTTTCGCTGAGAGAAATCAAATCCTTTCCATCGAACCGGATCAAATCGGCTTGAATGTGACCTGGCGGATCCGGGATCAGCCTGAGAACGCTAAGGGAAGTGACGCTTTTGCCGCAGCCCGATTCACCGACGATACCCAGGACTTCTCCGTGGCGCAACTTGAATGAAACACCATCTACCGCAGGAACGACTCCATCTTCGGTGTAGAAAGTTGTTATTAAATTATCCACCTGCAACAAATGCTCCAAACTTTTCACTCCTTATTGTTTCAATCGCGGATCGAAGGCATCTCTCAAACCATCACCGATCAGGTTAATGCTTAAAACCGCAAGGAAAATGCATAATCCGGGTGGCAGCCAGAGCCACCAGGCGTGCATGATATAGCGCATGTTACGGGCCGCTTCAAGCATATTGCCCCAACTGGGAGTTGGCAATTGGACGCCAAGGCCCAAAAAGCTGAGGCCCGCCTCGATCAGGATAGCGCTGGCCATACCCAGGGTAGCGTTAATCAGCAGAGGTGCCATGGCATTAGGCAGCATATGCCTGCGAATAATTCTCAGCTCTGAAAGGCCGAGGGCATGAGCTGCTTCTATGTATTCAGTCTGCTTGATCGATAGAAACTGACCGCGGATGATCCTGCAGGTACTGGTCCAAGATAAGAGGCCGATGATCAGCATGGTATTATAAATACTTGGGCCTAAAATCGCCGCCATGACAATTGCCAGGGCCAGGAAGGGAAAAGAAAGCACCATGTCGGTAAGACGCATGATCACTGTATCAACAAACCGGCCATAATAGCCGGCAATCGATCCCATAATTACACCGATAACCAATTGAATTGCAGTTGCTACCAGGCCGACTGACAGAGAAATTCGCCCCCCGTAAAGCAAACGGGTATAGACATCCCTGCCCAGGGCATCAGTGCCCAGCCAGTTATCTGCGCTTGGTGGGTTTTCTTTTAAACCAAGGCTTATGGTGTCGCGTCCATGAGTGGCTAATACCGGAGCCAGGATGGTCAATATGATCATCACAATCAGAATTATCAGGCTGATCATGGCGATCTTATTACGTCTGAAGCGGCGCCATATTAACTTTCCGGGACTGAGGATAACATTTTTTTTGGTATTTATATTTACATTTGGTCCGGCTATATTTACACTTTGGCTCATTGGCGTTTCCTCCTCCCCTAGTCGTAACGAATGCGTGGATCAGCCACAGCGTAGAATACATCTGCCAGTAAATTGCCCGCAATTACCATCATTGCTAAAAACAAGTTAATTCCCATCAACAAAGGATAATCACGGGTGGTGACTGCGGTAATATTCAGGGTTCCCATTCCGGGCCAGGCGAAGACAGTTTCGGTGAGAATAGCACCCGAAAATAGAAAAGGCAGACTTAATCCTAAAACGGTGATTACCGGTATCAGGGCATTGCGCAGGGCATGTTTGTAGATAACAACTTTTTCCGAGAGTCCTTTGGCCCGTGCAGTTCGGACATAATCCTGTCTGACCACTTCAAGCATGCTGGAACGTGTGTAGCGGACGAACATGGCGATCTGGGCGCAGGAAAGGACGAAAAGAGGCAGGAAAAGATGTTTCAATATATCAAGAGTTTGCTCAAGCCAGCTGGTGTAATATGCTCCGGCTGTAGACATACCTCCAACGGGAAACCATCGCAGGTCAAAAGCGAATATTTTGATCATGGCCACACCAAGAAAGAAAACCGGTATTGAAACACCGGCGATGGCCAGAACAGTAAATAAATAATCAGTCCGGGAGTACTGGCGGGTGGCTGACAAAACTCCAATGGGAATGGCAATAATAAAACTGAGAATCATGGAAGACATGGTAAGCAGGAGGGTTGGGCCAAGGCGGCTTTGAATCATCTCCGCTACAGGACGTCTTGTGCGCGTGGAATAACCAAGGTTACCCTCTATTACCAGTTCAGAAAGCCAGATCCCGTACCGCTGGTAAACCGGCTTATCCAAACCGAGCTGTCGTTTGCGAATCTCAAGCGCTTCTCCGGTTATTGTAGGATCAATCATACCGGATACCGGGCTGCCAGGCGCCGCATTAATAATTAAATATACAATTATTGTAATTCCCAGCAGGGTTGGGATCACCTGCAGCAGACGCCTTAACAGGTATTGCCTCATGGATATACCCCCCATCTTATTACAATGGAAGGTGGCCTCAGATGGAAAAGGCCACCTTCCGAATCCCTAACATAACTACATTTATAATCTAATGGTTCTATTCTGCAACCCTGTACCGGTAGCCGTCAGGACCCAGTCTCCAACCGGCTTCATCAAGAAGCTCGGCTGCTTTGTCCGGATCGAAAGGAAGCGGCTCCAGGGTGGGGTCATAAGCCCATGAAACAGATGACATATGTGATACCTGCTCCAGAGCCAGCCCGTCGAAGAGGTTATCTACCATGGCCTGGCGATCCAGGGCATAAGTGATAGCATGGCGGACGCGTTTGTCACTGAGGATCGGATGGTCCAGCTGCATGCCCATGTACTGGTAAGCATTGGCCGGCATTTCGGTAATGATCAGCCCTTCTGATTCATACAATTCAAAGTCTCTTAGATCGGGCTGTACCCAGGCGATATCGGTTTCTCCGGTTACCAGTTCGGCCTGGGCCACATCAGCTGAAGCAACTTTGACGATAATGCGGTCTAAAGCAGGCCTGCCGCGCAGATAATCATCATAGGCTTCCATTTCTGCAAATTGTCCTTCCACATAGCGGACAAACTTAAAGGGCCCGGCCCCGATTGGGTTAATCACTGCCGGGTGTCCCAGTCCAAGGTCGGTGATGGAGTAGCCTTCAAATACATGCTTGGGTGAGATTCCCCAGGTGGCAAGTCTGCCTAAAACCGGGGCGTCTACCCGGGCCAGGCGGAAGACAACAGTGAAATCGTCTACAACTTCCACCCCGGCAAGGTCATCAGTATCACCGCTGTTAAATTCTTCGAAACCAACAAAATCGGCCCAGTAACTGGCCCGAACACCGGTATAATCCGGGTGGCACATCCATTCGAAGGTGAACTTCACATCTTCGGCGGTTAGCTGAACGCCGTCATGGAAGAATACGTCATCCCGCAGTTCGAAGGTGATCGTCAGGTTATCGTCGCTGATTTCCATCGATCTGGCAACTTCAGGATCAAGTTCGTAGTTATTTCTAGGGTCATAGCGCATCAGGCCGGCAAAAACCGGCTCATATGAATAAACATCGTAAACGCTCTCAGAGAGGTTGGGGTTCAGTTTTCCTTCAGGTGCACTCCAGATGGCAAGAACTACCTGGTCTGGCCCTTCAACAGCTTCCCATTCCCACACGTAGTGTAATGGATCGAAAGAATCGGGGCTAAAATTGGCAATCCTCGGATTGGACACCCAGGCTTCTGTCTCGGCATGGAACCAGACGTAGGGAGCCTCTTCCACCAGCAGTCTCTGCCATTCTTCGTAAATTTCGATTCGTTCGTCCTGGTCCAGGGTGGCTTTGCCGGCCATTATCAACCGGTCGTTGTCCGGATGGTCGAAGTTAACCGAGTTCCAGGCATCGGTGCTCAGCCAGATCCCGGCAGGGTCCGGATCCAGGGCCAGGGACCAGCCCATCAGGTATACATCGAAATCCTGTTCTTCATAAACCTGTGGAACCAGGGTGCCGAATTCCTGGATATCCAGCACGATTTCTATACCGACTTCGGCGAGATATTGCTGGATAATCTCTGCATTCCTCTCGCGGGGCACATTACCCGTCGGATAGGACAGGGTCAAAGTCAGGCGTTCATCGGTTAGTTCCACATCGTCTGCGTCATCTACGTCATCGACGACATCCTGCGGCGCACATCCCGCTGTTATTAAGAACGGTACCAGCAGCATGATCGCCAGCAATACAAATAAACTTTTTTTCAAAACAAGAAAACCCCCTTAAAAGAATTTTTGTTACAGGTTTTACCGAGTAATTATCCCTTTTGATCACCACCTGTTTGATGATAAAAAAACAGGATATAATATCTCCCAAAAACATATCGGATATCAAAAATTATTAATCGGAAGTTTTCAAGTTCAACTGCCTGCCTTCGGGAAAATACTAATTTATATAATAGCATATTTTATCTATATTGCATACTATAAGATATTCTTTTTGTCAAGACCCCCCGTTTAGAGAATTTGTTTTTATATTTATGGTTTGCTGTCAGATTTAACTTAAAGAACAAAGGCCTTTTTATCAAGCTTCTCTAAAAGCCTGCGTAAGAATATTACTGTGCTGCCCGGGTTTACTTAAGTTGTCAGCCTGTAACCTTGATTTCACGGTACAGCCATTCCCTCCTGCGGTACCAGAAAAGAAGTAATCCCATCTCTGCAAATATGGAGACCGTAATCGCCAGCCACACTCCGTCTGTCTCCATATTGAGAGGCATGGCTAAGAAAAAAGCGAGAGGTATCTTAATCAGCCAGTTTGCAATAAGGGTGCTGATCATATGGGGAACAGTATCCCCGGCGCCTTTAAAAACAGCGGCTATGACATGCAGGGGGCCCATGATTACCAGGGCCGGAACTACCAGGCGGATATAGGAAACTCCCATTTCTACAACCCGGGGGTCATCAGCAAAAGCACCCATAATTACCGGGGCTGCAAAAAAGGCAATTGCCGCCATAACTGCCTGAATAGTTAAAGCCAGTCTTAATGATTTTCTGATTACTTCCTCGGTTAGATCTCTTAGTCTTGCTCCCAGGCTCTGCCCTACCATGGTTGCTGTGCCCATATTAAGCCCTGTTATCAGAATAAAACAGAAGCTAAGTAGGCGAAGCCCCACTCCGAAAGCGGCTACAGCTTCGGTGCCAAAAAGAGCCACTATCCACATCATTACCGCGCCCGTAATGGGCCGGGTTATTCCCTGAAGGCTTGCCGGCAGGCCAATCTGCAGCATTCTTTTAAAATAGGCTGCGGATAACCGCAGGCTGAAAAGGCCGGATATTTTAAGTCCGCTTGGAGAAATTTTCCCACTCAAAACTACATAAAGAATAACGGAAAAGCCAATTGCACGGGCTAAGAGTGAAGCCACTGCAGCTCCGAAAATTCCGAGAGCCGGCAGCCCCAACCAGCCGAATATTAAAAACGGATCAAGGACAATATTGATAATGTTGGTCAAAACCAGAATACCCATTGGGGTAAATGAATCTCCAACTCCCTGCAGACAAAAAGCCAGGCCTATACTCGCGTAAAGAAAAAGAAAGCTTAAACCTACAACCTGCAGGTAAATCAGGGCCTGACGATGTACCTCCGGTTCAACCTGGTAGAGAGATAGCACAAAATCTCCCAGAGCAAAAACAAACCCGATTACCACTGCCGACATCATTATTGCCATCCAAAATGTATGTCGGGCAACAATTTGTAACCCGGCCAGATCACCGCTTCCCCGGTAACGGGATATCATAGAAAGAGTAGAAACAGTTATTAGTTGGGACAAGGTAAAAAGCATCCAGAATATATTATTTGAAAGGGAAAGGGCAGCCAGCGCCTCCGTGCCCAGCATTCCCACCCAAAAAAAGTCGACCAGTTCAAGTGAGGTTTGAAAAACCATGAACATCATTACTGGCCATGACAATCGCCAGAGGTCCTGGTAAATGGTTTCTGTTTCCAATGAAACAAGCTGTTTCATTAACGATTATTTCCTCCGGATATTTTTATTCTATATTAACTTTTTATTACCCTTTAATATCTAAATTTACGTAATCGCATACCAGCCTGGA
>JBNJHN010000081.1:0-6558 GCA_051748565.1 Bacillota bacterium | reverse complement strand
TCTTTCCCCGGCAGGAAACAGGGTTAATATTGTTTAATATCTAGCTGTAAATTCACCTGTTCCAACGCTGCACCAAACATGACCGGGAAAGGGCGTAATTACTTGCAATTTAACTTTTTGTCTGCAGAAAACAGGCATAAGATCCACACAGAAAGCCTGCGCATTTTATCTGAAGTGGGGATCAGGTTTCACAGTAAGAAAGCCCTCAAGCTGCTCGAGCAGGCCGGGGTAAAAATCGATCAGCAAAACTCTATTGCCCGCATCGATCATACTATGGTTGATCAAGCCTTAAAAACGGCCCCGCGGAAATTTACGCTTGGCGCCCCTAACAGTGACTTTGATTTTGCTCTACCCTCGCCCTTTACCGCCTATACGCTCGACGGCACAGCCACTTTTGCCCTCGATTTCGAGAACGGCCAGCGGCGCTACGGCACAATCAAAGATATAGAACTGGGCTCAAGGATTTTTAATACCATTAAGCTCGGGATGATCAACTGGCCCCCGGTTGTCGCATCCAATGCCCCTAAAGCTTCGCGGGTGCTCTGTGAATTCCTGACCGCCCTGAAATACAGCGCAAAGCACGTTCAGCATGAACTGCATCGCCCTGAAGAGGTGCCTTTTCTGATCGAGGCCATGAAGTGTATCCTCGGCAGCACCGAAGCGGTTAAGGAGAGGAAGATCTGCTCAGTCTGCTACTGCCCCGTTGCACCGCTTACCCATGAAGGTCCGATGAGCGAGGCCTGCCTGGATCTGCTGGCTTACGAGGTGCCGGTCTTAATTTTACCCATGCCCTCCTGCGGCTCAACCGGACCTGCCGGACTTTTCTCCAATATCTGCCTGGCCAACGCCGAGGCCCTCTCGGCCCTGGTGCTCTTCCAGGCAGCCCGGCCCGGCTCCCCCCAGATTTACGGCGCCGCCTCGGGTACGATGGACTTTAAAACCGGTACATTTCTGGAAGGAACTCCGGAAATGGTCATTCAAACCGCAGCCCTGGGCGAAATGGCCCGCCACTACGATCTGCCCAACACCCAGGCTGGCTGTCTCTCCGATGCCCGTTACCCCGGGCCTGAAGCGATCATGGAGAAAATGCTTACCACCCTACCTCTGGTCCTGGCCGGGGTGGATCTGATCAACGGTATCGGTGAGATTGAAACCAGCCAGATGTTGGTCCTGGAGCAGATCATTGTTGATGAAGAGATCGCCCGCCGCTGCCGCCGCCTTGCTGCCGGAATTGACTTCTCGGAAGGAAAGAACCTCTTTGACGATCTGCTTAGGGTAGGACCCGGTGGACATTTTTTAGACGCAGAAAGCACTTTCCGCCTTTGCCGCGGCCCGGAATTTTATCAGCCCCTTCTCCAGGATCGCAGCAGCTTTGATGAGATGCGGGAGCATGGCAGCACTGATATTTACGCCCGGGCCCGTGAAAGAGTTGAGGAGATCCTTGCCGCACCACTCCAAAATAACCTTCAAGAGCCTATCCAGGTCAAACTGGATGAGATTCTCGACCGGGCAACAACCGATCTGGCAAAGAGCAAGCAAAGCATTTAGCCTTTTTATTACCCAGATCCGGGAGATCGCGAGGGTGTTTAAAGTCAGAAAAAGCAGGCTAACCGCAGGAACAATCAAACAGCCGGAAGGAGGCAGATAATGACTAAAATCCTGGTGTTGTATTACAGTCGAACCGGCCATACCAAAAAGATGGCCGAAGAGGTAGCATTGGGAGTCGAAGCGGCAGGTGCGGAAGCAATTTTGTGCGATATTGATCACTGTGTTTTAGAAAAGGTGACTGAGTTTGACGGGTTTATTGTCGGTTCGCCAACCTACTACGGTCTGGTTGCGGGGCCGATAAAGGATTTTTTTGACCGGACTGTTGTCTATCACGGCAAGCTGGAGGGTAAAGCAGGCGGAGCATTTTCAAGTGCCGGCGTATTGGGCGGCGGCAGTGAGACAGCAGTTTTAAGCATTGTCCAGATGATGCTGGTGCACGGGATGGTAGTGCAGGGGTATTTCAAGGAAAATCATTTCGGGGTAGTTTCAATAGGGAAGCCTGACGAAAAAGTGATCGAGCAGTGCCATATGCTTGGCAAAAGGGTGGCCGATCTGGCAAAAAAGCTGGCTGAGTGAAGCTGAAATAGCCCCGGAAGCCAACAGAGAGGTTCACCTGTCACCGTAAGGAGGTATATTGATATGACTAATTCCTTATCACCCGAATCAGATCTGCTCCGGTCTAAATTTCGGGGCTGCCTGCTCGGCCTGGCTATCGGTGATGCCCTGGGCGCCCCTTTTGAGGGAGCCTGGTTTCCCGCACCCGATCAAATTAAGTCCGCCGCCGCGAAAAGCACCCTCCTGCGCTATACCGACGATACCCACATGGCGATCGGCCTGGCCGAGTCGCTGATCGCCTGCAAAGACTTAGACGGCCGGCACCTGGCAGAAGTATTCACCAGCAACTACGAGCGGGAACCCTGGCGTGGTTACGGTCCCGGCCCGCCCCGCATTTTTAAAAAGATCCGTGCCGGTTTACCCTGGGATAAGGCGGCCGCAGACATTTACCCCGGCGGCTCGTATGGCAATGGCGCGGCCATGCGCGTGGCTCCAGTCGGGCTTTTCTACTTCAGCGATTTTAATAAGCTTGCATCAGCGGCCCGCGAGCAGAGCCAAATTACCCATGCTCACCCCCTGGGAAAGGAAGGAGCGGTCCTCATAGCCGTATCTGTGGCCTTGGTTACCGGCGGCAGCCCCGCACCGGCCACCCCGGAAGTAATCGGACAGCTAAAAAAGTATGCTTCAGAGGAGGTCTATTTTCAGAAGCTGAAAGATATGGAAGCCCTTCTGGAAACTGAGGATGCCGGCGAAATTGCCTCGCGCCTGGGTAACGGCATTGCAGCCTTCAACTCGGTGCCTGCGGCGATCTGCTGCGCCCTGCGCCATCCCGGCTCCTTTGAAGATGCAGTTGTGGAAGCGGTCAGCCTGGGCGGCGATGCCGATACTATCGCCTGCATGGCCGGCGCCATAGCCGGGGCCCGGCTGGGCATAGAGGCCATTCCGGGTCAATGGTTGGAAAAGCTTGAAAACAAAGAGTACCTGGAAAAGCTCGCAGCAGAACTCTGGGCAGCAGCCGGGTAACCCTTCGAACCAGGCAGCCGGCAGGCGGCTGCCAACTCAATTCTTAATCATCTTCAGGGTAGATTTCTACGAAGTCACCGTGCACCCAGCCTTCCCTGCCTGCGGGAGTTATAACCTCCAGCCAGACCCCTTCAGTGCCGGTTACTTCCAGGATAGTGCCCGATCTTAGAATCTCAATAATCAGGTAAGTTATCCCCGGGCCGTTTCTCAGGTTCAAATTATCGGGTCCGGTAGTGACGATAACCTTATCGCCTGCCCGTGGATCCCGATCTTCATCTTCCGGTATTTCTGGTTCTTCCAAAACTTCCGCCAACCGGTCTAAATCATCGGGATAATTAAGGATCTCCAGTACACTGCCGCTCTCAACATCTTCAATTAAAATTGATACCTCCCGGGCAGGCTCTGCAGCGGCGCTTAGCAGCTGGTAATAAACAGCCAGCATATACAGCTCAGCGGCTGTAACCAGGGCCCGGTCACTTTGCTCCTCATGCACAACCAGGTAGTAATCTTTATAGGTGCTGTCATAACTTATACTTACCACATAAGGGTGCTGCCACTCATCTCTTATTGTGTTGATTTTCTCTTCCAGGTTGTTCCCCGCTTCTTCAAGCAGCAAATCTCTAACTTCAGCACTCATGATCAGGGTCAGGGAGCCATCATCACCCTGCACATATTCCTCTATGCCATGCTCCTGAACAGCCCCGGCGATAATTTCTTCAACATCAATACTGACAAAAAGTGCTGCCGGCAGGGTTACCTGAATAGTTTCCTCCCTCGTAGTAAGGCCTTCTACCAACCATCCGGGCAGCTCGATCTGGATTCGGCTGACAAAATACCAGATTGCGCCTATACCTGCGATCACTACTAATAAAAGGATTAAGGGTTTGATCCATCTTTTCCTCCCTGATCCTTTATCGTTCTTCTCTGTTCTTGATCGATAGGAACCCTCACCCCAGCTTCTGTCATCGGATTCGAAACGAGGCTCATTAAAATCTTCCACTTATACCACCTGCCTTAAAGATCTTATTCGTGATGATTTTAAAAAGCCCTTGATTGCACCCAATATTTTTGTGAAATTTATAGGGCTGATTTTTACTCCAGGTGCCAAATGAATAGGTTAATATCGTGTTTTTTATCGATTAAACCGCTATAAGCTGATCTTTGGTTATTGACATAAAAAAGTCTTCAGACCAGATCTCAGTTCGTTTTGGATCCCTTATAAAGGGCAGAATATCCCTTTTTGCCCCGGCAAAATCAATGGCCGAAAATTTCTCAACGAGCATATCAACAACTTCAGAGCGATCTATTTGGGTTCTTAATTTCAAGTGCCCTGTCTGCTCCATTCGATGGGCGAGATGGCGGAGGTTAAGTGGTGTCTGCCGGGAAATGAACCAAACATAGTCGTACAAGTCACGGCCTTTTACTCTTTCCCCTCCCCAATCGCGGCACAAAAGGGCGTGAACCTTACCGCCAAAGAGATATGGCGGATCCATCAGACGAACGTAGAAAGGGATTGGGTCAAGATGATATTTTATATTATGTGCGGCATTACCCGGGGGATTAATGTCTACCTCAAGTTTTACTTTTAAGTTCTCAGTTTTCGCCGGCTTTGGGAATAATTCTTCCCGTAAGCCAATTTTTATCAGATGAATTTCAGTTCCGGCCTTAATAAAGGCTGATTCAATACCTGTTAAAATCCTTTTCTCTTTCTTGCTTACCTCGACTATAAAACCGAATGCGCTTAACTCATCACGGACAAACTTTAAGTAAGGATTTAGGTCAAAAGCTGGATCGGACTGGAGAAGGGAAAAATCCAGATCTTCAGAAAACCGGTCCAGGCCGTAAAAAATACGCAGTGCAGTGCCTCCATAAAATGAAGCCCGATCGAAAAAGTTGCTGCGGTAGAAGCCAAGTAAGGCGATTTCCTGGATTATTTCCCTGAGTGCTTCACAGTAATCGTCGGGAGTTATACAGTGATATTTACTTAACATATCATGAACGGCGCCGTGCATTTTTTTTCTCCTTCTCAAGCCATGAGGCAAATAAAGACGTTATCTTTTTCCCGTATCTGGGAGCCAGGGCCGCGATTCCATCAAGGTTTAGATTTTCCAACTGATCGCGATCAATCCTTAAATCCTCAAATATTAGTTTGTTCAGCCCTTTCAAGCTTTTAATACGGCGATACTGGTAGAGGGTATCACAAATTGCTTTTTCAGCAGAAGCAATAAGAAAGGGATGACCATCTTCTTCCAACCGCTTGTATTCCAGATAGTAAACGGTTTCAGGGATGTGACGGTATGTGAATGTGCCAACCGGAGTATCGAAACGCTTTTTCTTATTCTTGCCGTACACCGCAGATGTAATATTCACTGCCCTTTCGGGGATAAAACCATGGTAAGCGAGGGCGTATTCGAAAGAGATGTAGGAGGGTCCGTAAATTATATTGGCGAGGGTCTTAATTGAGAATGGCGTATTGGTTCCCTCAAGATAGAGTCCGCGGCGAATATGCATGATTTCCCTCGAGTCCAGCATCCTGGTTAGCTTTGACCTCGGTGATGCATAGTCCTGAAGTGATTCTTTTACTATAAGTTTGTCTAAATAAACCTGGTCATAATTTTTCATGGCATGTTTCCTCCTGATAGTATGAATATATCATACTTACCGGAGAAAAACAAGGGTTTATTTTTGAGGTATGTCAGGGAGCGAAGTTATTGATATCAACCATATATGCTTTCTGAAGAATCCCCCTGTTGATGCATGTTAACCTTTCAAGTTGTCTTACTGATGTACCTTCCCCTTTTAACTTGCACAGTTAACTATTTTTACCCTGGTAATGTTGTCAATAAACTTGTCCCTCTTACATTTTAAATCCTACAGGGCCTTGACACGATCGTGGTGTGGAAAAAGATTTGAACATACCCGAGGGTTTTATTATAATACTTGGAAAGTAATAATTATCGTTTAAGGAGTATTTATGCCGAAAAGAACAGATCTGAAAAAGATTTTAATTATCGGTTCCGGCCCAATTATTATTGGCCAGGCCTGTGAATTCGATTACTCGGGAACCCAGGCCTGCAAGGCGCTGAGAAAGCTGGGTTACCAGATCGTGCTGGTTAATTCCAACCCGGCAACGATTATGACCGACCCCGGTATTGCCGATGCCACTTATATCGAACCGCTGAACCTAAAAAGCCTGGCCCGCATAATCGATAAGGAGCGGCCTGATGCTGTTCTGCCCAATCTGGGCGGGCAAACGGCTCTGAATTTATGTGCCGAACTGGAAGAAAACGGTGTCTTAGAGGAATACGGGGTTGAGGTGCTCGGAGTGCAGGCCGATGCCATTAAAAGAGGTGAAGACCGCACAGCCTTTAAAGAGACGATGCAGTCTCTCGGGATCGGGATGCCGAAAAGCAAAGCGGCCTACAGTGTTGA
>JBNJHN010000080.1:0-7169 GCA_051748565.1 Bacillota bacterium | reverse complement strand
TTAGGAGATGTCCAGGACCTGCCTTTTCCTGAAAATACTTTCGACAGCGCAGTTACTACTTTTTTATTCTGTCAGCTGGCTGACCCCCTTCGGGGTCTTAAGGAACTGCGTAGAGTTCTGAAGCCGGGCGGACAGCTATTACTGTTGGAACATGTCCGCCCAAAAGGAAAACTGGAAGGTTTGATCAGCTCCCTATCCGAACCGATTTACCGACTGTCAGGCGAGCAGATCGTCCACAATACCGATATATTTGTAAGAAAAGCCGGATTTGACAATCTGACCACCAGCCCTCTGCTCCTGAGCATTATTAAAATTATCGAGGCTAAAAAACAAATTAATTAAACAGCAGAAAAACCAATTGATAGAATTCTGTCGCCGGACATGGACAAGAAGGCAGCTGCACCAGGATACCGCCTGGACGCAGGGTATAGATAAAAAGGATTTATAGCAGACTAAAAATATTCGAAATTGCTCAGTTTTCGGGCCAGGTTAACGGCGGGAGGGCCTAAGAGTGCCCCTAAGCCGAGAATTATAAACGCGGGCCCCCAGAATGGGGTGTACCCAAGTTCAGCCACAATTTGTTCAGGGTTAGTCAAATCGAGTATTACCCCGAAAACTACCGGTGCGATCGCTGCAGCTGTCCAGCCGAATAATGACTGCACTGCCATCGCACTGCCCAGGTACTCAAAGGAAACCAGTTCAGTGACTGATGTTGATAATACTGATGACTCTGCAGTCACAAGAAACCCGTAAACCAGGCTGATTAAAACCACCAGTGCCGCCGGCCAGGGCTGGATCCAACCGAAAAAAAGTGAGCATGCAGCGCTGGAAAACATGATCACCTGGATTGTCCGCACCCGCCCGTAACGGTCAGATACAGCCCCGGCCAGCGCTGTCGAAAAACCGCCTACCATGATGATCACTGCAGAAAAAACTGCCCCGTAACTTGCAGCCAATGCCATATCCATGTTCCTGCTAACCATCGCCGCGGCAAAAAAAGCAACGATCCAACCGCGCATCCCGAACATTTCCCACATATGAGCGGCATAGCCGGCCATAACCAAAAGCGCCGGCCGGTTACTTAAAACGTGCCTGAAAGTTACTTTTTCACCGGCCCTCCGAAGCGGTGTTACTCTATCCAGGGTAATTGAAGCCAGAATCCCCCCGAAGATCGGTCCCAACGAAGTAACAAATATTGCCGTCCGCCAGTCAAACAATCCGGTTAAAATCCCGCTGAAAAAAAGCGATAATGCTGTTCCCAGTGAAAAAGCCCCTACGTATAAACCGACCGCCCAACCACGGCGTTTTGAGCTGAACTTGGCCGAAACCATTTTCAAACCCGGCATATATGTCCCGGCCAGGCCAACCCCGGTCAGACAGCGTAATATCAACGCAGAAACAAACCCATTGGCAAAAAGGGCAAAAGCTATTCCTGCCATTCCCGCCCAGATGGCTGAAATTACATATATCTTTTTCGCATCGATATAGTCGGTTAATGTAGACAAAACCATAACCAGAATTATATAACCAACCTGGTAGGCACTATAAATCAAGCCTGCCTGAGCATTGGAGAGACCCCATTCTTCCTTGATAATCGGTAGGACAGCTGAATAGTTTAACAGCACCAGCATGGTCCCGATTTCAGCCAGGCACAACATGTAAAGCCAGGTTTTTTCACGCATATATCACCTGCTTAAAAATCAGTCCTTTTATTTTAAATATTATACACCTCGTTAAGCCTGCTTTCCTGCCCTAAAGCTTTCGTTTTATAATGAGAATATTTTATTAAATAATAATTATTCCTAATATGATTTTCTATGCTATAATAATTTCATCTGTATTGGCCCGTTTCAGAAACCAATAATTATTCAATGAAAGGAATGAGTTAAAATTAAAATTGATATTAGGAAAACCCAGGTTATCCTTTCCCCGGAAAGCGAAGAAGAAAAATTAAAACTAACTGCTCTCTGGAGACTGCTGGTTGATTGTGTCGGTGACAGTAGAAAATTAGTACCCATCGGTGAATATGTTCCGCAAAAAAACGATAAAGGCGCCTCTTTCCATATTGAAGGTCTTGAACCGGAAGATAGTTCATTTGTCGAAGTAAGGGTCGATAAGGATGAACAGGTCTACTGCAGCATCTGCAATAAATTGTTGAGCCTTAAAGCAGGCGATGTTATTCCCCTCTGCTGTGGAAAAATGATGGCTGTAGTGGATTAAAATCAATAAAAGCTTTAACGAGATAAACTGACAGCGATAGCAAAACAAATATCGCTGTCAGTTTTTTTTCATAAACACCCGCAAGGTTGACATTCAACTGAAAATTGTGATAATATTTTCCAAAATTAAACAGAACTTAAAGGGTAAGCTTCCTGGGCCATGGTGAAAAAATGAGTTGCAGAATTCTAAAAGAAGTTCAACGGAGTCGTCCATTTCCTCAGCGTCGATATCTGGCGTATGTCTTTATAAGATTTATCCGTTTGGAGAACCCTCCTATCAGGCAATTGCGGATAGTGCTTTTTGCCTTTCGGGGCATACAGGAAGACAATGTGTTGCTCCGTGCACCCGCTCTTACCTTCTATTCGATTTTCAGCATTATTCCGGCAGCAGCCCTGGCTCTTGGCATTGCCCAGGGGTCGGCCTGGAAATTTATGTAGAGCAGCAACTCCGGTAGCGCCGCTCTTTTTTATTATGGCCGGAGTCGCTACGGTGTATCTCAACACTCAAATCCATACCGTAAATGGCACGGTAATAAACCCACTGCTGATAATGCTGGCCAGAATTCTGACCTATATACTGATCTGGTCAGTCCTGACCCTGCTTTATATTGTTATTCCCAACACCAGTGTCCGGTTCAGTTCCGCTTTGACTGCGGGTATCATTTCAGGCACCATCTTTCAGCTTGTCCAGTGAGCTTATATTACCTTTCAGGCTGGATAGTGGTGCTTTTCGGCGCGGAACTTTCTTACACCAATCTTAATGTTGATAAATATAAATTTGAAGCGGAAACAAAGAGTATCAGCCCTTTTAACAAGAAGATCCTTATGCTTTATATCCTTAAACTGCTGGTCAAAAATTTTCAAAAGGGTGAAGCCCCCTCGACCCCCGGGGAAATATCAAAAAATTTACAGATTCCGGACAGCCTGGTTCGCAGCATCTTGAATGATTTGGAAGCTGTGGGATTGGTAAGTGAAACAAGAACAGATCACACCAAAAAAAGTGCCTACCAGCCTGCAATCGATATTCATATTATACGCAATAAAAATGTCCTTGAAAGGCTCGACAAAAAAGGCATGGATGTACTTATCGCCAGGCCGTCTCCAGCCCTTAACACTATAAAGACAAGCCTGCAGGATTTTTATGCCATACTTGAAAAGTCTGATCAAAACAAGCTGCTTAAAGATTTATAATCACGCTGAAAAGTCTACAGAACTTATTCCTCGGACTCAGCTTTATCGGGAATATCGAACAGGCAGCAGTCATCGCCATCTAAAATGTTTTTTAAATGTACGCAGGAGATTTCATTATAAGCATGATACTTGGCCTGGTCTACAGAACAGTAAATTCGGCCCAATTCCTCAGAATCTTTTTCCTTCCATACTTCTGCCAGAGGACAGTAAGTGACCCGATCTCTTCTAACACCATCTTCACACAGCACGGTATCGGCCTTCCAGCCCCACCTGGGCAAATCTGAACCAATCTTAAAGTTATCCGCAGTTAAAGGTAACCCCAGCTCCTCCACTCTGGCTTTAGCAGCCAGACCACTATCACATCCATAACGGCTAATAATCTCCTCCAGTATCGCTTTGCCTTTTTCTGCACCCAACATTTCTACCAGAACTTCAGCCGTGAAGTGATAAAGTTTGGCCAGTCTTTTTGCTGTAACTATAACCTGCTCCTCCGCTTCCTTTAATTCAACCATTTCATCCGCGGCTTTTCTTCTCATGGTATAACCCCCAGTAAACAATTATAAAAAGTTATCCAATATCCAGAATAATTAAATACTGCTAAATTATCAAGTGTGATTAGCTATTTTTAAACAATCTGGCAGATATGCTATAATAACTGCAAGCAATTACTGGATAATGAAATTATACAAATACCCGGAAAAGGAAACCTTAAAGCTGAAACCTTTAAAAGAAATGTTCTATCCCCAAAAACAGACCGGTTATTTTGCTGAGAAAGAAGCCCGCCAATTCCGCGTTGCCGATTACACCAAATGGCTTCTAATCCGTATTTTTATTGCCGCCATATTCCTGGTAATAATTCTCATTCCTGTAGTTAAATACTTAATGCTCATCTTTGAAGGAAGAGAAGTAACCACCGGCCAGGCAATAATCTTTATAGTGCAAAGCCTGACCACAACGGGCTACGGTGAGTTATTGCCTTTCCACTCCTTCCCGATGATTGCCTTAACAATACTGCTGATGGTTTCCGGTGTTTTCCTGATTTTCATGTTCGCCGGAACATTAATGGCCTCATTAGTTGAAAGCCGGATGATTCCCAGGGCCCCCACATTTACCAGGCAGGAAAGTCATGTTATTTTTACTGCCTTCAACGAAGCAGTTGCCAGGACTATAGACCTGCTTGAACGCCACGATGTTCCTTACGTAGTCGCTGTCGAAGACCAACCCCAGGCTGTTGACCTGATGAGAAGAGGAATCAATGTTGTCTGTGCCGACCCAAAATACGATGAAGGGTTAAACAGACTTAACGTTAAAAACGCCCGACTTGTTGTCGCCACAAGCGCCGATACTGATAACATTAACATTACACTGGGTATTAAAAATATAAACGACACACCGGTTCTGGCCATGATGGAAAATGAAAAAAGAGCCGAGCTTGCTTACGCCGCCGGGGCCAGGCAGGTTGTTACACTGGAGGAAACCCTGGGTAAACAGCTTGTCGACTGGATTACTGCCGATGCCAGCCCGACCAGGTTTTTAGAACTCTTAAACGTGGAAGTATCCCCGGAAATTATTGCTCAACTAAAACCGAGCATTATTCACGTCGGAGCCAACAGCGAGTTCTGCGGTAAAACAATCGGCGATACCAGGCTGCGTAGTAAAACCGGAGCCACGATAGCCGCCGTCTGGAATGAAGACGGCACAATTGCCACACCTTCGGCAACAACAATCATCAATGAATCCACTCTGCTTGTCTTAGGGCCCCACGATAATGTAGACCGGTTGGCTTCCCTGATGGGCGGGCCGGGTCCCGGCGGGCATGTCGTATTAATCGGTGCAGGCAGGGTCGGCCAGGAAGCAGGCAAAAGCCTAAATAATGCAGGAATCAAGCCTTCTGTTATTGATGTCTTGAATAAACCGCTGTTTTTTGAAGGCAATCTGATTGCAGGTGATGCAACAAAGCCTCATGTTCTGCATGAAGTTCAGATCGAAAAAGCTGATACCCTGATTGTGACCATTAATAATGACAGCTTAAATATCTTTATAGTATTGGCCAGCAGCTTATTAAATCCCGATGTTGATGTTATGGCCAGGTCCGTTCATGTTGATGCCGTGGATCGCCTCCACCAGGCCGGCGCTAATCACGTTCTTTCAGAATCTATCCTGGGCTTTCAACTTTTGCAGATAGCAATGGTCGAAATGGGCGTGCTGCCCAAGATGAAAGATTATGTGGTTCGGGAGATAAACTGGCAGCGAGAGCCAGTTACTATTCAGGAATTAACAGAAATGCATCCGGGTGAATTTAAAATAATTTGTGTTGTAAAAAACGATACAGCCATTGAACCTTCGTTAGATTACACCCTGCAAAAAGAAGACCGTATCGTCGCTTTAGGACCTACCGGACATTTGGACCGGTTGGCTTAAGAATAAAATATTTATAAGCATAATCCTCAGTAAACAAAAAAGCATTGCCCCCATCACCAAAAACAAGGGCCCTTTTCATATAATACAAAAACCGGCAGATTAATACCTGCATCTGGTTAATATCGGTTTGACAATTGGGCAAAGTAATGCTATATTTCATATTGTTTTCATAGGAATGATGGTTATTAATGAAATTAACAACCAGGTTTCGAAACGGTAAGAGAATAGACCGGTTTTACATTACCTGTTAATGTGAAAAAAATATTTCAGAAGGACGGCAGTTGACAGTGACCAAGATCTATAGCGACATTACACAGCTGATAGGGAAAACCCCACTGGTAAGATTGAACAGGCTTACAGAAGGCCTGAATGCAACCGTAGCCGGCAAGCTTGAATCACATAATCCCCTCGGAAGCATTAAAGACCGCATCGCACTTAGCATGATCGACGAAGCTGAAAAGAGAGGACAAATCAAACATGATACTATTATCGTTGAGCCAACCAGCGGGAACACCGGAATAGGCCTGGCCTTTATCTGCGCGGCCAGGGGCTACCGTCTCATACTGACCATGCCTGACACGATGACTATGGAACGCCGCCAGCTGTTGAAAGCCTTTGGAGCAGAACTAATCCTCACTCCGGGTGAAGAAGGTATGTTGGGTGCCATTAAACGCGCCGAGAAGCTAGTTAACCAGGGGTCAAACTACTATATGCCGCAGCAGTTTAAAAACCCGGCTAACCCGGCTGCACACCGGGTCACTACTGCTGAAGAATTATGGGATGATACTGACGGAACAATTGATATACTGGTTTCAGGTGTGGGTACGGGAGGAACAATCACCGGGGTTGCCCAGGTGATCAAATCTAGAAAACCGGAGTTTAAAGCTGTCGCCGTTGAACCGGCCCGTTCACCGATCCTTTCAGGCGGCGAAAAAGGCCCCCATAAAATTCAGGGTATCGGTGCAGGATTTGTTCCGGATATTTTGGATCTTTCTGTTCTTGACGAGGTAATCAAGGTCGATGACGATGATGCCGCTCAAACTGCCCGGCGCCTGGCTAAAGAAGAAGGAATCTTTGTTGGAATTTCATCAGGTGCTGCAACTTTCGCTGCTCTCAAAGTCGCCGCACGCCCTGAAAACAAAAATAAGCTGATTGTGGTTATACTGCCCAGTACTGGAGAACGCTACCTGAGTACCGGACTCTTTGAGCCTCAGGAATCTTAACCTAATTCCCTGCCGCTGCGCTTAAAGGAGTGATTTCGATGAAAGTAATTTACCTTGATAACGCCGCTACCACGGCGGTGCGCCCTGAAGTGGCAGAAGCAATGAAGCCTTATTT
>JBNJHN010000079.1:0-7243 GCA_051748565.1 Bacillota bacterium | reverse complement strand
TGGATATCATCGGCTACATAAGTTAGGTTGTAATGCTCCGTAATCCTATGAATAACGGAGATATCAAGTAATATTTTTCAAATTAAGAGATAGGAGGAATTAAGAATGCTAAAGTTGCCTGATTATATTGGGCCCCTGGCCTATGGGCTAAAAATGGGTGTAATATTACCCGGAATGGATATCGTGGAAAAGTTAATGGAACCTTTAGCCCTTTGTCACAGTGATGGCCTGTTGGGTGATGGAGATGTTATTTGTATTACTGAATCAATTGTGGCACGTGCTCAAAATAACTATGTTACGATCGATGATGTTGCCAGGGAAATAGGTGGCAAATTAAAATTAACAAAAAGTGGAAGAATCGCGGTTGTTTTCCCCATTGCCAGCCGTAACCGTTTTTCGATGATCATGAAGGGGATAGCCAGATCTGTACCCCAGGGAGAAGTTGTAGTGCAGCTTTCATTCCCGGATGACGAAGTTGGGAACCAGGTGATTGACAACGAATTTATCGAAAAGCTGGGTAAAGATCTGATTGGCCCCGAAGACCTTAAGGGCTATGAATTCAAGCACCCGATTACCGGTGTGGACTATATTAATCTATACAGGGAGACTATCGAAAAGGAAGGGGCTAGATCTGTTATCTTCTTATCAAATAACCCCCTGCATATTCTTGGTTTCAAACCGGACGGTGTTATAGCGGCCGATATTCATACACGGGAAGCGACTAAAAAAACAATAAGCAGTAAATTTCAGAACTGTATTTCACTTGATCAAGTATGTAACGATGGTGTGTCATTCTCAGAATGGGGCCTTTTAGGCAGCAACATGTCCTCAGGTGAAAAACTTAAATTAGCGCCGAGGAATGGTTTGCAGGTAGTTAATCAACTTAAAGAAAAAATAAAAGAAGACCTGAATATTGAAGTGGAAGTGATGATCTACGGAGACGGAGCTTATCTTGATCCATCCAGTGGTATCTATGAGCTTGCCGATCCGCGGGCAGCTTTTGCAGTTACCGATGGATTGAATTGTGTCCGTGAGGGCTTTAAATATAAATACCTGGCAGACCATTGCTTTCACGAAGAGAAAAAAAGCGCTGATGAAATCGAGGCCATATTATCTGATAACAGCCGCCGGGATTTGTCTGAGGACTCTATCGATAAGGAGGGGACCACACCCCGCTGTATGGAAGATATCCTGGCAAGCCTTGCCGACCTGGTCAGCGGTTCTGCAGATGCCGGTACACCGGTTGTGGTAATCAGAGGTTTCCTCAAGTAGTTTTTCGAAGGTTTATTAAAGGGATTGTGATCAGTAGAAAGAGGGCGCAGATTGCAGGAAAATAATCCCCATAGCTTTTGTAAATAGTACTGCGGGTTTTTAAATCCAGGGGTATAGTAAAATACGCTGCTTCGTTTTTACCTGAACGAAAAAGTTCCCTGCCCCGGTAATCAAATGATATGGTGATCCCGCTGTTAGCCACCTGGGTTACTCCGATACCCATTTCAGCCGCTCTAATTGCCGCTGCCTGGGCGTGTTGTTCCAGTCCGATTGAGTCGCCGAACCAGGCGTCATTGGTCAGTATAAATAGGTGTCTGATTCCTTCAGAAGCAAACAAGCGGGTATGATCTCCGAAATAAGATTCAAAACAGACCACCCCCCCCAGCTTAACACCATGAAAATCAAAAACAGTAATTTCTTTTCCTGCTGAATATTTACCCAACAGCAGGTCTATTTGCAGCAATTCATTTAAGACCTGTTCCATGGGGAAATATTCAACGAACGGCACCAGGCGGTGTTTCTTGTATACTGGAATTTCATCCTGATTTTCTTTAAAGAATGTGATTGAATTGTAAAGCTGGTCTTTTATTCTCAGGCGGGCTCCGTAAAGCAAGCTTATATCAAGCTCTTCTGCGGCTTTAATTATTACCGGAGGGTGTGACTGATCCATTGAAAAATTGATTTCAGCTACTGTTTCCGGCCAGACCACCAGGCTTACGGAAGGTTCTGTTTCGACAGCAGAATGGGTTAGGTTAACATATTTCTGTAAGATTTGCTCCCGATTACTATCGACTATCTGTTCAGGTTCAATGTTTCCCTGGATCAATCCGACCCATAATTGTTCTTTATCTTCACTGACTGGAAAGATATTGGGGATTAGAAGGCCTACACTGAGCAGTATTATAAACATGAACGATACTGCATATAGCTCAATTCCACGTAATTTTTTCAGATAATAGAGGAGTAAGATTATCTGAAAAAAAACAATTAGGAAAGGCAAACCCCAATAACCGTAAAAAGCTGTGATGTTTAGCAGGGTAGGATAATTCCACTGTGTGTAACCGAGATAACCGACATTGTAAGCTAAAAAACTTAATGAGCGTAAATACTCAGCTAAAAGCCACAGGCTGGGCACCGCGAATGCAGTCAACCAGCTTTTGCCCGAGCGGTTTACCAGCCCGACAGTCAGCCCAAAGAGTCCGTAAAAAAGACTAATATAGAGTATCAAACCAATCATGGCTGCCAGGGCCAGTGAAAATGGCAGATAAGTGAAGAGCACATTTGCCAGGTAAAAGTTTAAGTAAGAGTGAAGCGGGATCCCAAATATAACGCCGGCCAGGAAGGCACGAAGTGGATTAACCTGCAGGCAAGTAGCCAGCAGGGGCAAAAGCGCTAACCAGGCTGCATAGCCCTGATCAAATGGAGGGAATGCTGTGATAAGCAAAATGCCTGACAGCAGGGGCATCAGCAGATATTTGTTACAGCTAAGGAACTTTCCCAGACCGGATAGAGTGTACATCAGCATTCAATCTTTCCCGAATAAGATCCGTTTCAATTTATTTAGCGGTTATTTAATGCTACTTTACCATAGTGATGGTTCTATTTAAACAGAAGATATCAATTAAGCTGTCTTGACCGGAAACATTATGAATGGTATAAATAATTTAGTTAATATTTGATTAAGTTAATAGTTTAGCACTTAAAGTAAGTTCGGGGGGAGAGGAAGGCAATAAACAATGAAAGCCTGCTCAATTATATAGAAGAAATTGACCACGTTTTCAGCCGGTTGATATACAGGGTGAGAATTTTACACAACCGCTATACGGTTGACGAGATTACCGACACCCAGTATGTAGTGCTTCGAGCTCTTCGGAAAGCCCCTTGCAACACTTCTTTCCTGGCTCATGTACTCGGCGTTACCCTTAGTGCGGTTACGGCATTAATCAACCGCCTGCATAGAATGGGTTTAGTTGGAAGGGAAAGACAGGAAAAAGATCGCAGGCAGGTCTGGATTTATATAACACCCAGGGGTTTACAGGTTCTTGAAAATGTTGAAGAGAGACGCAATCTCCTGCTTGCTGTTTATCTGTCGCATGTTCCTGAAGATGAACGTCAGCAGTTGTTGGAACTTTTACAAAAAGCAGTGAAGCTATTTGAACGTGAAGATATACTGGACGAAGATATCATAAAAAATAGCTGATTTTTCACCCACTTAATATCTCTATTGATATTTTCCCTGCATCAATTATTGCCGGTTACCCGCCTTCGTTAAAATTACTCCTGGTTTGGATGGATATTGCTTGATGCCTTTTCTTTTCTCCTGGATAGTTTTCGGACTAAAAGCAAGACCAGAACAACTATCATAACTAAAATGGTCAGTATCGGCAGCAGAGCCGAAAAGGCTATAATAATAAAGGAAACAGAGTTCAGGACCAGGTTTATGCTGCCGATGAAAGCTTGTGCAATTTTGCTGCCCAGATTATGAAAAGGGCCGGGTGATATTGCACCGGTAGGAATGGTTTCTTCCCGTATCAAGAGGTGAACTGTAGAATATAATACCTGGTCTTTCAGGTAATTAAACTGGGCGGTCATCGTCTCGACTTCACCTCTTACCCGGTAAAGCTCTCTTTCCACTTCCAGGACCTCTTCCACTGTTTCGGCCATATCCAATATTTCCACTAATCTTTTCTCCTGGGCTTTTTGGTTATTGAGTCGTGATTCAAGGTCAATATACTGCATGGTAACATCATCAAGCCCGGTATTTATATTAGTTGCTTTTCCATATGTTTCAAGTTGAGCCATAACAGAATCAAAGTTTTTGTTAGGGATGCGCAGGGTCAGGTTTGCCCCGTACTGGCCCTCTCTCATTTCATATATATTAGAAGTACTGATAATCCCTTCTTTAGCCTCGATCATGCTTCGAATTTCACGTATTGTCTCCCTGGTATCCTCCACGGTCAATTCTATTGAGCCAATGCGGATAATACGGCGCAGTGCGGTTTCCCCCACCCCGCTATTGAACACCTCTCCGCGTTCCGGGGTATCTGCACTTTTATCCATGTCGTCATAAGCTTCAAATGGCGCAGATTCGGGGCCAATATATTCTTCGGAAACCCCTCTTGAATCCATATAGCTTACAGCGCCACATGAGGTCAGTAAAATTCCTGTCAGGCCGGTTACCAGAATTAATATAATCCATATCGCGATTTTTTTTGCAGGCATCTTATTCACGCTCCTTTGACAAATTGACAACCGTAACCGGAAGATGGTTCCCCGCCAGCTTACCTGTGAAAACTGCAATATTCCTTTCTAATAAAACTGAATAATGATCAGGTATTATTTATATGGCCCTGTGTCCCAGTCCAATCGCTATGTCGTTTCTGTGTAATAATCCAATCCCGAAAAAAATTGCCACAGCAACATGGGAACCGCCCCTGGCAATTCCAACTTTGCCGCCAACATTAAGACCAAGAGCTTTGGGCATAATCTGGACTAATGCTTCTCGAGTTGCTCCTGCCACTGCTCCATCCGAGTGACCGGAGTTGTCGATTATGTTTTCTCTTTTTGATGCGACTACGGCTCGCTCTACAACTTTTTGCAGCGAACTTAAAAATTCACCCCCATAATCCACTGCCAGCGATTTGATCCCTGCCTCAAGGTGTTTTTGCTTTAAATCCATTTCAGCTTTTCTTGTAGAAGTCATGGCTATGCTTATAGCAGCTTCTGCCACATTTCGGCTCTCCAACTGTATCCCTCCTTACCGTGTTATAAAAATATTATCCTCTTTGGAGCCTTAAAGAGCAAACAATGCATGGAATCACTCATAAAAGAAAGGTATATAAGTGTGTTATAATTATCATGGAGGCTGTTTTTTATGAAAGAAAAATATTGTAGCACGTGCGGTCAGGATTTTAAACCGGGCGAACTTTCAGTCCGCTGTCGTCTGTGTATGCGTAATTACCATGCTGTTTGTTGGGAGAAAACCGGTGGTTGTACCACCTGGGGATGTGCTGGCAAACCGGCAATTGAAGATAAAGATCAAAAAATTTCTTATAAACGCTGTCCCTTTTGTGGGGAGGAGATAATTAGTTTTGCCACAAAATGCCGCTATTGCCGTTCTTTATTGGAGCCACGGGAATCACCGGCTGTAGAAATTCTACCCAGGGCAAATCGTCATGCGAGTGGCACTTTTAGAAAAGACCCTATTTTAACCAGTCTTTTAAATCTGATATTTCCCGGGGCAGGTTACATGTACCTTGGTTTGTTTAGCAAGGGACTCCTTTGGTTTTTTATAGCCATCGCTGCCTGGTTTTTTACCCGTGGACTTGGTTTGATTGCTGTCTACCTGTGGGTTATGTATGACTCACCCCGTCAGGCCATACTTATGAATCGTGGTTTGCCTTCCGGAGAAAAACCGTCCAACGACCTTAATCGTTACCCATAATTCGGCTTCTTCTAAATGATGCCAATAGCCTTAATTTTTATATTATACAAAATATTTAGGATTGCTTGCAGGATTCTTTGCTCCAATGTCGAACAATGATTAACGTTTTGGTAGCGAATTACTTATCTGCCGAAAACCTAACCTCCTACTTCTTTTTTACAGGGCCCTGACCCTGTAATTTTTTGTTGAATAATACAATACGGTTGCTGTTTGTGCCGGAAGTATTATTTTTTACCCCCCATATATTAGAAGTTTTAGTAAAATATTGCTGATTTATAACTACGCCGGCACATTCAAAGCCGCTCTCTACGCCAAGGGGGATAATTTTTTCCTCGAGCTTAATAAGTCCGTTTTTAACTTCTCCGACTTCGAAAGCAATCCAACCCCCAGGTCTTGTAATTCTGTAAAGTTCTCTGAGGACAGCGCGCATCGAGGCCGACCACTTATCTAAAGTTGTCGCCATAGTCAAACGTTTTTCTATTTCGCTCAGGTTGATTTTGTTAAACCAACAGCGCAGCCAGTTATCTTTGGAATATTGAACTACATCTAAAAATGGTGGAGAAGTAACAACTAGATCAACACTTTCCATCGGAATTGTTTTTGTTTCAGCAGCATCATTTTCCATGAAAATAGCGCTTAATGAAGCTTCCTTCAGTTGTTTCAACTGGTCGGAAGTGAGATTTCGGATTAACTGCTTAGTTTTTCTTAAAATTATGCTTCGCACATCACGGTACTCGGGTCGCTGGCAGAGTTTAAGGTTAATTGATACCTGACGTTCGGCTGAGACTGCCTGGTTAGGGGGCATTGTATAAACTGAAAAAAACCCTTTGGAATGACCGGTTAAACGGTTTGTTGCCACCATTCTGATCCAACTATCAATATCGTCCATCGATTCTGCTGTTTTTTCAGTAAGGTATTTGCGTAGAGAGAGAAGCTCTGCTTCAGTTTTATAATGGTAAAACATGGAAAGATCTATTTCGTTTTCCAGTTTATTATAGAAAGGTATTTCCGATAACCGCTTTTCGATATCTTCAGCAGAAGGAACAGCAAGCCGGGGCTTGCTAAGTATTTTACTCAGGGGATTAACATCGTTTGCTATAACTTTACGGCCCATCAGGGCTGCTTCGACAATGGTTGTCCCCCTGCCGGCGAAAGGGTCGTAAACAGTATCTGTTGTCTCCGTAAATAGATTTATGAAAAACTTTGGCAGCTGGGGCTTAAAACAGGCTCGATAAGAAATTTCGTGAATTGATGATGCCTGTCGCTGCCCGGAAGTCCAGAATTCGTTAATATGGCGGCATGTTTTGATCCCTTCAATTGTAAATTCTTCGAGCATCGTTTTTTTCTCAGCAGAAAACCCGCTTTCTGTTTTAATAGCAGCAACCTCGAGGTACTTCTCTATATCAGAATGTATAGACAATGCTTGGCACCTCTTTCCTTATTGCTGCTTGATATTAATTATAACACGTAATTATAACAGATAGGTGCACGATTCAGAGCTGACGCATAATTTATAAATCCTTGTCA
>JBNJHN010000078.1:0-7648 GCA_051748565.1 Bacillota bacterium | reverse complement strand
AAAAGGTTGGCCGACCAGACATCTGATGCTGATCGGAAACTTGACAGTGTTTATAATAAAGCCGGTCAGAAAGCCAGAAACGAGATGGAGAAAAGATTTGCCGAGAAAAAAGAGAAAACAGGACGTTTTGATCCTACGAAGTGGACGACAAAAAATTTAAGCTTTGATACTCTGCTCCTATTCCTTGTTCTTGGTATTGTCTTATTTGTGATTTTCTATTACGGACGGACCAATTAAAGGAGTTTATTTTTGTCAGATAAAAATAAAGATCATGCGTGCAGGAAAAAAGCGATTTTAAAGTGCAGGTTTTTGAGGCTGCACTATTTTATTCCGGTTATCTTGCTGGGTATTATTGTTTATTTTTTCATGCAGGACAGGCTTTCCGATAAATTGTATGTGATGCGCCGTTTAACTATGGATACTTATGTTGAGGTACGCCTGACTGATGGTGTCAGTGAGTCTGCAGAGGAAATCGGGGAGAAAATCTTTGCAGAAATTGAGCGTCTGGAACTATTTTTCAGCCGCAGTATAGAGAACAGTGATATTGTCATGATCAACAGCTCAGCGGGGCTGCATCCCGTGCAGGTCAGTGAAGAAGTTTTTTATGTTACGGAGAGAGCCGTTGATTTTGCCATTTTGAGCAATGGCACCTTTGATCCGACTATAGCACCTCTGGTTGACTGCTGGGGCTTTCTGGGTCAGGAATACAGGGTGCCTTCAGAAAACGAATTGGCAAATAGTATTGGGTTGGTTGATTACACCAGGATCGAATTAGACAAAGAACTATCTGCCATTTATCTTCCCGACACTGGTATGTCCATGGAACTGGGAGGAATCGCAAAAGGATTTATTGTCGATCGAGCCCTGCAGATACTCAGGGAAGCAGGTGTACAGAATGCTTATATCAATGCAGGCGGTGATATTGGTTTAATTGGATCCAATCGAGGTGGAAAACCATGGATGATTGGAGTCCGCCATCCAAGAGATGATCATGAAGTCATCGCTGTTTTACCTGTATCGGGCGGTGCAGTGGTAACATCAGGGGACTACGAGCGTGCTTTTGAAGAAGGCGGTGTCACCTATCACCATATTCTTAATCCCAGGAATGGCATGCCGGCAGTTGATTTGATCAGTGTAACAATTATTTCTGAAACAGTCATAGAAGCCGATGTTTTATCGACGGCTGTTTTTGTCCTCGGGCCTGTTGATGGCATGGCCCTGATTGAGGAACTACCTGGTATCGAAGGTATCCTGATTACCCCCGATCTTGATATATTGGTATCTTTCGGCCTTGAAGGAATTGTCGAGCTAAATCCCTGAAATTATATTTAGCTACTTAAGTGACAGGATACGATTAGGGTGAGGTTGAAGATTTTTAAACGTTGTTAACCATCACTTTGATAGGAGATTATTATGGTCCAAACGGGTTTCAAAATGCGGAGCCGTTTAAATTATTTGACTTACCTGGCAGTTTTGATCACATTTGCTGTGGTTATCCACACTGTAGAATCAGCCCTGCCGCTGCCGATGCCGGTTCCCGGGGTAAGGCTCGGGCTGGCCAATGTTATCACCCTCTTAGCCCTGATCCTTTTCGGTTTACGCAGTGGGCTTCTTATAGCTATCATTCGTTCTATTCTTGGAAGCCTCTTCGTTGGCGGCCTTTTCGGTTTCGGTTTTTGGCTGAGTTTAAGTGCCGGTATTACAAGCTGCCTGGTCATGGCCCTGGTCCTTTTATTACAGAATAAGGGTCTTGTTAGTCTTATTTCGGTAAGTGTACTTGGTGCTGCGGCTCATAACCTGACACAGCTGGGTTTGGCCAGCCTGATTATTTCCAATCCGGACCTGTTGCTGGGATATTATCCCCTGCTTCTGCTTTTGTCCGTACCAACAGGAATTTTTACCGGTATTACTGCCAATTTCCTTGAAGGGGTGACCAGACGGATGCTTATGAAGAGCAAGAAAGGTGGTCACCTATGACCCTGGTACTTGCTTCTGCATCTCCACGCCGGGCCGAACTTCTCCACCAGGTTGGAGTACCTTTTAAAATAATAATACCTGATATTGCTGAAGAAAAATGCAACAACCTGCCGCCTTATGAAATGGTCATCCAGCTTTCTCTTGAAAAAGCCCTTGCAGTTTCCGACCGCCTGGAGGAAGGAATAATCATTGCGGCAGACACGGTAGTTCTTTACAGGGGGGCAACTATCGGTAAACCTGTTAATCAGAAAGAAGCCTTGCAAACACTCCGGCTCCTGAGCGGGAATCAACATCTGGTTTTAACCGGCTTGACTGTACTTGATGCTGCTTCCGGGAAATACGAAAACAGAACCTCAACCACTAAAGTGTGGATGACAAGTCTAACTGAAACTGAGCTGGATGCCTATGTGGCAACAGGCGAACCTTTAGATAAAGCCGGTGCTTATGGGATACAGGGTAAGGCGGCCCTGTTCGTGGAAAAAATTGAAGGCTGCTACTTTAACGTTGTGGGGCTGCCTTTAAACCTTCTATACAATATGTTGAAAAAAATGCATGTCACAATATAGAAGCAATGCAGGAAAGGATGGCGACCATGAATAATGAATCAATAATGATTAGGGATTTGCCTCCTGAGGAACGGCCGCGGGAGAAACTGATAAATCTGGGAGCCGAGGCACTTTCAAATGCAGAACTGCTGGCAATCCTGCTTCGTGTTGGCAACAGGGATCAGTCAGCTATCCAGGTGGCGATGAAAGTTCTTGCCCGGGGCGGGGGGCTGAGAAATTTACCTTTTCTTTCCCTGGAGGAACTGCAGGAAAACAAAGGTATCGGCCCCGACAAGGCGGTGATGATTAAAGCTGCCCTCGAATTGGGTTCCAGGTTGGCTACAACACCCCCTGAGAGAGGTGACAGTATAACCAGCCCCAGGCAGGCTGCAGATCTATTTATGGAAGAACTACGTTACAAGAAAAAAGAATATTTCAAGATCTTGCTTCTAAATACTAAAAACCAGGTTATTTCCAAAGAAGAAATTTCGGTGGGGAGCCTCAGTGCATCAATCGTTCATCCCCGGGAGATATTTAACATACCTATGCGTAAAAGTGCTGCTTCGGTAATACTTTTTCATAATCATCCTAGTGGAGACCCGTCACCGAGCCAGGAAGATCTGGCTGTAACGAGGCGGCTTGTGGATGCGGGCAATATTTTAGGAGTCTCCATACGAGATCATATCATCATCGGTGACGGTTGTTTTTTTAGTTTCAGGGAAAAAGGTCTTATCTAGGAGAATCTTATATTTTCAGGAATTATATGGTATCATAGGAGCAAAGTAATTGATAAGCTAGGGATAAGAGGTCGGACTTCTTATCCCTGTCAATATAATCAAGTTTCTATTCAAGAATATTTTAAATTAATTTAAAACAATGATGGTGAGCTGGATGCCTTTTGAAAAAGGTAAAATTAATGATTTGCTTTCTAAGGTCCGTAAACCGGGCCGATACCTTGGTAATGAGTGGAATGCCTGCCTGAAAGATCATGATCAGGTGGCATTACGAATGGCTTTTGCCTTTCCTGATCTTTATGAGGTGGGGATGTCCAACCAGGGTTTGAAAATACTCTATGAAAGTGTTAACAGCAAACCTGATTTGCTTATGGAACGTGTTTTTGCCCCGGCAGCAGACATGGAAGATTTAATGCGTGAGCATGATCAGCCGCTTTTTGCCCTTGAAAGTCAAAAACTTTTAACTGATTTCGATGTGGTTGGTTTCTCCCTGCAGTACGAATTAAGTTATACAAATGTACTCAATATGCTTGATCTGGCCTCTATACCCCTTTACAGCAGCAGGCGCGGTGAAAGCGACCCCCTGGTAATCGGGGGTGGGCCATGTACTTTTAATCCCGAACCACTGGCACCTTTTTTCGATTTATTTGTCCTGGGTGAAGCAGAAGAATTTTTACCGGAACTGCTTAGTGAACTTGGTGTTTTAAAAAGGGAAAATTTAGGTCGTAGTGAAATATTATCCCGGCTCTCTGCCTTTGATGGAGTATACGTCCCGGTATTATACAGGCCGATTTATCGGGATGGAAAACTTTCTGGCATGGAGAAACTTGCCCCTCATGCACCGACGGTTATCAAAAAAAATTTTGTAGCAGATCTGGATAGTGTGCCTTACCCGACTGCTCCTGTAGTCCCATATATTCAGACAGTTCATGATCGGGCTGTGGTCGAACTATTCCGTGGCTGTGGGAGGGGCTGCCGCTTCTGCCAGGCCGGCTATATTTTTCGTCCCGTACGCAGGAGAAATCAAAGTAAGATTATCGAAACGGCAGAAGCTTTAATTGCTGCCACTGGCTATGACGAAGTCTCGCTGTCGTCTCTGAGTAGTGCGGACTATCCGCAGATCGACAGTCTTCTTAATGAAATGGATCAGGTTCTGGCAGGTAGGCATGTAAAATGCAGCCTTCCATCACTACGCCTCGACTCTTATTCGGTAAAACTGGCTGATCAAGTGCACCGGGGACGACGCAGCAGCTTGACTTTTGCACCAGAAGCGGCTACTGAACGCTTACGCAGGGTAATTAATAAAAACATTTCCGAGGAGGAAATATTTGCCTCATTGGGTGATGCGGTTAAGGCCGGCTGGCAGGGCTTTAAGTTATATTTTATGATTGGTCTTCCTACTGAAGAAGATGCGGATGTTGAGGCGATTCTTAGCCTTTGCCGAAGGATAAGAGGGCACTTTTTGCATAAGGTTAAGGGCAGTCTGAATATTTCGGTCTCTGTTTCTACCTTCGTCCCTAAAGCGCATACACCATTTCAATGGGAGCCGCAATTGGAGCTGTCAAGAGTTGTTGATCGCCAGCAAATTTTACGGAAAGGTTTTAAAAAAATGCCGGGATTTAATTATAGCTGGCACGAAGCTGAGGCAAGCTTACTGGAAGCAGTTTTTGCCCGCGGGGATCGAACCCTGGCCCCGCTGTTGGAAAAAGCCTGGCAGCTGGGATGCCGTTTCGACGGATGGAATGAACACTTCTCTTATAATCTCTGGGAGCAGGCATTCCGGGAACTTGATCTTGACCCGGGGGTTTATGCTTACCGCCGTTTTAAATATGATGACTACCTGCCCTGGGATCATCTCAACTGCGGTGTAAATAAGGAAATATTTATACGCGAACATCAAAAGTCTCTTTCTGATAATTTGAGCGAATGGAGTAAATTATGAACAGGGTATGTTTCATTTTTAAACGTAATATGTCTTTGGCCTATATTTCGCACCTTGATATGCTGCGCCTTTTTTTGCGTGCTCTGCATAGAAGCCGGCTGCCTCTGGCTTACAGTCAGGGCTATAACCCACATCCGCGCCTGTCGCTGGCCCTGCCTCTGCCGCTTGGCGTTACTGCATCGGAAGAATACGGTGAAGTATATATTAATGAAACTATCCAGCCGGAACAATTTATTAATACCCTCAGTCCCCAGCTGCCTTTGGGATTGGAACTAACGGATGCATTCGGCGTTGCTCTTGATAAACCTTCCCTGGCTTCCCGGGTTGGTGCTGCTCAGTACCTTGCAACCCCGAAATGCGGATCCGGTACTGAGGTTAACTTAGAATTAGTCCAGGCTGCCCTAAAAAGGTTAATGTCCAGAGTGGAAATCATGGTTCAACGTATAACAAAAAAGAAAAAAACAACTTACATTAACGTCCGCCCTTATATAATCAAGGCAGAAATAATCAATAGAAATGATGATCAGTCGCCTTTATTAAACATGCTTCTGCAGGCCGGCAGTCAGGGCGGCATCTCTCCTGCTTTCCTGCTGGAGCAGTTGGATTCAGATCCTGATGCCGGAGATGTATTTGCCATAAATTGGCAGCTACACCGTGAGCGTTTATTTATCAACCAAAAAGGAATCCTGCAGCCTTTTTCTGAAGGGATGTGAGTAAATAGTGGATAAAAAAATTATAGTCAATTGTGATAGCCGGGCAACTCGCGTCGCCCTGCTGGAAAAAGGTAAGTTGGTAGAACTTGATATTGAAAGACCGCTCCAGCAAAGGGTGGTGGGAAATCTTTACAAAGGGACTGTAGCCAATGTTTTGCCGGGAATGCAGGCAGCTTTTGTAGACATAGGACTTGAAAAAAATGCTTTTCTTTACGTGGATGATATTTTTACTGATTGGGACGATGAAAGCCCACCGCCGGCCCGGGACTCAATTGAAAAGCTGCTTCGGGTTGGAGAAGATATAATGGTTCAGGTTGTAAAAGAACCTTACAGCAGTAAAGGCGCACGGGTAACCGGTCAGATAACAATACCCGGTCGCTACCTGGTTTTAGTGCCCGGAGCAGATTACATTGGAGTATCTAGGCGTATAGAAAGCCAGGCTGAGCGTGACAGGCTGCGCCGTGAGGTGGAGAAACTAAAACCGGAAGAGCTCGGACTGATCGTACGCACGGTAGCAGAGGGTGTTGAAATTGAAGTAATGGAGCAGGACCTTAAATTTTTAGTTCAACTCTGGAATCGGATATCGGCCCGATTTCAACAAAAGGATGCTCCAGCCATCCTTTATCAGGATCTTTCTCTAACCTGTCGCATCGCCCGTGATCTTTTTGTCGAGGATTTCAGCAGCTTTCTGATCGACAATGAACACGAGTATGATAAGGTTCGGGAAATTGTAGATTATATTTCACCTCACCTAAAAGTAAAAGTGAAATTATACCAGGAAGCAGAACCTATTTTTGAACGTTATGGGGTGGAAGCAGAGCTTGAAAAAGCCCTGGCCCGCCAGGTTTGGTTAAAAAGCGGTGGCTACCTGGTTTTCGATGAAGCAGAAGCCTTAACAGTAGTTGATGTGAACACCGGCCGTTATATTGGCCGCCGCAATCTGGCCGATACTATTTTGAAAACCAACCTGGAAGCAGCTGAAGAAATTGCCCGTCAGGTTCGCCTTCGTGATATTGGCGGCATTATAATTATTGATTTTATAGATATGGCTATCGAGGATCATCGCCGCAAAGTTATTGAAAAACTTAATGTGTCGATTAAAAACGACCGTACTAAAACTTACGTCCTTGGGCTTACCAATCTTGGCCTGGTAGAGATGACGAGAAAGAAAGTCCGTCAGGATCTTTCGGAATATTTGCAGCAGCCATGCCCTTACTGTGGAGGTTCGGGAAGGGTGCTTACACCGCTCGTAGTCAGTACACGCATCGAGAGAGAGCTGAAGACGCAGCTTCAGGAAGAGAAAAGCAAGGCTGTCTTAGTTGAAATGCACCATGAAGTTGCTGCCATTATTATCGGTAGCGGTGGAGGTAATCTTAAAAAACTGGAAGAGGAATTGGGCAGGCACATATTTATCCGCGGCAGCGAAGATATTCATGTCGAACAACACCGCATAATTGCCCGGGGAAGTCACAAAGAGATTAAGGCACTGGCCCTGCCGGTCAAAGCAGGAGAAATTCTCGATCTGACTATCGAAGAACCTCATGCTACCAATCCCCGCCACGGTATTGCCCGCATACAGGGCTTTGTAATCAATGTTGAAGGAGCCGGTGATAAAGTAGGTCAGGTTGCCAGGGTAGAAGTTAAAGACGTGAACCGCACATTTGCCAGGGCAATATTGACGACGAAATAAAGCTTGCCATCAGTCGGAGCAAATAAATTTTCTTTACAGAATAATGC
>JBNJHN010000077.1:0-7861 GCA_051748565.1 Bacillota bacterium | reverse complement strand
TAAATCTAAAAACACTGCAATCTCATACCTTTTTTGTGGTAAAATTACAGGTGTGTCTAAATTATTCTATAGGAGGGTCCTCATGCAAAAACTATTCTATCCTGATTCAATCGCAATCATCGGTTTATCTTCAAAGCCGACCAATATACCAAGGTTAACCCTTGAAAATTTACTGCGTTGGGGCTACCGGGGCAGGATCTTCGGTGTTAATGAAAGAAGCGATGACACTCATGTTGACGGGATCAGGATGTATAAAAATATAGAAGAGCTGCCCGAAGTGCCCGATCTCGCCTACTGCATGGTTCCGGCGCAGCTTATCCCAAATATGGTGGAGCGATGCGGTAAATTCGGTATCAGGCGAATGGCCATTCCTTCAGGCGGTTTTTCCGAATACAGTGAAGAAGGCAGAGAACTTTCCGAAAACCTGCTTCTAAAAGCAAGAAAATACGGTATTCGTTTTGTTGGTCCAAACAGTGTCACCGTTGCAAACACTGATAATGGGCTCTGCCTTCCTTTTGTTGCCCTGCACAAAGCTCCAAAAGGAGAGATGTCAATCATATCCCAGAGCGGTGGTCTTGCTCTAACCATGCTGAACTACCTCTTTGATGAAAAGATCGGACTTGCTAAATTTGCAAGCATAGGCAACAAGCTTGATTTGGATGAGGTCGATTTCCTCGAATACTATGGAAGGGATCCACAAACAAAGATAATCTGTCTTTACCTCGAAAGCATCGATCGTGGCAGAAAATTTATCGAAGCGGCAAAAAAAATTGATAAGCCAATTGTTGTTTACAAAGCAAATACCACCAATGCAGGTAAGAAAGCAGCCATGAGTCATACAGCAGCTTTAAGCAGTAATGAGGCAATTATCGATTCCGCTTTCGAAGAAGCTGGCGTTATACGTGTCAGCAATTTTCTTGACTTTATTGAGATAGCAAAGGCTTTCCAGTTACCCCCAATGAAGGGACCGCGGATAATGGTTATGAGCCCTGCGGGGGGCTTTGCCGTAATGGGCGCCGACCTCTGCGAAAAAGCGGGTTTTAAATTTGCCGATATGGGCCAGGAATTTTATGACGGCCTTAAGCAATTCAGTAATGCCGGTGTAATTAATTTTTCCAACCCACTCGATATGGGTGATATCTATGATCCCAAGCTTACAGCTCATGTGCTTTATTCAGTCATGCATTCTGAGCAGGTGGATGGCTCGATCTATATCAGCCAAAGGCCACAGATGCCACAGGGTGAAAACATATTCCAGAAGATGTTCCTTACTGATCTGTCAAAGGAGGCCTGGGGCTCGATACTATCTGCCGGTAAACCCCTGGGTGTCTGCCTCTTCGGCCCTACCCGGATGATTCAACAAACCAAACGTTATGTTGAATTTCCAATATTCAATAGCCCTGAAGAAATGGTAAACGCCCTGGTTTTACAAATGAAATATTATGAAAAGAGGAAGGAGCTCAGTGAAATAAATGATTTACCCAAACCGAACGGAATTGAAGTCACCAAAGCTGAAACCTGGCTCCGGGATAAAGATGGCCATTACGGCGAAGAAGCACTTGAGCTTCTGGATGCTTATGGCATCGCCACTGTAGAATCGAGAACTGCAAAAACTAAAGAAGAAGCAATCGAGCATGCAGAAAAACTTGGCTTTCCCATAGTAATGAAAGTGATCTCTGCATCTGCATTGCATAAATCAGATGCGGGAGGTGTACTGCTTGGTCTTGAAAATACCGACCAGGCGTCTGAAGGTTTTACAACCATTCACCAAAATCTTCTTGACTATGATCCGGATGCCATATTCGGAGGCGTGAGAATCCAAAAGATGGCACCTGAAGGCTACGATATGTTTGTCGGCGGAAACCAGGATCCGTCCTTCGGGCCGGTAGTCTATTTCGGTATGGGTGGAATTTATGTAGAAACTTTTCAGGACATAGCCAATGCAACCTGCCCCACAAGAGAAGAAATCATCGATAAAAGGCTCAGGTTTTTGAAGTCAACTCAAATCCTTGAAGGCTCACGAGGCCAACCCGCGGGTGATATTGAAGCTTTCGTTGACCTGGTGGTGCGCGTATCTCACCTGCTGGCTGATTACCCCGGTATAAAAGAACTTGATATAAACCCGGTGCGGGTTTTCCCGGATGGAAGCGGCGTATTGGCTCTTGATACCAGGATTAATTTAGAGCTTTAACTTTAACTACGCTTATTTCTGATCAGACCGGAACAGGGAATTATCTCAACACCCTTATTTTCAATTCCGTCAAGAAGCAGGTTTATACCCAGTGAATCGCTGGCAATATGCCCTGCAATAATTACGTTAATATGACTTTTTTCTGCCTTTTTACGATGCTTCTCGTCCATATGCATAACGATAATCGTACCGACCCCTGCCTGGGACAGTTTGTTGTAAGCATCTTCAGAGCCGCTGGTTCCCCCGGTCATATCAACCAAAACCTTACCGGCACGGCGTTCCTTGCTGCCGAGGATTATCTCCGGGCCGGCGCTATGCTTGACAGCCTCGGCATATTCCGGAATTTCCTTGAGAAGCTTTATAATATCCCCAAGGGTACGCGGAACTTCTTGATCGAACATTTCCTGTAAAAAAGCAGCCACCTGATTATCGGCTACGGTATGGGCACTGATCATCGCAATATCCAGTATTTTTGCCGCGTCAATAGCCCTGTTATGATTAATCGGCATCAGTCCTCGTTTTACTTCGCTGATCCGCGAAGCCATGATTGATTCAGCTACATTTATCGGCACGCCAAAACGGGCCAGGATATCTTCCTGAAGGTGCATCACATCATGCAGTTCTGCAAGCGCTCTTCCTTCAGGGTGGTGTGCCATGATCAAATCAACAGGCTGGTTTTTATCGGTCAGTCGGTCAGCAAGCATTACCTCGCCTACCTCAATATCAACCCCGACCATCATTCGCTTTACTTCGGTTTCCTTATCACCACATAAAATCCGCGTATCACTGTACGGGTTGGTCAAAGATTCAAGATCAAATTCTTTTTTTTCATCTGCTTTCATATCCTCGTACTTTTTCTTAACGCGTTCCAGAGCTTCTTTTACGCCTTCAGGTTTCCGCGGATCTTTTTCAATCCCTTTCTCAACAACATACTCATAAATTTCTTTAATTTTCAAGTTTGACATCCTCTCTTTTTTATATAATTTACAACGCAATCCTGCGCGTTTCTTCGAGCAAACGATCGATTTCAGTTTCAGTATTATAAGGGCAGAGACCTACCCTAATCAGACCTCCGAGCGACATCAAACCGAGACGTTCAACCAGGCGGACAGCATAAAAATGGCCATCCCAGACGAAGATCCCTTTTTCACCAAGAGCTGAGGCAACTTGATCGGCCGGCACTCCATCAATAGTAAATGAAATCGTCGAGGTACGCGGATACCCTCTTGGAGGGCCGTAGACTTTAACTTTTTTGATTGTTGAAAGCCCGTTAAGCAATTTTTCAGTCAAAGGCTGCTCATAGAATTCCATTGCTTCCATACCTGCTATTACCAGCCGGCGGCGCTCCGACCTGTTTGTATCTATACCGGCTTTAATCACTTTTTCAGAACTTCCAAAACGGCGGCCCAGGTCGGCAATAAATTCAATTGCTGCTGCCGCACCGGCAATCCCTTCATGATTTAATGTTCCTGTCTCTATCCGGCAGGGAACAGAGTCAGACTGAACCCGGAGCCTGTAGGCGGGCAAAACAGACAGGCGTTCATGCTTGCCGTAAAGAACCCCAATGTGCGGTCCGAAAAATTTGTAAGCCGAACAGAGAAGATAATCGACATCAAGCAACCTGACATCGATTGGACCATGCAGGGCATAGTGCACTGCGTCAACCACGGCAATCGCACCGGCTTCATGAGCCAGTCGAATCATTTCTTTAACATCACTAACAGTTCCAACCCCATTTGAGGCATAGTTAAAAGCGGCAACCAGGGTTTTATCGGAAAGCTTTGATTTAAAATCTTCCATGTCAATAATACAGGTTTCCGTATCCATCCTTACTTCCCGGATTTTAAAACCCCGCTCTTCCAAAGCCAACCATGGCCCACGGTTTGCCTCGTGATCAATTTCTGTAATCATGATCTCTTTTCGAGGGCTTGCCTCCCTACCCAGGGCCAGAGCAAGCTGATACATCATAGTAGTCGTATTCTGCCCAAATGCCACTTCATCCGGGCTGGAACCGAGAAAATCTGAAAGAGCCCGGCGAGCTTCATTAATTACCTGATCACTATTATGGCTGGTTAAAAATGCACCGCCGGCATTGGCATTACAGCGAACCATGTAATCGACCACAGCATCGATAACACGCTGCGGCACCTGGGTCCCTCCCGGGCCGTCGAAGAATGCTGCAGGATAACCGTTTACTTGTAACGATAGAGCCGGGAACTGACTTCTTATATAACCCACATCATATTTCATTCATATTCCCTCTTTGCTATCTAGATTGTAATTTTCATACCAGAATGCAACTTATGGAAACCTTCTCCCAAATACTGCAGCATTTTGGCTTCCGCTTTCAGGCCCGTACAGTGGCCGCTGTAAATTTTGCCGATTTTCATATCCGTTAAGGCTTCAACTGTCCTGTTGATTCTGTTTTCATCAGCATCAATTAAATGGAACCCTCCGATTACGGCAGCAATCTGATCAATGCCGGTCAATTGAACGGCAGACTTTATGATACTAACTATCCCGGCATGAGAACAACCGGTAACTATAGCCAGTCCCCGGGGTAGGATAAAAATAAGTGACAAGTCATCTTTCATAAAATCCATTACCATTTTCCCATTTTCGATGGTTAAAAGCGAAAGAGTCGGGGCTGTTTCAAAACTTGCATGCTCCTTTATCTCCCCTGTAGTGACAGCACCCGGCATCAGGGGAAGCGGTTCCTCTGTAAGAATTAACTCTCCTCCATTTTTACTGATCTTTTCCCGGCTATTTTCCGGGCTTATGCCAACAGGACGGAGGGCTGGTTTAACAGTGAAATTCGAACGATATATCGAAGGGTGTGCAATTACCGGAATACGACTGCGCCCGATGGCTTCCAAAATACCGGACAGCCCTCCAGTATGATCAAAGTGGCAGTGCGATAAGATGACCATATCGATTTTACCGGGATCTTTACCCAGCAACTTCATGTTCTGAAGTACCGTTTCAGCTGACCGGCCGGTATCAAAGAGGACCGTTTTCCAACCGCGATCAGTCCTGGCTTCGAGAAGGAAAGCAACACCATGCTGCCCCAGCAACCCGGAATCATAACCGGCATTGTCATCAATAAGGACAGTAATCTCAATTGATTCCATTACCCCGTGTCGGTTTTCCATAGCCTTATCTCCTTAAAATATTATTTTAAATTATAGCATAGAATTCCATTAATGCCACCAAAACCGCTTAAACAGCTGTTTAAAGGTCAATAATTATTTTCTTGGCCGGCCGCTAATTAGAACTTCTTTAAAATATTGACTTTACTTCTTAATCAATCACTTTATTATTTCCTTCAAGTTACTGCAATTCCTGCCTTAACCACGTTGACCGTCGCTGTTAATTAACCTACAATGAATTAAAGGGGGATAATTATGAATTACGGAGATGATTTTCAGCGACTAAGCATGTATAATCGGCAAACACTAGGAGGGAGGGCTCTCGACTGGGATAGTAAACCTGCCCTGTACAAAAAATACCCGCCTGAACTGGAACGTTTTGAACTCGAAAAACCGGACCAATCCGGCGGCAGGCCGCTTTTCTCGCTGCTCCAGGAAAGGCGTTCTGAGCGGAATTACAGGGAATCGGTTCTGCCGGGCATTAAACTCTCTCAAGTTCTCTGGGCTGCCCAGGGAATTAGCATGGCAACCGAGTATCACCAGTTCCGAACAGCACCATCAGCCGGGGGACTTTTCCCGATTGAAACTTACTGTGTGATCAATAATGTGGAAGGATTCAAACCTGGAGTATACCATTACCAGGTTCCTTTTCACGCACTGGTACTTGTAAAAGAAGGAAACTTCGGCATGGAATTGGCCAGGGCCGCTTTAGGTCAAAAGATGCTGCGAGATGCTTCTTTCAACTTGGTCTGGAGTGCAATGATTGAACGTTCCAAGTGGAAGTATGAACAGCGGGCTTATCGCTATATCTACCTCGATGCCGGCCACATAGCCCAAAACGCAGCCCTTGCAGCCGTCTCCTGCGGGCTGGGATCCTGCCAGGTAGGAGCTTTTTTTGATGAAGAGGTAAATAAAATTATCGATGTCGACGGCGCAAACGAATTCGCTGTCTACATGACATCGATAGGCAAAACCCGGTGAAACATGATGCAGTTCGTGGAGACCCATGCTGATTATTGATGGCTCTTTTTGCCGGATAAACCTCGAATCAATAATGTTCTAAAGTAATTAAGCCGCGGGCTTTTAATTCGCACCCGCGGCTTTTAACTTTGTTAGCATCTCAATAGTTAAAATCTACCATAATAATGAACCTTCGTACATTACCCTTACCGTTGTGGTATTAATTACAGGCTCCGATGCGCCGGCAGGAAGGTCACTTTCATAAATTCTAACACGCCAAACATTGCTATTATCTCCTGTACCACGCACTCCCGTTTTACCCATCACCTTAACAGCATCAACATTATTCGGGTTATAGGGCTCCTCAATGATTATGTTAACAAACCAACACCTGGCAAAAATAGACCAAGCCATATTATAGCTTATACCGTCGGGAAATTCAGGAAGAAGGGGAGTACGATAAGCAGAAGACAGACCTGTCTGCGAGTACAATTCCAAATCGGCCAGAGCAAAAAGATCTATATCCACGTCATAGGCAGTACTTGCGATGGCCTCACTGTATGTCTTCCCATCATCAACAGCTTTACTGTAGTCAATTGTTTTTGCATCAGTTTTGACATAAACCTGCCTGAAATTGGCTAATGCAACTTCTATCTCCTGCAAGGCTGTTTTCAGGGGCTCCTGATTGAATGGTGGATTGTACAATTCCAGAGCTTTTTGATAATCAACTATAATATTTTCCCCGTCGGATCTTTCGTATAAAACGTATTCAACTTCCGTAACCGACGTTGCCGCCAATACCTCAGAGGAAAGTAAAAAAAGCAGCAAAATACACAGCATTACAATCCCGGCTTGTTTCTTGTTGAAAATCATTATTTTTTTCTCCCTTCATTTTGTACATTATCTATATATCTCTTACATTTGAATGACTCTTCTTTCGGCAAAACCCCCTTCCTTTGTTATTGTTTCTATAAATAATACTGGAAGCGCCTGGCTTCCGGATCACCTAACCCGCTTCCCATCTTTATTGTGAGGTTAAAGTTCTTCAGCAATGATAATCGCTTTTTGTATAACACTATTATCTTCCCCGGAAATGATTACAATCTGCAAAACATCACCTTCCACATAATCACTCATGACCAGTTCCCAACGGTCATGCTCAGATCTGTAAAGAAGCTGCTCACCATCTGCGGTAACTTCAGAAGCAGTCTGACCATTGTTCAGATAGACCCGCACATAGGTCAGTCCAAAGACATCTATGAAAGCAGCCGTCCTGGCCATATCAATTAGATCCGCCTCATTCTGATCAAATAACCCCGTAATATCATCCAAAAATATAAAAGCAACCAGGCCTATAAATACCAAAAAAACAAATAATACAGCAATTATTTTATTTCTCTTCTGTTTACTTTTTCTCTTGTTTTCTATGGCTTTTTCAAGCCTGCTCATTAATATTGCACCCTTCATATTAAGCAAAAATATTGAAAATGTATCCTATTATATCAATATTCTGGCAATCCTGTCAACGCCAGTGAGTTATTTTAAATGGATTCTTTTCAAA
>JBNJHN010000076.1:0-7968 GCA_051748565.1 Bacillota bacterium | reverse complement strand
TACAATTACTGCGAACAGGCCGAGGCCAGTTAGCAGCACGGCACCAATAATACCTGAGTGAAGGCCGATGAACCTTGCTGCTGCTAAGCCCAGCAAAATGCCGGCAAGTGGTACAATAAATTCAAATACGCCGAAAACAAATATAATACGATATCGATATGCCGATTGGCCCAATGCCCCCAGGGTTAAAGCCACGGCAAAGTTATTTGAACCGATCACGATTCCCAGAATTACAAGGTTAAAAAGTGTCATATAGAAGCCTCCGGATTATCTTTTTAAAGAAAGCTCCCAGCCAGATAATAATCCCGGTAAAACCGACCCGCTGCTCAAGATCAAAATGGAAATGGAAAAAAAATTATTTTTTCAATTTTTCCTCCACCGATTTGACTTTTTGGTTAATAGAGCCAAATTTATCCCGGCGATCATCGATCTTAATACTGGTGCTAACCCTCCGGGCGCCTTGTTTAAAAGGAACTTCATGCAAATGCCGGATTAGTTTTAAGATTTGGTCCAGGTCTCCTTCGATGATAGTACCCATGGCGGTTAATTCATATTTCAGACCTTCACCATGTTTCCGCAACTCTTTTTCACAGGCAGCCACATAAGGGCTAAGGCTGGTACTGCCTGTTCCCAGGGGGACAATCGAAATTTCCACAACAGCCATTTAAATCACCTCCAAATTTATTTCGGCCCTCTAATGCAAAATGGTCGTTTCCCTTGCGGAATGATTTTTTAATTACTAAATGTTTCTTGCAGATACCTGTTTTGGGTTAAAGGATATTTTTGCTAAGGATAGAATAACACATTAAGCCGGACCGCTTAAAGCTTAAATCAAATCACTATGAGGTTATTCGATATATTAAGCGAGCAATTTTTCATTTTTTTGCTTGCTGAACAGCGTTCGATAATTGGAGTGATTTCCCTTGCAGCAGATCAAGGCTGAAGATTGCAGCTGTCCAAAAGTTGATTGCGTCAGGCACGGTAATTGTGAAGTGTGTGCAGAACATCATCTCGCCACAGAAAAGGCACCCTTTTGTAGGAGAGACGAAGTGAATGAACTGGCGGAGGATGGATAGCATTGCTTTGGAGTATAAGCAAAAAGGCCTGAAATTTTAAACAATTAAGGAACTGTAATAACCCGGCAAGCGTATTATTAATCTTTATAGATTAGTTAATACGGTAACCTTCATGATTTAAGATGCCTGAAAGAGCATGTTTTGCATCCTGCAATGCTTTATCGCGCCAGCGCTGTTCGTGTGGAATGAACAGTTCGTTAAAAGCTTCCCGCACCTTCAGCTCCAGCTCTGGAGAAAGGGCCCCGTAATGAAAAAGCCTGTTTTCTTCAATCATTGTTTTGAGGCTGCGCAGCTTATCGAGGGGAGATTCCCCCAAAGTACCGAATTCAAAGCTGGTACCATAGAATGACAATTCCTGGAATTCTTTGCTCACCAGCTCGTAGAAAAAGTCAACCATATCTCCCTGCATGGCATAAAACTCTAAAGGGTTGGTTTTGGCAACCAATGGGTAGCTGAATGCCTTCTGCAGAGTCAGTGAGTCACGAAATTCATTAATTGAGTTTACAACAGTCATCTGGTAACGGGGACCGTATCCGCTGTGCATATCAATTGTCAGAAGACGTTGACATGAAGCTGCCAATTCCTTGAACAGATTGATCATAATCTGTGTTGAAGCCTCAGGACCTTTCCCACCGTAATAGATCCCTTTAGGATGATGGTATTGACCCATAAGCATAACTTCCTTGAAGTTTTTTACTCCCATGGGCAGCATTTTATAGGCCAGTTTGGCTCCAAAATAAGCTCTGTTGCTTAAATTCACCGGGCAGGAAGGATTCAGAAACGGATTGATCCGGTCATACCGGTAATTAAAAGAAGCATCTACAACCTCCCAGCCATAGATAAAATTCCTGTTTAAATCTACATTATTTTCATTGGTACGGCGCCTCTTCCACATTCCCCAGGGGTTCACTGCATGCACAATATACAAGCCTGTAGTGGCCGGGTTAAGGATTTCCAGAAATTCGTCAATAAAAAGGCCGGTTACCGCCGCACCTATATAACCTTCAATGCCGTGCAGCCCGGAAGTCAGCAGCAGCACTTTATCCTGGCGATCCAAAGCCGGGGCTGCAATAACCTCCACCGCCAAATTATCCTCGGCCTTACCAAGAGCATAAGAGCGGATTTCGGTTTTCGGCCAAAAGAAGCGCACCTGCTCAAGGGCAGCATAAAATTTTTCGCGGCTTTCAGTGTATGTTTCACTGAATAGTTTCGTTATCGCCATTTTAATTTAGCTCCTCAGTAAAACTCTAAATTATTTACTGCTGCCACTATTTTAAATTCCAGTCCGTTGTTCCATTTACATTTGTATTAAGCAAACTTTTGAAAGTCTAATTCGCCTGAATAAGTCCTTTTCCCTTTACCTGTTTGTGTATTTTCCCTCCAGAAACCGGCTTAAAGTGTTGATTAAAGATAACCATCTAAAACGGTAACCGATTACGGCATACTCTGAAAAAATTTGCCGGTCATGGTATAGTAATAATACAGAAATAAAGTCTAATTGGGGGGCTTAAATTGAAGCGTCGCATTTTTATAGGCAAGCTGATCGGCTGGTTGGCTGCTATTTTAGCAGTTACCGGTTTGGGTGGCTTGGTTTACCGTTTTCTTGGTAACGCTGAATTCTCAAATGATCAGAATGACGAAGATTCCCATATAAGGGTTGTAGAAGATACAGACAGATCTGAAGAAAGCTCAATTGAGGAGGGAGAGGAAAAAATGATTCCAAGGAGACGGCTCGGGAAAACAGGAATTTTAGTATCCCTTTTCAGCCTGGGCGGCGAATCAACTATTGAGCAGTCAAACCGCACGGACGAAGCCGAAAATATAATAAACAGGGCCTTGGATCTTGGTGTGAATTACATTGATACCGCGCCTGCTTACGGGCGCGGCGATAGTGAAAGCAACATCGGCCGGGTTATGGAATATCGCAGGAAGGATGTATTCCTGGCAACCAAGACTCCTGACCGTACTTATGATGGAACAATGTACCAATTGGAAAAAAGCCTGCAGCGCCTGCGGACTGATCACCTGGATCTTTATCAGCTCCACAATGTGCGAACATCAGAAGATCTGGAGGGAGTTTTTGCCAAAAACGGTGCTGCTAAAGCGCTTGAAGAACTCAAAAGCCAGGGAGTAATTCGTTTTACCGGTATTACCGGACATAAGGATCCGGACGTACTGCTGGCAGGAATTAAGGAATTTCCCTTTGACTGCCTTTTGATGGCCTTAAATGCCGGAGATATTCATTATGCTCCTTTTCAGGAAAAACTGCTTACCGAAGCGGTAAGGCAGGATATGGGTATTATTGCAATGAAGGTTACAGCAGTCGGGCGTATCTTTCGTGATGGCGGGCTTTCGGTCATGAAACAGGCATTAGAATATGTCTTCTCTTTCCCGATCAGCACTGCCATAGTCGGTATATCAACTATTGCTGAAGTCGAAGAGAACGCCGGTATTGCTGCCGATTTTGAAAAGTTAAGTGTGCAAGAATTAAAAAACCTGGAGACCCTGACCGAATCATACTCGGATGAGGCCAATTTTTTCAAGCATCACTGGTAAATTCACTTATTTTTATACCCGAAGATCTAAGATTTCCATTTTAAATTTGATTTAAACACAGCCAGATCATAGATTGTTACAAATCCCCAAACATATTTATTTGTTGTGCAGGATTCGGGAATTTAATCGCGAATATAATAACACTAAATATAAGATACGTAGCACGCATTTTTTGCATGTGAGCAAATATTTTTTTAAAAAAACAAGCGCTGCTGCTATTTGAGGGAGGTTGAAAAATGAAGAAGTACGGAACGATTCTTTTAGCTGTGATATTATTGGCTTATGTTTTGTTTTCATTTGGATGTGGAAGCGAAGCTCCCGGAACTAATGATCATTCAGATGTTGATCCTGCCTCATTTGGAACTTTAACCTTTACGGCTAACGGAGAGGAATTTATTCGTGAAGGGTTTCTTTCCAAAGACGGCTGGGATCTCACTTTTGACCAGGCTTACGTGACTATGAGTGGGATAACAGCATACCAGACGGAACCGCCTTATGATACCGACCAGGGATGGGATATTGATTACCAGGTTAAAGTTGAGTTGGACGGAATTTACACGGTGAACCTGGCTCTTCCCGCCAGCGACCCGGCAGAACTTGGCGAATTTACCGAAGTGCCTGCCGGACACTTCAACGCTATTTCCTGGATTATGGTTCGTGCTGTTGAAGGACCGTCTGCAGGATATAGCCTCTTTCTTACCGGGCAGGCCGAAAAAGACGGTCGGGTCATTGATTTTACGCTGGGTATTGAGCAGGAAGTTGCTTACTTGGGCGGCGATTATATCGGTGATGAGCGTAAAGGAATAGTCATTCCCGGAGGAAATGCTGAAGTCGAAATGACATACCATTTTGATCATCTTTTTGGTGATGGCGAAGAAGATCCTGATGATCCCCTGAACAAGGAAGCTCTCGGTTTTGAACCGCTTGCGGAATTGGCGTCGTCAGATGGGGTTTTCGAAGCAGATCTTGCTTCTCTTGAAGGAGCACTCAGCCCGGCGGATTTCGAATTGTTGCTTTCAATTCTCACGCACTTTGGGCATGTCGGAGAAGGGCACTGCCTGGCCAGGTTTATTGATTAATGAAAGAGGTTTGTAGCATGTTTTATAAAAACGATTTTTCGGGCATGAATTTTACCCTTACAGTTATTGTTTTAATCTGCCTGTTCTGCATTTTACCTGTAGCTCTGGTGCAGGCCCACGGGGTTGAGCTTGAATATATTCAAAGCAATGCTGTTGTGGTAATCGCCCGATATGATTCCGGAGCCCCGATGGCTGAAGCCCAGGTAGCAGTATTTGCGCCCGGGAGCCCGGCCGAGCCCTGGCTTACAGGAGCCTGCGACAGCGAAGGCAGGTTTTTCTTTATCCCTGACCCGGATATGCCTGGTTTGTGGGAGGTGCAGGTACGCCAGGCCGGTCATGGTGGCCTGCTCAGGATAGAGGTTGGTGAAAACGGTATTGATCCTGTTGGGTCTACCGGTTTTAGCGGTCCGCAGATCCTGATTATGACAGCTGCGGTGGTCTGGGGCTTAATCGGCACTGCTCTTTATTTCAGCAGGAGGAAATCTTAATAAATGCATATTCCAGATGGTATTCTCTCGGCATCATCTGCAGCAGGCGGTTATGCCGCTGCAGGTGGGTTAACCTGGCTGTCTCTTCGGGGAATAAAAAAACATTATATCAATCCACGTAACGGCATTCCAAAGGCAGCTTTATTAACAGCGGCATTTTTTGCAGCATCATTGATTCATATACCCATCCCGCCGGTTAGTGTGCATCTTGTTCTCTCCGGCCTGATGGGTGTTATGCTGGGCTGGTTTGCTTTCCCGGCTATCCTGATCGGGCTTCTACTGCAGGCTGTTATGTTTCAACATGGTGGTCTTACCACCCTTGGAGTTAATGCCTGCCTGATGGGTATACCCGCTCTCCTGGCGGCCTCCATTTTCAGGTTGCGCCATCTTTTTGGTAAGCTTCGACCCCTGCCCAATGCAATACTGGCTTTCATTGCCGCTTTTTTGGCTGTAGCCCTGGGCGCTCTTATGACAGCTCTCTTACTCATCTATGCCATCCCGGCATATATAGATACTTCAGCAGAAAGAACAGCAGTTATAGCTTTAAGTCTGTCTCATCTGCCGGTAGCATTGATTGAAGGGGTTTTTACTGCCATGGTAGTCCTTTTTTTGCTAAAAGTGCAACCTGATTTACTGGAAAATGAAAAACCATGATTGCAGAAGCTGCTCTAAGTTCAGCTGTATCGGGCAGCTTGCTCAGCCGCTGGGAAGCTCGCCTCAAGTTACCCGGCCTGCTCGCCATTATATTTTCTTTTGCCACTGTGCAGGATCTGCGACTGCTGGTGCCGCTTACTTTTACAGCTGCTTTTATCTACTTTTTATCAGGACTCCCGCTGAAATATCTTCTCCACAGGTTGAAACTACCCGGCTTTTTCCTGCTCGCGTTAGCCATAATACTGCCTTTCTGGGCTGGTCAGACAGTGCTATGGCAGTTTGGTCCGCTTGCCCTGCGCCTGGAAGGATTGCTCGGTTTGCTTTTGATTGCGTTGAAATTTACCGGCATTCTAACCGTAGCCGTTGCCCTTTTCGCCACCACTCCGCTTTTACAGGTTACGGTTGCTCTGCGGGTTCTCGGTATCCCCTGGCTGCTGACTGACCTGCTCCTTTTTACCTATCGCTTTATATTTCAGCTGACAAGAGATCTGCAGAGGATGCGTACCGCAGCACGCCTGCGTGGTTTTGTGGGCAGTTCGCTTTTTTCTCTGAAAACCCTTGCTAATATTACCGGCACTATGCTGGTACGCAGTCATGCCCAATCAGAAAGAGTATTCCAGGCTATGACTCTGCGCGGTTACGGCAATGCAAAGATACCTCTTCCAGCATTCCAACCGGTTCTCTCAGATTTTCTGCTGCTAATTTTCGCACTGCTGCTTGCAACAGGTTTCGTTCTGACCCAGTATGTATTATAAGCAAAAAACATAATGAAATTCGCGTTCCGCTTTAATATTCGATTTTGTTATAATTACAGCAGAGTGGGAAAATGTGTCCGGAGGTTTAGAGTATTGATTAACGCCCTAAAAATTTCTAACTTATCTTTTGCCTACCCCGGTCAGGATCCTGTAATTGAAAATATTAACTTTGCAATAAAAAGCGGTGAAAAGGTTGGCCTGGTCGGCCCCAATGGTGCCGGCAAAACCACTCTCTTTCTCCTGATAACAGGCATTATTAAATCATCATCGGGGCAGATTTTGATTTTAGAACAACCGATTAAGCCGGGTGTTTTTCATCCGGATGTGGGAATGATCTTTCAGCACACAGCAGATCAATTGATCAGCCCTTCGGTCAGGGAGGATATTGCTTTCGGCCCTCAAAACATGGGTCTGAACAAGGATAAAATTCAGGAGAGGATTGTTGAAACAGCAGAACTTACCGGCATCACGACCCTGCTTGATCGTCCGCCCCACCATCTTTCTGCGGGAGAACAGCGCCTGGTGGCTCTTGCCGGTATACTTGCCATGCGGCCCCGGCTACTAATCATGGATGAGCCTACATCTGACTTAGATATACGCTACCGGCGTCGACTGATTCAGTTGCTCGGTAATATGTCTGATAAAACAATGCTTGTTGCTTCACACGATCTGGAATTTATTATAGAAACCTGCGGCCGGGTTCTTCTTCTCGAAGGAGGCAGAATCCAGGCTGATGGAGATCCTGGAGAAGTTTTGAGTAATGAAAAATTAATGGAAAACCACGGGCTCGAAGTTCCCCATTCACTTTCGGCCATCTGGCATCGCCATAAAAAATAAAAAACCGGTCTTAAGGAGTTCTAATCTATTGATCTGGCTTAATCAAATTGCGCAAGTAATAGAAAGGTGCACAGGCCTTGAGGGAGAAATACAGCTTCAGCGGCGGGGAGAGGAATATGAAATTATCTACAACGGAGTATTTCTGATGGCCACATACAATGGGGCTTCGGAAAAAGCTGCAATTAGTAACGCCCTGAAAATAGTAACCTCCGGTGGTGAAAAATCCGTCAGGGTGCTCATGGGTGGACTGGGTGTCGGTTACAGCCTCCGGGAAGCCCTGGCCTGGAAGCAGGTGTCCACGGTTACTGTAGCAGAAATTGAACCGGCAATTATAAGATGGAACAGAAGTGTTTTAAAGATTATTAATCAAAATGCCCTGGAAGATCCCCGGACCGATCTGATAAATAATGATTTTAGTGAAGTGCTAAGGATAGAAGCGGCAGCTTCTCTGAATGATGCTTCCCGAAAATACCAGGTTGTCATGATCGATACAGATAATGGCAGCAGCTGGCTCAGTTTGCCC
>JBNJHN010000075.1:0-8013 GCA_051748565.1 Bacillota bacterium | reverse complement strand
AGTAAAAACTAAAAATATAATCCAACTTGCTTTAGCGGTTGATTTAAACAGGGGATAGATCATCGTGACACCACCTCCCGGCCGTAATATTTCAGAAATACCTGCTCCAGGCTTTGCGTGGCCACTTCAAGGCCGATAATATTGCATCTGCCCAGGGCGTCAATGAACTGGTTATAATTGCCGGAGACATAAACTTCAATCGTATTCTTGCGGATACGACCGATTTCCAGGCCTGCCGATTGCAGGTGTTCTAAATCAGATTTCGATCCCAGGGTTACCAGAAAAGCCTTGCGTTGAGATGATTTTAATGAATGGACATCTTCCACAGCGACCAGTCTGCCTTCCCTTATAATCCCTGCCCGGTCACATGTTCGGTAGGTTTCTTCGAAGTTGTGTGAAGACATCAGAATTGTTTTGCCCCGGTCTCTTTCTTCCAAAGCGAGTTCGACAAAAACATTCTGCATAAGAGGATCAAGGCCACTTGTGGGTTCATCTAAAATGTAAACTGCCGGATCGTGCATGAAAGCAGTTACGATTCCCAGTTTCTGTTTCATGCCTTTGGACATCTTACGGATCCTGCCCGAAGGGTCAAGTTCGAAGCGATCGATCAGAGAGTCCCGGCGGGATTTGTTCCTGCTGCCCCGCATATCTCCTATCAGGTTAAGAAATTGTGTGCCGGTCATCTCGTCAATAAATGCGATTTCTCCCGGGAGATAGCCCAGCTCTTTTTGTATTTGCCGGGCATTATTCCAGCAGTCTAATCCGTTAATGGCGCACTTTCCATTACCCGGTTTTACAAAACCGAGCAGGTTACGTATAGTCGTGGTTTTACCGGAACCGTTGGGGCCCAGGTAACCGAACACCTCACCTTCTTCCACACTAAAATTTAAATCGAAAATACCTTTACCAGTGCTATACTGGAAAGTAAGGGACTCGATATTAATCATGTCTTTATCCAGCTGCCTTTTAGTAAATGCGTCCCTGCTTTTCAGTTTTTCTACAACTTTTATAAATTTATCATTTTCCCATGTGCCTTTAATTCGTTTTCCATCCGGTTGGGTTAATTTACCGTAACCATGTTTCCTGCCTTTATAAAACCCACCCATATAGATTTTACCGCTTGGATAATAGATAGTTCCACTACCATGAGGTTTTCCTTCTTCCCATTCTCCATCATATTGTGTTCCATTTGGTAACAATAATTTGCCCCACCCATGGGGCAAATTGTTTTCAAGTTGACCTGAGTACTCACCCCCAACATAAGGGATATTGTGGTGAAAAGAGCTCTTGTCCTTTTTATTCATCCTGGAACTCCCCTTATTTAACCGGTCAGGGCTGCACCTGAACGGGTATTATTAATAACTGGTTGTGTTTATTTATATACAGACACTTAGCTTTTGTTCATAATGTTCTCTATATTATAGAGGATGTCACCTCTGCTTGTCGAATTTTGGTTTAAAATAACTAATATTACCGTTGCTTAAAGGGGCTGGTTAGGTGAATGGGAATAAATTTCATAAACACAATGTATTAGTTGTAGGCGGCGGGTTGGCGGGACTCAGAGCTGCTATAGCAGCCTGTGATAATGGTGCAGATACTGCAGTGTTATCTAAAGTGCACCCACTTCGTTCTCACTCTGTTGCCGCCCAGGGAGGTATTAATGCTGCGCTTGGCAATTCTCCAGGATCGGAGCATGACACCTGGGAGGATCATGCTTTTGACACCATTAAAGGTTCTGTTTATCTGGCTGATCAAGATGCGGTAGAAATATTATGCAGAGAAGCTCCCGGTGCGGTGGTAGAACTTGAACACTGGGGGACTGTATTTTCAAGAGACGATGAAGGAAAACTGGCCCAGAGGCCTTTTGGTGGAGCCGGTGTGCCCAGGACATGCTATGCTGCTGACAGGACAGGACATAACTTACTGAACACCCTTTTTGAACAGGCAATTTCCAGGGGCATTAAATTTTATAACGAATATTTCGTGACTTCTCTTATTGTCGATGGAAACACTTGCAGCGGTTGTATCGCCATAGATATCATAAATGGGGAATTGCATGGTTTTGATTCTAATGTGCTGATCATGGCTACCGGTGGGCATGGAAGGATTTATAATCGTTCAACCAATTCTCTGATCAACACTGCCGATGGGCAGGCCCTGGCATATCGCTGCGGGGCGGCGTTGAAAGATATGGAGTTCGTCCAGTTTCACCCTACTACTCTTTACGGGTCCAATATCCTGATTACTGAAGGAGCCAGGGGCGAAGGTGCTTATTTGATAAACTCTGAAGGCGACAGGTTTATGTCAAAATATGCCCCTAAGGCAAAAGAGCTTGCTCCCAGGGATATTGTCGCCCGCTCTATCATGAAAGAGATAGAAGCAGGACGGGGGTTTGAAGACCAATATGTTTACCTCGATCTGAGACATTTAGGAGCTGAAAAAATCAATGAACGCTTACCTGGTATCAGGCAAATAGCAATGGATTTTGCGGATCTTGACCCTGCAAAAGATCCAATTCCGGTGCAGCCGGGCCAGCATTATTCAATGGGTGGCATTGATGTGGATCTTACTGGAAAAACTGCCCTGGCGGGACTTTATGCAGTAGGTGAGTGTGCCTGTGTCTCCGTTCACGGCGCAAACAGGTTGGGAGGAAATTCGCTTTTGGAGGCTCTGGTTTTCGGTAAAATTGTTGGGAGAAGTGCATCTGAAGAAGCTAAAATAAATTCAAATATTACTGTTGTTAAAGAGAGTTTGGATCGGGAAAATACCAGATTGAAAGGATTTTTTTCAGGAGAAGGAGAGGATTTTGCATCACTAATGCGCGACCTGAGAAAAATTATGTTTGATAAATTTGGCATTTTCAGGGATGAAGAATATATGCAGGAAGGGTTGGACAATTTATATGATCTAAAAAAAAGATTTGAGCATATAAGCTTAAAAGACCGGGGAAAGATATTTAACCAGGCTTTGCTCAGGATATTGGAACTGGAATACATGCTTGATATTGCGGAAACTGTTGCAATATCGGCTATCGAGAGGAAAGAAAGCAGGGGGTCGCATTCCAGGAAAGATTTCCCGGATCACAACAATGATCAATATCTAAAACATACAATTATTAAAAAAGTTGATGGAAAGAGACCATCTTTAGAATTTCCCCCGGTTAAGTTTGGATTGTTTCCTGTAAAGGAGGAAGGTTATTGATGATCATACGGGTATCCAGGGGTAAAGGCGAAAGATATGTTGAATATAATGTTGAGGTTATAAATGGGATAACTGTGCTTGACCTGCTTTTCCAGATACAGGAAGATATCGATCCAACTCTGACTTTTCGGTATTCCTGCCGTGGAGCAGTTTGCGGAAGCTGTGCAGTTTTGGTCAATGGTATTCCGGTTCTTGCCTGCAAGACACCTGTATCAAGAGTAAAAAATCTGGGTGGTGACGACCAGGTTACTTTATCTGATGGGAAAAAGGTACCTGATGGCAGTATACTTATAGAGCCTATCCCCAAACTTCCGGTGATCAAAGATTTAATTGTAGACTGGGAACCTTTTTTCCGGGAATACAGGCAGCTTGAACCGGTCTTGAAGATTAATAAAAACCCACCTGAAAAAGAATTTCTGATGGAGAATGAAGACAAGAGGGAGCTTGAAAAGTATACCAACTGCATATTATGCGCACTTTGTTGGACTGCTTGTCCTGTTATTGGCGATGTGGAAGGTTATCCAGGTCCTGCTGCCCTGGCGAAGCTGTTCCGCTTTCATCTCGATCCAAGAGAATCAAATAATATTAAACGACTATCATTTGCTGACAGAGATAACGGTTGGTGGGCTTGTGACTTCCATACAAAATGTAAGGAAGTATGTCCCAAGGGAGTTCCACCTAATATAGCTATAGGTAAAGCACGAAAAGAGCTGAAAAGTGGGGTGGATAGAAAATGAGAAAAGAAAAAGACTCCCTGGGTGAAGTCGAAGTGCCGAAAAAAGCTTACTACGGTGCACAAACCCAGAGGGCGCTCAATAATTTTAGAGCCAGCGGAAGAACATTCCCTGTCGATTTGATCGAGGCCTACTTGTTGCTGAAAAAAGCGTGCGCCATTGCGAATGCCGATTGCGGCAAGCTTGAACAAAATAAAAAATATCTGATTATTGAAGCCTGCGATCTTGCTGAAAAAATGATGGAACAATTCAAAGTTGATCTTTACCAGGCGGGTGCCGGAACTTCTTTTAATATGAATGTGAATGAAGTGGTGGCCAATTTATCAGCAGAGATCCGGGGATTGCCCAAAGGGGATTACAGCTATATTCATCCAAACGATCACGTCAATATGTCACAATCAACTAATGACACCTTTCCCACTGCATCCCATATAGCTGTCATCTGGAAAGCTGATCGGCTTTTAATAGTATTAAATAACCTGGCGAAAGCTTTTCAAGCAAAGAGTTTACAATTCTCAGAAACTATTAAGTCAGGTAGAACGCATTTGATGGATGCAATTCCTCTAACTTTTGGTGATGAATTCGGTGCCTATGCATCATCTGTAGAGCGCTGTGCGGATCTACTCAGACAGGGAAGAGATATATTACTCGAGGTGCCGCTTGGTTCTGCTGCAGTCGGCAGTGGTGCTAATACACCGGAAGGATTTAGTGACATTGCTTTAGAACAACTTTCAGAACTTACTGTGCTATCATTGCGAAAGCCCGGGAATTCTTTCGAATCTTTACAAAGCAGGTTTGGGCTGTCGGTTTTCTCCGGTTACCTGGATGTCCTGGCAAGAGAGCTGAACCGTATTGCTAATGATTTGCGGTTGCTAAATTCAGGCCCTAGAGCAGGGATCGCAGAAATAAAACTACCTGCAGTACAACCCGGATCATCGATAATGCCCGGCAAAGTGAACCCGGTGATGGCAGAATGCCTGAATATGATCTGTTTCAGGGTAATTGGAAACCATACTACAGTTAATGAGGCCTCCCAGGCCGGCCAGCTGGAGCTGAATGTTATGACTCCTGTTATGACCCATGTAATACTGGAATCCCTGGACTTACTGATTAATTATCTGCCCGATTTTCAAAGATTATGTATAGAAGGGCTGGAGGTTGATGAAAAGAGATGCAGAGATTCACTTTTATTAAACCCTTCACTGGCAACCTTACTGGCAACTGAGATAGGGTATGACAGGGCGGCGAAACTGGCGCAGGAATCTCTGAAGAAAGGCATACCTGTTCCTGAAATGGCCATTCAGAAGAAAATTATTACTAAAGAGCAGGCAAAGTTGATCTTTAAAAATATCTATCAAGATGAATCTTAGTTAACCATACGCTTCCATTATTTCTTTAATATCCAGCGGATTAAGCTCGGCTTCTGCCAGAGGCTGGTAATTTTCGCCCATTAATGCCTCCCGAAACCCCGGGCGCTGTTCCTGATCATCGAAGAAAATACCGGTGGGAATCCGGTCTCCCCATTCCTGGGCCAGTTCAAAAGCTTTGACCAGGTTAACGGGGCTATGGCCCTCTTCATTTATGTCATATACCCGATCCCGAAACCATTTGAATGTATTCACCTTATTAAAACTGGGGCATGGTTGTAAAATATCAACAAATGCAAACCCCGGTTTATTAATAGCTTTTTCTAAAATTTTACCCAGTTGCTCTTTGTCGCCGGCAAAAGATCTGGCTACAAAACTTGCCCGCAACCCTAACAAAAACAGGATCGGGTTCAGACCGGCAAGTGGGTTGCCATTGGGAGTTGTAGGTGTTTGTGCACCCTGCCCACTGGTGGGTGAAGCCTGTCCCTTGGTTAATCCGTAAATCATGTTATTATGAATCATGCAGGTGACGTCTATATTTCGCCTGGCAGCATGAATTAAATGATTTCCGCCTTCAGCATATCCATCGCCATCTCCTCCCACGGTGATTATCTTTAACCTGTCTGTGGCCAGGCTTGCCCCGGTGGCTACCGGCAATGTCCGCCCATGCAGCACATGCATTGTGTTGGTGCGGAAATGCTGAGCCAATTTGCCGGCCTGACCTATACCGGATACTACCAACACCTGGTGGGGTGATAATCCCAATTTGGCTAATGTGTTTTTTAAAACTTCCAATATAGGAAAGTTGCCGCAACCGGGGCACCAGGTATTCTCTCGATCCAAATCGTAATCTTCGGCATTTACTACCATGGGGATGCTCCTCCTTTCGCAAATGACGCCAACACATAGCTTGCATTCATTGGCCGCCCATCGTATTTTAGTACAACCTGATCGGTTTGTACGCCAGTTTCACTCCTAATCATCCGGCCCAACTGCCCGGTTGCATTCATTTCCACTGTTACCACCCGCTTTGACTGGTTTATCAATTCAAGAACCTGGTTTTTTGGAAACGGCCATAACTGTGGTAAGTACACAACCTGCAATTTTTCACCTTCTTTATTTGCAATATCCACCGCTTCCCGGCATGCCCCATATGATGAACCCCAGGTTAGCAGTAAGGTTTCTGGTTTTGATAGGCCGTAACTTAGAGGTGGTTTAATATCTTCCGCCAGGCTCACTAACTTTCGCATTCTTTTATCTACCATTTGACTGCGTATTTCCGGATCTTCAGTGGAGTAACCACTTTCTTTATGCTCATTCCCGGTGACAACTACACAGTGCTTACTCTGTCCGGGAAATGCCCTTGGTGAAATACCGGAATCAGTAATTTGATACCTGTTGTATTCCCTTATCTGATTTAATTCTGCCGCATCCATAATATTCCCGCGTTCAATTGAGACATCGCCTAAATCAAAAGGCTTTATAGTATAAGATGAATCTGCCAGGTGTTGATCACTCAATATGAAAACCGGCACCTGGTACTTTTCTGCCACGTTAAAAGCATGAACAGTCGTCCAAAAAGCGCTCTCGGCAGTGACCGGAGCAAATATTGCGCGGGGGAATTCCCCATTTCCGGCATACAGGCTGAATAAAAGGTCACCCTGTTCGGTCCGGGTAGCCATTCCTGTCGCAGGACCCGGGCGCTGGCCGAGTAAAATAACCAGAGGTGTTTCACTGCTGCCGGCGAAGGAAAGACCTTCCACCATTAATGAAAATCCGCTACCTGATGTGGCAACCATGGAACGCAAACCGGCGTTTGCCGCACCGATAGACATATTTATGGCTGCAATCTCATCTTCAGCCTGTTCAAAAGCCAATGGCAAAGATCTCGCCTGGCGGGCCATATACTGCATCACTCCACTGGCCGGAGTCATCGGATAAGAGCTAAGAAAACGACAGCCGGCTGCCATAGCACCCAGAGCGATAGCTTCATTACCAGTCAATAAAATGCTACCGGTATTATCTGCTTTTTCTATATTAAAAGCAGATCTGTCCTTAAAATTATTTTTTGCATAGTCTGCGCCGGCGCGGGCTGCTTTTATATTGGCATCTGCTACTTCGCTGCCTTTTTTTTGAAACAATTTGCTCAACGCATTTTCAAGGATTTCGTGTTCTCCACCCATAATTTTCCAGACTGATCCAGCTGCAACTGTATTACCCATTAAAGATTTTCCACCATGTTCCTTACCCAGCTTGGCCATTGGCAAAGCCAATGAATTGGGAATTTTCTCTGTACGCTTAATATTATCCTGGTCATAGATGATTACACCATGGGGTTTCATTTCATCTGAATGTAAATCCAATGAAGCCTCATCTAAGGCTATTAAGACTTCTAACTGATCACTAAATGAATACAACGGAAAAGAAGCAACCCGGATCTGGTAAAAGTTATGGCCGCCCCGCACCCGGGAGTAATAATCCTGGTAGGCATATAAATGAAGCCCCTGACCGGCAAAGGCCTTTGAGAGAATATCACCGATAGTGTTAATTCCCTGGCCTGCTTCACCACCGATTTTTATAGAATAATCATGAGAATCTGCCAAGCTATCGCCTCCTTACCAAAAAATGATATGAGTTTCCGGATATAGCCTTAAATATGTTGCAGTTATATATTAATAATATTATCCTAATTCCGTCAACCGGTAGGATCT
>JBNJHN010000074.1:0-8119 GCA_051748565.1 Bacillota bacterium | reverse complement strand
TCAACGTCGTCTTGCCGTGGTCCACATGACCAATCGTCCCTACATTAACATGCGGCTTCGTCCGCTCAAACTTCTTCTTAGCCAACTAAATGCACCTCCTAAGAGTTGGGGAAAATGCTCAGGTGGTTTCAACCTTCACCAATTACTACCAATCGGCTGTTTACAAAGCCCGGTGTAAAATAAATTATGGTGGCGGCGCAGGGATTCGAACCCCGGACTCCGCGGGTATGAACCGCGTGCTCTTGCCAGCTGAGCTACGCCGCCAGTGGAGCTCACGACCGGATTTGAACCGGTGACCTTGTCCTTACCAAGGACACGCTCTACCTCCTGAGCTACGTGAGCAAATAAAGCTTCATTTCATTTATATAAGGAAACCGCAGCTGCGATTTCCTTATGCTGGTTGCGGGGGCAGGATTTGAACCTGCGGCCTCCGGGTTATGAGCCCGACGAGCTACCAGACTGCTCCACCCCGCGACGTCACTGGAGCGGGTGATGGGAATCGAACCCACGCGACTAGCTTGGGAAGCTAGGACTCTGCCATTGAGCTACACCCGCGTTTAAGCGATACTGATTATACACTGCTATATTTTAAAAGTCAACAACACGCAACAGCTGCTAATTATAATAAAGCAATTCTGAATCTTTCCTGATAGATCTCGTATCCTGCTTTATTAAGTCCTGCGTATTTCCAGATAGCGCTCCAACTTCCGCTTAACCCTTTGGAGAGCATTGTCAATTGATTTGACATGGCGCTGCAGGTCGACAGCAATCTCCTGGTAGGATTTGCCTTCAAGATAGAGGGTAAGCACTTTCCATTCCAGTTCGCTTAGGATTTCACCCATTTTAAATTCGATGTCATTGTATTCTTCGCGGTTAATCATCAGTTCTTCCGGATCGGTAATCTTGGAGCCGGAAAGGATATCGAGCAGGGTACGATCTGAATCTTCATCATAAATCGGCTTATTCAGGGAGACGTATGAGTTCAAAGGGATATGCTTCTGGCGGGTAGCCGTTTTGATTGCTGTTATAATCTGGCGGGTAATACATAATTCAGCAAAAGCGCGGAAGGAAGAAAGTTTATCATCCCTGAAATCTCGGATCGCCTTGTAGAGACCGATCATGCCTTCCTGGATGATGTCTTCCCGATCAGCACCGATTAAAAAATAAGATCTCGCTTTAGCTTTTACAAAATTTTTATATTTATTTATTAAAAATTCCAGGGCGACTACATCGCCATTTTTCGCCTCCATTACAACATCTTCATCACTACGGAATTCGAGTTCTGCTTCGCTCTGGCAGGGATACTTCAACTCATGAGCTAAAAAGCTCACACCTATCGCCTCCGTTTTGATATCTAAAAGTGGGAATATTGCAGGCTTTCTTGGCTATTATAACGTAAAGACCCCTTAGGGTCAAGCTTTTTAGCCGCACTTTTAACAGCATTTAAGGGCGGCGCAACCGTTCGAGAATATCAAGGACTGATTTATTTAAAATATCATTGAGCATTATCCCCCGGGTTTCCGATTGATTGTAAAGGAGGCGGCGGTAACTGCTTCGCTGCTCTTCCAGGTGTTCTTTTAAAGCCGGCGCCGATAGAACCCGTGCACCGAGAGCCGAAGCAGCCCTTAGTTCTGCATAATCCGATGTGGCGACCTCAACCTGAAAATAAGACGATAATCCGGCAGCTAACTTTTCTATCATCGTGTCGGCAGTTTCCTTATCTTCGGTAAAAACCACTTCAACTCCCTCAACAGAACTCCAGTCAAACTGCTGGCCATCAAAAACAATTATTATTCGCTCCCAATGCCAGGGATAATAAGCAGCAAGGGTTGCAATCAATTGATCACGAGCACTGCCCATATCGGTTTTCTTCATTTCTTTCAGCTCATCCCAGGACCCGATAATATTATAGCCATCGACGATCAAAACCTGAGCCATCAGTTTGACCACCCCATCCTCTGACCCTGGGCTGCATAGATCAGAACCGCCGCGGCAGCAGAAACATTTAAGGAGCCGGCCTTTGCCCCAAGCATGGGAATCGAAATAATCAGGTCACAATTTTGCCGCACCAGGCGTGAAAGACCTTTTCCTTCGGAACCAATGACTAAAACCAACGGACACCGGTAATCAACGCGGTAAAAAGCATCCTCACCATCAGCTTCAGCGCCATATAACCAGAAGCCCTCTTTTTTAAGAACTTCAATAGCCTGGATTAGATTGCCGACAAGGGCAACAGGCATTCGTTCCGCAGCTCCCGCTGCAACCTTACGCACTGACGCTGTTACTCCTGCAGCGCGCTTATTGGGAAGAATTAAACCATGTACTCCGGCAGCATCGGCAGTACGCATCACTGCACCTAAATTATGTGGATCTTCAACATGATCGAGCATTATTAGCAGAGGGTCTTCGTTAATTGATCGTGAAAAAGTAATTAACTCACTAAGGGAATTATACTGAAAAGGAGCAACCAGGGCGGCCACACCCTGGTTTCCACTGATTTTTCCGGCCTCATCCTGAAAATCAACACTGGACAGATATTCAACCGGTATTTTTTTATGTCGGGCCAGCAATTTTATTTCACTGATAATAGGGCCCTTAATACCATCGGCCATTTTAATCAGCATCGGTTTACCGCTGCGCAGAGCTTCGAGAACAGCCTGCCTTCCGGCAATTAGTTCTCCTTTTGCCCCTTTAAGACCCTCCATCCTGTCATTGTGAGCCTGATTGCTCATCTCTGCCCCCTTTAACATTTATGGGCATTTAAAATGTTTACCAGCGGGAAATACTGTTCATATATATGGGCTCCGGATGAGTAAGCAGTAATCCGGCCGTCTTCAGCAGGGAAATCTAGATGCATTAAAACATACTCCTTGAGAAGCTGCAGCCCGCCTAAGTTTTCCGGAAAACCGACAAATATGTCCCATGAGCGGAAAAATAGGGACATGTGCAGATAACCGTCGACAACTTTGAAATCAACCACTCGCAGGCAGGGAGGATCTTCCAGGTCAATGTTTTCCTTACCCCCGATGTTCATACAGGCCTGGTTGGTAGCTCCTTTGGAACGGTTCAGCAAATTGATAACTTTGGGCAGCTGCGGGGCAATGTGTTGCCCATAAGTATAGTCTTCCATGTCACATTTGGTATCGGTTGCCAGGTAATCGTAGAAGTAGTTCTGGATACGTTCTTCCGATGTTGGCGCCGGAATGCCGCAGTTTTCAGGCAGCCATACAGCCAGGGGCCTGGTATAAGGCTCTTCAATGACCACGGAAAGGTGATCAAGCTGCTTGCGCAGCTGGCCTTCATAACTGCCTTTCTTGATTCGATAACTGTAACCGTAACGGGCACAGTTCCATAGTACCATTCGCCAGGCAGATTCAATAGTTCTTTCCAGTATATAGGCCACGGTTAAAATTCCCCCTCACATGCTTTTCATCCATATCAATATATAAATAAAAAGAGCCGCCAAGTTTTTATTAAATCAATCAGCTTATCTTCTTTTCCAACGGGTACCGTGGGGTGTATCCTCCAAGATGATGCCCTGCTCCAGCAGTTCGTCACGAATGCGGTCGGCAGCATCCCAGTTTTTAGCAAAGCGGGCTTCGTCCCGACTGGCAATTAATCTGCTTACTTCGTCATCAAGGGTCTCGGGGGTTGAGATATCGACAATTTCAAAAATATTATTTACTTCCCGGTAAAACTGCAATGTCTCTTCCAGGAGTCTCCGGTTAAAGGGGTGAGCTTCCATTAGATATATGTTGCAGCTGCGGGCCAGGTCAAATAGCACACCCAAGCTGTCGGCAGTGTTAAAATCATCATCCATCGCTTCGACAAAACGAGCCTGTGCTTCTTCGAGAGCTGTTCTGAGTTTCTGTTCCTGATCACCCGAAGCATCTCCGGCTTCTTCAATGGCATAATGCATGTTACTGAACATCTCCTGAAGTCTTTGCCTTCCGGCCCTGCTCTGAATAACGAGTTCTGCACTGAAATTAAGAGGACTGCGGTAATGGGCTGATAAAATCAGAAAACGAAGATCGAGGGGATCGTGGAGCTCAATAAGTTCGCGTACAGTACGGACATTACCGAGTGATTTAGACATTTTCTGGTCTTCTATATTAAGGTATCCGGCGTGCATCCAGTACCGGGCCAACGGGCGTTTATCAGCACCCCAGGTCTGGGCTATTTCATTTTCGTGATGGGGGAATATAAGATCGGCACCACCGGCATGGATGTCCAGGGTATCATCCATATAATGAGTTGACATTGCTGAACACTCTATATGCCAGCCCGGACGTCCTTCTCCCCAGGGGCTTTCCCAAAAAGGCTCACCTTCCTTTTTTTGTTTCCAGAGAACAAAGTCAAGTGGGCTCCGCTTCTTTTCACCAGGCTCTACCCTCGCCCCGGCCAGTAACTCGTCCTGCTTCTGATGTGAAAGCTGTCCATATTCAGTAAAGCTGGATGTATCGTAATAGATATCACCATCACTGATATAGGCAAACCCGTTTTCCAGCAATCTCTCGATAAGTTCGATAATCTCATTAATATGCTCAGTGGCCCGCGGCCGCATATCGGCCGGCCGCACCCGCATAGCGGCAACATCCTCTTCGTAGGCTTTAATAAAGCGTTCGGCCAGTTCAGGAACAGTAATGCCCTGTTCGTTAGCTCTGTTAATCATCTTGTCATCAATGTCAGTATAATTCTGCACGAGTTTTACATCGTAACCGCGGAATTCAAGGTAACGCCTGACCAGGTCGAAAATAATAAAAACACGGGCATTTCCAATGTGGATATAATCATAGACTGTAGGTCCGCAGACATAAAATGTGACCAATGGAGGAGCTCCGGGTTGAAATTCTTCTTTAGTGCGACTGAGGGTATTATAAATTCTTACGGCCACTTTTTACACACTCCATTTTCAAAATCCACCCGCTGGCAGCGAAGCTGATCAACCTGCTCTTGCAGATTTTTAAGCGCTTCAGCCACCGGGTCGGGCATATCACTGTGATTAAGATTAATAGATGGCACTTTTTCTCCATTATAATAGACTACTCTGGCCGGTATGCCGACTACCGTTGAATTGGGCGGGGCTGAACTGAGGACAACCGATCCTGCCCCGACTCGACTGTTCTCACCGATTACGATAGGACCGAGAACCTTGGCGCCCGTTCCGATAACTACATTGTCCCCGATAGTCGGATGGCGCTTGCCCTGTTCTTTACCCGTGCCTCCGAGGGTAACTCCCTGGAAGATAGTCACATTAGAACCAATTTCTGTAGTTTCTCCAATCACCACTCCCATACCGTGATCTATAAAGAAACCTGAACCGATTTCTGCACCGGGGTGAATCTCGATCCCGGTTAAGAAACGGGACAGGTGGGATATCATACGCGGCAGCAAAACCAACCGGCGCCTGTAAAGAAAATGCGCAATCCTGTGACTGATCAGGGCATGGAGACCCGGGTAACAAAGAAGCACCTCTAATGTGCTCTTAGCTGCCGGGTCCCTTTCCTTAACTGCTTTTATATCCTTGCGAATCCGATTGAACAACAAACCTGGCTCCCTTATCTTTTGTCATCATAACGAGTTAACGAAACTTAATGGTTACCGTAAAATCATTTTTGAGGCATGTCATTTAACCAGAAGGTAAACTCAGGTCAGAGAAAACCTTCTATTTCTCCGGGGTACTATCCTCAGATCCTATTTGGCTTCATGGCTGGCCGGTCCCGGATGGGCACTTTTCTTCAGCAGCACAACCGCCTGAGCAGCTATGCCCTCCTCCCTGCCGCAAACGCCCAGCTTTTCAGTGGTCGTTGCCTTGACCGAAATCCGGCATGCGTGCACCGATAAAGCCCCGGCGATATTGCTGCACATTTTTTCGATATACGGGGCCAACCCTGGGGCCTCTGCAACAATAACCGTATCTGCATTTACCAAAGTCCAGCGTTCCTGATCGAGGAGTTCTTTCACCTTAACAAGCAACTTCAGGCTCGAAATTCCTTTATAGCGATTATCGCCGGCCGGAAAGTGAGAGCCAATATCACCCATAGCGGAAGCACCGAGCATGGCATCGATTACGGCATGAACCAGAACATCGGCGTCAGAATAGCCATCGAGGCCCAGATGGTGTTTTATTTTAACCCCACCCAGGATTAAATCTCTTTTTTCCACAAGGCGATGCAGGTCATAACCGATACCGACTCGGTACACTACTCTTCTTCCCCCTTCAATAATACTGACGCCAGGATCAGATCTTGGGGAGAGGTTATCTTAAGGTTCGAAAGCTCGCCGGGAACTGTCAAAACTTGCAGTCCCATTTGCTCAACAAGGGCAGAATCATCAGTTCCAGTCAGATTGCGCTCAGCTGCATTATTAAAAGCCTGAATGATTATATCCCTCCTGAAAACCTGGGGAGTCTGAGTCAGTCGTAGTTTCGAACGATCAGGCGTGGAGACAATACGTCCTTCATGGTCGATTTCTTTCACCGTATCACCTGGCGGGATTACCGGAACAGCAGTGCCATTTACAGAGGCGGCTGCAATCAGTTTGTCGAGCAGCCCGGGCGTGGCAAGCGGCCGTACCGCATCATGGATACAAATCAATTCGGCTTCAGTAGAAACTGCTGCCAAGGCAAAAGCAACGGACTCCTGCCTTGTAGTGCCGCCTTCGATAAAAATTATCTTTTTGGTAGCGCAAAAAGGCTTTAAAAATTCTCTAACTGCCTCAACTTCACCGGAAGGAATAACAACTAAAATTTCATTTACTGCCGGATGTTCACTAAATAAGTTCACTGAACGGGCCAACACCGGTATTCCTTCTAATAAAAGGTATTGCTTCCGGGTGGGACCGCCCATACGCGCTCCTTCCCCGGCGGCAGCAATTACCGCGGCAGCAGTCATTCTTATTTTACTCCCGTATATTTCTCAGAATCAAACTTCGGCTTGGCAAATATCATCCGGCCTGCTGCTGTTTGCAGAACACTGGTAACCAGCACTTCGATGGTTTCACCGATATAACGGCGACCACCTTCAACCACAACCATAGTCCCATCGTCGAGATAGGCAACTCCCTGGCCGGCTTCTTTGCCGTCCTTGATTATCTGGGCAACCATTTCTTCACCGGGCAAAACCACCGGTTTTACTGCGTTCGCCAGCTCGTTAATGTTCAGCACAGAAATTCCCTGTAACTCACAAACCTTATTCAGGTTAAAATCATTGGTAACTATTTTCCCATTGATCGTTTTCGCCAGCCGGACCAGTTTGCTGTCAACTTCAGGAATATCATCAAAATCTCCTTCGTAAATCTGAACAGGAATATCCATCTCTTTCTGGATCTTGTTCAGAACATCCAATCCGCGGCGTCCGCGATTGCGTTTAAGCAAATCCGGAGAGTCGGCAATATGTCTGAGTTCTTCGAGAACAAATCCCGACACAACAAGGACACCCTCCAAAAATCCGGTTTTACAGATATCTACAATCCGGCCGTCGATAATAGCGCTGGTATCAAGGATTTTAAATGTTTCATTTTCCTTGCCCCCACTGCGCGCATTTCGATTAAAAAGGTTAGACAAAAATGAAAACTCTTCTTTTCGGTTTAACACAAACCGGACCCCGATAAAAACCAGGAACAATGTGAGCACGGGGGAAATAAAGATACCAACAACCGGAATACGGTATATTGGGTAACTGAGCAGCAATCCGATAACCAAGGTTATGATCAGGCTAAAAACTACCAGGGCAATATCCTGGGTTGGGACTGCCTTGAGCTTGCTGTCTGCCCAGGTCAAAACACGGTTAAAAATATTAATTAATACAGGAGTAAGAAGATAAAAAATAAGGCCGAACAAAATACCGCCAATGGCATAATATCCAATATTAACAGGTGTAAAATGGACACCTGCCGGAATATCCACATAAGTTGAAATAAAGGGCAGCAAGACAACAAAAAGATAAATACCTAAAACCACTCCCAATAATGCACCGGCAATTCTCAGGATCTTATGGGCCATGTTATTCACCTCCTTTCTTAATAATGCAAAATAGAACAAAAAAACCGGGAACTCTTCGCAACATTATAACTCAAAGCTTTCCCCGGAAGCAAGGTAATTCAGTCTGATTGCTAAAAC
>JBNJHN010000073.1:0-8275 GCA_051748565.1 Bacillota bacterium | reverse complement strand
CCGATGCCAAAGATAATTACCGATACAACAACCTTGCCCAGCAGCACAGTCAGCTGGGCTACTAAATCAGCCAGTACCTCGAATCCCAGTAATCCTGCTGCTTCGATAGTGGCAAACAGCATGATGGCGACCAGGATGACATATCCTACAATTTCGGAAGGAGATCTGCGCCCTTCAACTGTTTCGCGGGAAAATCCCAGCCGAACCAGCAGATCATTTAATCCTGATGCAGTGAGTAAATTTGACGCTAAACTGGCCAGTATTCTTCCCACCAGCAGTGCTATAACCAGGACCAGGACGGCGGCAAATATTGCCGGCAGTGCCTGCAGGATCATGGCGATCATGTTGCTGGCCGGTGCTGTAATTGCCTCCAGGGCCAGAGCATTAAGGGCGGCGATTATGGCGAAAACCAGGATCAGAACATAAACGATCAAACCGATCAGCGCCGATGGTTTGTTCGGACCGAGGACGGAGGATACTCCGGCTTTATCGCTTACCCGGTCGATACCGACGCCGGAGAGCAGGTTAGTCACCAGTCTCTGCAGAATCCGGGCTCCAAACCACCCCAGGAGAAGAATCAGTCCGGCAGCCAGGATATTAGGCAGGAAAGCAAGTATATTTTCAAACATGCTTTGAACCGGCACCAGCAGGCCTCCAAGGTTCAGGGTACTGAGAATCAGCGGCACAAAAAACAAGAAGACCACCCAGTAGACTATGTTGCTTAACATTCTTGACAATGATGTTTTTTGCTCTTCTTGTTCTTCGCTCTTTTCTTCTTTTTCTACCTGGCTGGCAAAGCGTTCGTCAATTTTGGCCGCTTCCAGTATGCGGTAGACCACCATCCGCAGTAAAGTTGCGAAAAACCAGGCAACAAGCAGCAGAATTGCTGCTCCAAGCAGGCGCGGAGCATATGCAAAAATCTGCATTAAAAAGACGTTTAAAGGCTCAGCGATTAAAGTCAAGCCTAAGTACTGGAAGAATGCAATCAGCACGAAAAACATGGCCAGGTAATAAACTGCCTTGCTGATTGAATTGTTTACATCCTTATCGGAAGCCTCCTCATCGCCTTTTAGCCAGCGAGCCAATTTGGCTCCTGCCTGGGTTCGGTGCAGGGCACCCCGGACAATTGCAGCCAGAATTAATGCAATTATCCAACCGATCACCAGGATAGCTACCGCTCCCAAAATTACTGGAAACTGGGCAACGAACCATTGCCACAGGCTTCCAAAAAAACCAGCTCCTGTCATTGTAATCATTCCTTTCGTTCCCATATTTGGACTAAAGGGATAAAAATATAGTCCTTCGACTGTTTTCTATCTGAACAACCCTGATTCCTGCTTTGCAGCTAAATCCCTGTGATTAATGACACATCTTGCTTAAAATTAATGTATAATAACAAGAAAGCTTTGAAGGAGCATAATTAATGACCGTTACGAAAGCTGACATTTTAATAATCAGTCCCCACCCCGACGATTCCGAATTCGGCGCAGCCGGTTCGGTAGCCCGCTGGGTTAAAGAAGGAAAAGAAGTTACCTATCTGATCTGCACCGGTGGCGAAAAAGGGACCAGCGATCTTGCCGTCAAACCCGAAGAGCTGGCAAAAACCAGGATGAAAGAGCAAAAAGCGGCGGCAGATCTGCTCGGAGTTAAAGATGTTATATTCCTGGGTTATGAAGATCAAACTCTTGAGGATACTCCTCAGTTTCGCAAGGAAATAGTCCGCTGGATTCGAACCATTCGGCCCGACACGATTGTAACGGCCGACCCCTACCGGCGTTATATCTGGCATCGCGATCACCGTATTACCGGCCAGGTGGTTCTAGACGCTGCCTTCCCCTATGCCCGCGACCACCTTTCTTACCCCGACCTGCTTGAAGAAGGGCTTCAGCCGCACAAGGTTAAGGAAATTTTCCTCTGGGCCAGTGAAGATCCCAATTACTATTCCGATATAACCGATACCTTTGACTTGAAATTAGCCGCCCTGCGCTGTCATGAGAGCCAGGTCAGCGGCCACCATTTCCCTTCGATTGAGCAGTGGTTAAGGCAGCGTGCGGAAGATGCCGCCCGTGACAGGGATTTTGAACTGGCTGAAGCTTTTCACCGGGTTGAAATACCCTGGTAACCCCGAAAATAAATTAGCAAGGCAGATCGTATTTCAGGAGCTGTTCCAGGTAACATCACCGCAGAGGTCATCGCTTTTAACCCGGGAAATGAAAGCTTCAATTAATTTACGCTCTTTTTCTAAAGTAGTCGCATCGCCATGCCCCGGAAGGATTACGGTTTCATCAGGCAGGGTAAGCAAATTTTCCTGAATTGACTCGAGGATCTGATTAAAATCCCGCGGCGTATCAGTTTTTCCCGGCCCGCCGGGAAAAATTGTATCCCCGGAAAGCAGGTACTTTCCAATTCTGAAACAGAGGCTGCCGGGAGTATGGCCGGGGGTATGAATTACCTCCAGCCTTAATTTGCCAAATTCTAAAGTATTGCCGTCTCTAAGCAAAATATCTGCCTTCACCGGCAGTTTTCCGGCATCTCCCTCGTGGACGGCAAGCGGGACGCCCATTGCTGCATATAGTTCTCTCAGGGCCATAACGTGGTCCGTATGGCCGTGGGTCATCAGGATATATTTCAGCCTGGTATTTTTAAGTTTTTCTATAATAACCTCCGGGTTTCCGGGGGTATCAATCAGCACGCTTTCACCGCTTTCCCGGCAAATAATGATATAGGCATTTGTCCCGAACGGTTCGGTTTCCAGTCGAAACAGTTCTATTTGATCATCCTGTCCGACCAGCTCTGCTTTTTTATCCATAACCAGGCACCTCCAATTCCCTTTAGACAAAATTCTTAATTTTGGGCCTAAAGTCTACTTCTAACAGTTTTTGCTGTTTTCCTGCTTCTGCGGATAACTATTTCCCTAATTTAACTTTGTGAGTTATAATATTTTTTGGAGTTAACAAAAAGTTGTTAATTTAAATTTATAACCAATAATACCTGTAGGAAGAAGGACGTTTAAATGCCTAAAGTAAAAATTGCCATCGTCGGCGTCGGTAACTGCGCCAGCGCCCTGATCCAGGGGATCCATTACTACCGCGACAAAAACGAAGATGATGCAGTCGGTTTGATGCATTGGAATATTGGCGGATACAGGCCTTATGATCTGGAAGTATCCGCCGCTTTCGATATAGACAGGCGCAAGGTGGGTCTTGATATCAATAGCGCCGTTTTCGCCCCGCCAAACTGTGTCAACCCCTTTTACACCGATCTTCCCCCCGGCGGGGCCACCGTGCAAATGGGAAAAGTGCTCGATGGTGTCTCAAAGCACATGCTCAACTTTGAAGAAGATTACACCTTTTCCATCAGCGACAGACCCGAGCAGGAAAAGGATGCCATTGTTGAAATCCTGCGTACTTCGGGAACAGAGGTTATGCTCAATTACCTGCCCGCCGGCTCGGAGGAAGCAACCCGTTTTTATGCCGACTGCGCCCTTGAAGCCGGTGTTGCCTATATTAATAATATCCCTGTTTTTATCGCCAGCGATCCGCAGTGGGCCGAACGGTTTGCCGAAAAGAATATTCCCATTATCGGTGACGATATAAAGTCCCAGATGGGAGCTACCATTCTGCACCGTGCCCTGGCCGAACTCTTCAGTAAACGGGGCGTCAAATTGGATCGTTCTTACCAGTTGAATACGGGCGGCAATACCGATTTCCTAAACATGACCAGCAACGAACGCCTGGCCACCAAGCGAATATCCAAAACAGAAGCGGTCCAGGCGGCAGCCGGAAAGAGGCTGGCTGATCGCGATATCCATATCGGCCCCAGCGACTATGTTCCCTGGCAGAAGGATAATAAAGTCTGTTTTCTACGTATGGAAGGACAGATTTTCGGCAACGTGCCTGTCAACCTGGAGATGCGGTTAAGCGTTGAGGATTCTCCAAATTCGGCCGGGATCGCCATTGATGCCATCCGCTGCTGCAAGCTGGCCCTCGACAGGGGGGAGGGGGGCGTTCTGGAGGGCCCTTCGGCTTATTTCTCCAAGCACCCGCCCCGCCAGTACTCCGACCACCAGGCTTACCAGCTTACCGAGGACTTCATCAGGGGCAAATAGCCCTGGAACAAACCCGGCAGAAAGCTGTGCCCTACAGTTTTCTGGCCAGATCGAATCCTTCCCGCACCGCCTCGGTAATCTTCCGCGGCTTGAGGGCATCGCCGATTATATGCAGTTCTTTAACTTTCCCTTCTAATTCTCCGGCCAGCTCGTTGTTGGCCTCCGCTCCGATAGCGAGAACTACTGTATCTGCCGGCAGCAGGACCTCTCTGCCCTCTTTCTCCACCAGAACCCCGTCCTGATTGACCTCTTTTACTGCATACTGGTCCATAACCTTTACACCAAGGCGGTGGATTGTTTTAATGACTACCCAGCGGGTGGTGATCCCAATGTCACGGCCGATCCCTTTTTCCATCTCGACCAGGGTGACATCCCTGGTTCCGCGGTTCAAAAGTTCTTTAAGTTTTTCGGGAGTCTCGGCATCATTTTCCATTAAAAATTTCAGGGTTTCGGCAGATATTGTGCCCATTTCGGCGACGGCAACGGCAGTTTCACAGCCGACTGAACCACCCCCGATTATAACTGTTTTTTCACCGGCGATCACCCCGCCGTCGAGAATGGCCAGCGCCGAAACTACCTCTGCTCCTTCTCTGACCGGAAATGGCGCTGCCAACCCCCGCGCCCCGGTTGCCACAACCACTGCGTCGGCGTCTTCAGCGATGATTTCATCGGCCGTTGCATCCCGGTTCAGTACTATTTTTACCCCGACCCTGGGCAGTTCGCTTTCATAGTAGTCAAGCAGGGTAATAAATTCACCTTTTCCCGGAGGCATAGCCGAATACTGCAGATTACCGCCCAGGCGGTGCCCTTTTTCCCACAGGGTAACCCGGTGCCCCCTTGCCGCAGCCAATCGTGCCGTCTCCATACCGGCCGGCCCCCCGCCGATGATTAATACTTCTTTTGGTTTTTCGGCCGCTGTCAGATCAATCTCGTATTCATGTCCGGCAGACGGATTGACTGTGCAGTGAACAGCCTGGATGCTGAAAACACTGTCGAAGCAGCCCTGGTTGCAGGCAATGCAGCGCCTGATAGAATCGTAAGCGCCGCTTTCCGCCTTGTTCGGCAGTTCGGGGTCGGCAATCAACGGCCGGCCCATGTTAATCATGTCGGCCAGGTTGAGCTGCAAAATTTCTTCAGCCACGAGAGGATCGTTGATGCGGTTGCTGGCGATAACCGGCACAGTCACGGCCTCTTTTACTCCGCGGGCCAGGTAGCTGAAACCGCCCCGGGGTAGTTCGCCGGTAATCTGCGGTACCCTTGATTCGTGCCAGCCGCCGGTGACATTGAAACAATCAACGCCGGTCTTTTCAAGTTCTGCTGCAAAAAGAGCCGCTTCCCGGTTGGTATTACTGCCGGGCATAAAATCATTTCCCGAAATCCTCACCATCACGGTATAGTCAGGCCCGACTTTTTCCCTGGTTTTGCGGATTACCTCCAGCCCGAAACGGGTCCGGTTTTCCCAGGATCCGCCGTACCGGTCGGTTCGTTCGTTGGTTAAGGGAGAAAGAAACTGGCAGATCAAATAACCGGCGCTGGCAATAATTTCAACGGCATCGAAACCGGCTTCTTTGGCCCGCCTGGCCGCTTCGCCAAAGCTCTCGAGGACATTTTCGATATCTTCCAGAGTCATCTCCCGGGGAGTCTCGCGGGTTAATCTTGAAGCGATTGCTGAAGGCGCGGCAGGCTGCTGTCCGATCATCATGCTGTGAGCATAACGCCCGGCCTGGTAGAGCTGGGCGGCTGCAGCGGCGCCATTTCCCTTTATCGCGCCGGTCAGCAATTTTAACCCGTCGATAAACTTATCGTCATGCAGGCCGATCATCATCGGGTGCGCCCCCGCCTTATCAATGGTACATCCGCCCACTGTTATCAGGGCCACCCCGCCCCGGGCTCTTGCTTCATAATATTTGGTCAATCTTTCGTTCACAAAGCCATCCGGTGTGTAAAAGTGATGAATTGCCGGCATGGCAATGCGGTTCTTCAGCTCCAGGCTGCCGACCCTGATCGGTTCAAAAAGTTTCACATTATCCGCCCCTTTTTTAAATACTGCTAAATCAAAATAAGTTTAAACAAATTTCTATATATATTCAACACTTAATGCTTATTTGCCTTTTCACAACCTGCTGATTTATTAAAGTGCTCAATTGTTTGCCCTGCTGTAATCTGTTCCGGCTTAAGCACTATCCGGGCTGGAAGGAAATAAACGATTTAAATTGAATTTTACTTACTAAGAACTATTTCATCAGCCGGCTGACAACAGCAGCCACGACAGGGGTGTTTTAGATGGCAGCAGTAGAAGTTCACGCATTCGGCAAACTCTACTTTTTATTTAAGGAGCGTAACTGGCAAAACCCGCTGCAATATGAACTGAGCGAACAACTTACCGCCAGGGAGCTGCGTGAAAAACTTGATATACCGGAAAAAGATGTTGAAGTAGCCTTTATTAACCGGCTGCTGAAACCGCTTTCCACGACTCTTCAAGACGGTGACCGGGTTGCCTTCATACCCCCGGGAACACCGACTATTCACCGCTTTAACCTTGGTTTTTACCACGTTGAAAAATAAGGAAGAGGGGGGACCGGCATGTGCGGACGCTTTGCCCTGGTTACTGAAAAGAAAATTCTTGAAATGCTCTACCAGCTGGAGATTCGCGAAGATCTCCGGCCCCGCTACAATATTGCCCCCTCCCAGGACATTTTAGCCCTGCGCCGCTCCCCTGAAGACGGAAACAGGGAACTGGTCAGCCTGAAATGGGGGCTGGTACCATTCTGGGCCAAAGATGCATCAATTGGAAACCGTATGATCAATGCCCGTTCTGAGACAGCCGCTGAAAAACCATCCTTCAGGGATGCTTTCAAAAAACGAAGGCTGCTTATCCCCGCCAGCGGTTTCTTCGAATGGAAGAAAGAAGGCGGTGCCAGGCAGCCATACTATGTCTATGCAAAAAACAACCGGCCCTTCTCGCTGGCCGGTCTGTGGGAACGCTGGGATAAGGGAGAACAGCCGATTGAAAGCTGTACCATCCTGACCACTGAACCGAATAACCTGCTGGTCTCCCTGCACGACCGTATGCCGGTGATTATAATGCCCGGCGACTTTGAAAAATGGCTTGATCCCTTGACTGCTTCTTCAGAGCTTCATCAACTGCTTAAACCATACCCTCCCGGGGAGATGGCCCTTCACCCCGTATCACGCCAGGTCAACAAACCGGCCCATGATAGCCCGGGACTAATAGAGCCACTCTAGTTAGCTTCGGTTCCGCAAACCGTACAGGTTCCCCCGGGACGCCGGTTATCGTAATTCGGCCATATTTCACAATCAATATGATAACCCCGGTTACCCAGTTCGACCGGACAGCGGTCAAACATTTCATGATAGCCTTCATAAGTCTGACAGCCGTGGCTGGTGCGCCCGCAGCCGGTGCAGACGAATTTTGGATATACAGAACCCTTTTGGTTAAAAAACCCTATAAATTCCACCGGTTCCTGACAAACGAAACAGGTTGCCCCGTCAAGGCTTACAAAACCGACCTCATTGTGATCGGGGGAACCGCTTAAAGAGCTTACATAACCGATTATCTTATCAGGATACTCACTCATGGGCAACTGTTCTGATAACTGGCCGTATACACCATGGGCTGCTTCGACTATGGGCGGTGCCAGGTATGAACGATCAAAAAGCTCCTGAAACTCTGCGAAGATTGGAAAAGCAGTCAGAAAAACAAGGATTATGCTGATTATGGCCAGACCGACAGCCAGGCCGGCGGCGCTGCCTCCGATCCTGTCAATCAGTTTAAATGATTTAAAACCTTTTACACTGGTTAAAAATGAACCCAGCAGGTGAAAAGCGACCGCCGCGAAAGAAAAAATAACCACAAAACTGACAAAATCTGCGATAAATTTTGACATGCTTGTAAAACTTAAAAGCAAAGTGCTCATATATTCAAAAAATCTGAACGCCAGGATCAGGCCGGCTGCCACCCCGGCAATGTTAAAAATACTCCTGATTAATCCAGCCCTGATGCCCAGCAGGAGGGTCAGAACTAATGCAGCAGCGATTGCAATATCGAGCCAGTTTATAAATTGAGGCAACGTTGATCACCACCTGTTATATTTGTCACTTCTACATTATACAATTATTTTCCCGCATTTGGTAGAAAATTATTGC
>JBNJHN010000072.1:0-8343 GCA_051748565.1 Bacillota bacterium | reverse complement strand
TTTCCTTATTCTTTCCTTCACACGGCCCGGGCTTTGTGTTAGATTTATTTAAAGCGATAAGAAGCGCTGCAATCATAGAATTTGTATATAAATATCTTTTATAGTAAGGAGAAACCGATGAAAAAACAGATGATAAAAGATTTACGGGTTGGTGACGAGGTTGAAACGCAGGCTCTGGTGATCGAGGCGAACCTTACGCCCTTTTCCTCACCGCACCGTGCCGGGGATTATTTCCTTAAACTGACCTTGGGCGACGTCAGCGGCCGGGTCAAGGCGGTGATGTGGGATCCACCGTCGGATAGTGAAGCTGTGCAGCAGGACGATGTTGTTTTTGTCCGCGGATCGGTTAGCGATTATCACGGGCCGCAGGTTGTAGTCAGCAATATGCGTAAGCTTGACCCGGCCAAAGTTAACCGGGCTTTCTTCCAGGTAGTTTCCGAACGGGACCCGGCAGAGATGAAGGCTGAACTGGAAGCGGTTATCAGGGAAGAGGTTCAAAACGTTTATTTAAAAAACCTGCTGCAGGCTTTTTTTGCAGACGACGAGTTTGCCCACCTCTATACCACGGCGCCTGCAGCACGGACTATTCACCATAATTACATCGGCGGTTTGCTGGAACATACTCTTGAGGTTATTGCCATCTGCCGCCGGCTGGCCGAACTATACCCGCAGCAAATAAAGCTTGATTTACTGCTGACCGGGGCTATCTTGCATGATATCGGCAAAATTGAAGAGTACCGCCAGGACAGTATCAGCTTCGACTTCACCAACCGCGGCAAACTGATCGGCCATATCAGTATCGGCAAAGAAATGTTTGATCGAAAGCTGGCTGCCCTGCCCGATTTTCCTCCTGGCCTGAAGTTGGAGCTTGAGCACATGATGCTTACCCACCACGGTATGCGGGAGTGGGGTTCGCCGGAAGTGCCGAAGACTATTCACGCCTTCGCCCTTTTCCATGCCGACCTGGTCAGCGCCCGCATGAACCAGTTTGTAAAAATTATGGTAAGGCACGTTCCCGAAAGCGGCGACTGGACCGAGTGGGACCGGTTCCTGGAAAGAAGCATCTATATCCGCCCACCCGAAGAGCAGGATTATTGAACATCAGGTAGAAGTTAATATTATTACAGAAATGTTCAGAGAGTGATGGTGAAATAGTTGGGAAGAGCCGATAGGCCGAAAGGACTGCTTAAGACAGATGACCGCAACCTAAAGGTGATACCCTTCATCCAGGATGCTCCTTACTATGCCCAGAAAGGAACATACTACAGTCATAAGAATAAGCCTGCAAAGGCTTTGCTCTACCTGCAGAAAGCAATAGAAATTGAACCGGATGACCCCCTTAACCATTATAATCTGGCCTGCCTGCTGAGCAGGATCAACCACCTGGAAGAAGCCAATAGTATTTTTAAGCATATCGTTACTAACATGGACCCCGAACTCACCGAATGCTACTTTTTTATGGCGGTAAATCATGGCTTGATGGAAGAACTGCCTGAGGCAAAGCGTTTTCTTTTCAAATACCTGCATCTCTCTCCGGAAGGAGACATGGCCGAAGAAGCCGAAGACCTGCTCCTGGCGATGGAAGATGAAGATAACAGTGAGACTTTTAACCGCAGTTTGAGCACAGCCGATACTGAGGCACTTATAAAACTGATTGAAGATATGAAGAAGGTGCAGTTTAAAGTACGCCTTCTGGAGGAGGAATATTTCTTCAGGGTCCTGCAGTGGGGTCTCTACCAGGGCGGGGATCTTTTAAAAGAGTCTATTATCAGGCTTTACGGTGAGGCAGGGTGTGAGACAGCCTGCAGGCAGCTGGTTGATTTTGCCGCCAATCCCTGGGTTAACGAACGACTACGCCAGGTAGCCCTGGTCGAGTTAAAAAAAGCAAACCCGGATGGGAAATGCCATATTTATAAAGAGGGTCACTTTTGTGAAATCAGCCTGCGTAATCTTCCATCACCGGTGCCAACCTGGAAAAGCAAGTGGCAGCAGGTGCTTGAGTGTACATTTGCCAATATGAAACGCAGTTCTTACTACACCGAGGAATTTTACGAAGATGCTGAAGCAATCTGGCTTGATTTTATCAACCAGGTTTACCCGCAGGGTCCGCGCGTAGACAGTCCGCAGACCTGGGCAGCGGGGCTCGAGTACTGCCTGGCCAGGTTTCATTTTCTGGGTCTTACCCAGAAAGAACTGGCTGCTGCTTACGGGGTTTCGACCACCAGTGTTCGTCGCAAGTTTGGCGAGATCAATAATGTCCTGCAGATTGACCGGAAAGCATACCATAATATGCTATCCCTCCTGACGAACAGAGAAGGAGAACAGTATTAAATTTCCGAGGCTAACATAGAGGCCCCTTCTACGGAAGGGGCTTTTTTCAAATATCGGCCTGGTCCGTTAATTTATGCGGCAATGTTTATTTTGCTTTTTAAAGGAGGCAGGAAACTTGCACCTCGAATTTAAGATTGAAACCAGGGCCAGGGAGCAATTCATCAATGTTACATCCAGGCTGAATGATTTGTTGACCAGGAGCGGGGTTAAGAACGGCTGTTGTACTGTTTTCGTGTCGCATACAACCGCGGCGATGACGATTAATGAAGATGCAGACCCGGATGTAATGGAAGATATGCTCCGTTTTCTGCAGGAGATGGTTCCTCTAAAAGGAAGCTACCGCCACCGTGAGGGCAACAGTGATTCCCATATCAAAGCCTCCCTCCTCGGCTGCTCCCTTCACCTGATCATCAGGGATGGATCGCTTGACCTGGGCACCTGGCAGGGAGTTTTTTTAGCGGAATTCGACGGTCCCCGCACCCGTACAGTTAAAGTCTGGATCGACTGATTATTTCCCTGTCTCGCTCTAAAGATTGACTGTGAGTGTGGGTTTGGCAGGCTTTTAAGATGGAATATATGAGCCGGTTGGGAGGTGGAAGTATGGAAGAGCTGCTTGAAAATGTTAAAAAAATTACCGATCTGCTTGTTGAAAGCAGCTACGCGGTTGTGCTTACCGGAGCAGGGGTCTCCACTGAGAGCGGGGTGCCCGATTTCCGCAGCCCGGGGAGCGGTCTCTGGACCATGATCGATCCTGAACTTTTTACCATCCAGGGGTTTAAAGCCAACCCGAAAGCATTTTACGAAGCCGGAGCCCCTTTTGTACAACTGCTTGATAAGGCCGAGCCAAATGAAGCCCATACCGTCCTGGCTGAATTGGAACGGCGCGGAATGATCAAGTCGGTTATCACCCAGAATGTGGACGGACTACATCAGAAAGGAGGCTCTATTCGGGTCCTTGAAATTCACGGCACCCTGAGTACCGCCAGCTGCATGCACTGCGGCCGGAAGGTAACCATAGAAGAAGTAGCCTCCGATGTCGAAGAAGGATTGCTGCCGCCGCTTTGCATCGAGTGCGGCGAACCGCTCAAGCCGGATGTGATCCTTTTCGGCGAACCGCTCTCGCCCGATTACCGGGAAGCGATCGAAGAAGCACAGAAAGCCGACCTGATCCTGGTTGTCGGATCGAGCATGCAGGTCTCACCGGCCAACCAGCTTCCTTCCTATAGTGAAAGACTGGTAATTATAAACCGCTCCCCCACCTTTTACGACCAGCAGGCAAAGGTTGTAGTACACGAAAGCACAGCCCGTGTAATGAAGCTGCTCTTGGCTGAGCTGGAGAGCAGGGGCTAAAAATATGGATAACCTTTAGTTGCCCCTGGCTCGGAACATTATTTTATTTTTTGTTTTAAGGGGATGATTTCTTGGAACATTTAATGGAAAACGTGAAAAAAATTGCATATCTGTTTGAACAAAGCAGCCACGTGGTTGTTATTACCGGTGCGGGCATTTCAACGGGCAGAGGTTTACCTGACTTTCACCTGCAAAGCGACAGGCTTCCGACCATGGTTTCCCCGGATGATTTTAGTATCCGGCGATTCGAAGCAGATCCACAGTCTTTTTACGAAGCCGGTGCTCCCTATTTTGACATTCTTGAAAGGATTGAACCCAACGAAGTGCACACTATTCTGGCTGTTCTGGAAAAGCGCGGCCTGGTTAAGGCTATTATCACCCAGAACATTGACGGCCTGCACCGGAAAGCTGGGTCTAAGAATGTGCTTGAAATTCACGGTACCTTAAGAACAGTCAGCTGCAAACATTGTGATCTGCAGCTGGAAATTAAAGATCTTTCAGCTGTAGCAGAAGAAAAGCCGATGGTACCATTGTGCCCTGAATGCGGCGAACCGCTCAAACCGGATGTTGTTCTTTCCGGTGAACCGCCTCCTCCTGATTATCATAAAGCATTGGAGGAGATAAAGTTGTCCGACCTGATAATTATCATCGGTTCAGATATGAAATCATCACCGGCAGATCAGCTGCCGGTTGAAGATAAAGAGCTGGTTATTATAAACAAAACTTCTACTGATTATGATCATAAAGCAAAAATTATTACTGATGAAAACCCAATCCAAGTGATGAAGATGCTGCTTGAAAAGTTGGATAAAAAGGGCTAATAATAAGGCAGATCTGCTTAATTTCTTTATAAAGTGGCAGCCTTTATCTTAAATTATGACATTGCTATAGCGGGTGACAAGACTGCATAATAATTTTGACCAGGGGAGGTAGCACCTTGCGTTTTGGAGTTCATATGCCGCAGAAGGGCGGTTTTGAAAAAAATGTGAAAAGGGTGGCCGGGATCGGCTGCCGGACAATCCAGATTTTTCCCGGGAACCCCACAGGTTGGAGGATGGGCAAACTTGAAGAATCTGAAATTACAAAACGGGCTGATCTTTTAAAAGAGCTTGATATTAAACCGCTGGTGGTCCACAGTGCTTATCTGATCAACCTGGCTTCGAATAATCAAGGGTTCCTGGTGAAATCGAAACAGCTGCTTAACGAAACAATGGAGAGGGCCGGTTTTTACAGGGCCCCGTACGTGGTTTTGCATACCGGTAATCACGGGGGACAGGGTGTAAAGAAGGGTATGGCCCAGATTATAAACTGTATCGGTGAAGGGCTTTCCCAATGGCCGGAATCGGTAATGCTCCTGCTGGAGAACACAGCCGGCAGCGGTACTGCCCTGGGAGCTAACTTTGAAGAACTGGCCGAAATTCTGCAGTCTTTTCCGAAAGGCAGGTTGGGCACCTGCATCGATACCGCTCACAGCTGGGCTGCCGGCTATGACATTAGTACTGAAACAGCAGTGAATAAAACCCTGGCCGTGTTTGATCAGACAGTCGGCCTGGAGAACCTGAAGGTCATTCATGTTAACGACACCCGGGTGGAATGCGGTGCCAGGGTAGATCGGCATGCTCACATCGGGGAAGGGAATATTTCCCTGGAAGGCTTCAGCGCCATTCTTAACTATGGTTGGCCTGATGATTTTCCCTTCATTCTCGAAACACCCGAAAACGGCACCGACTGGGACCGTCTGAACATGGAAAAAATGATCGGGCTGGTGGAGTAAAATGAGAAAGGGGCTTTTAGTTGGCGAAGAAGACGACCTTATTTTGTTGTAACAGTTGTGGGTACGAAACCCAAAAATGGCTCGGACGCTGCCCCGGCTGTGAAGAATGGAATACACTGGCCGAGGTAAGTGTGGTCCCTGCGCGGCGAAGAGCGGCCAGGCTGGGAAGTGTCCGCTCTTTATCCCTGAATGAAGTGCCTGCCGCGGCTGAGGATCGCTTTGTTACCGGTATCGGTGAATTTGACCGGGTTTTGGGTGGCGGCATGGTATCAGGTTCTGTGGTGCTTATAGGCGGCGATCCAGGAATAGGAAAGTCGACCCTGCTCCTGCAGGCTGCAGCCCGCCTGGCCGGAAATAGAAGCGTATTTTATGCCAGTGGAGAAGAGTCGCTTCACCAGTTGAAAATGCGTGCGGAACGCCTTGCTGTTAAAGATACATTTCAGGTGGCGGCAATTACCGAGCTCGAGGTTCTATTGGAGACCACAGGCTCAGTTAATCCGGCCGTGCTGATTGTAGATTCGGTACAATCGATTTACCGCAGTGACATCGACGGAGTCCCCGGCAGCGTCAGCCAGGTTCGGGAGGTAACGGCAGAGCTAGTCCGTATGGCCAAAGAAAAGAATATTGCCGTGTTCTTAGTTGGGCACGTTACCAAGGAAGGAATGATAGCCGGCCCGCGCCTACTCGAGCATATGGTCGATTGTGTCCTCTACCTGGAGGGTGATCGGTATCATAGCTTCCGGATCCTGCGGGGAGTCAAAAACCGGTTCGGCTCTACCAACGAAATCGGTGTCTTTATGATGGAATCGGAGGGTCTGCTTGAAGTTGCCAACCCCTCACACTTATTTATGACCCAAAACCGGGAACAGGCTTCCGGGGCGGTAATAACCGCAAGCATGGAAGGGACCAGGCCGCTTTTAGTGGAGATTCAATCGCTTGTGGCCCCGACCGGTTACCCTTCACCGCGGCGCACATCAACCGGCATTGACCTGAACCGGGTTGCCCTGGTCATGGCGGTGCTGGAGAAGCATGCCGCTATTTCCTTTTTCGGTTTGGACACTTTTGTCAACGTGGTTGGCGGTGTGCGTCTCTTCGAACCAGCAGCTGATCTGGCTCTGGCTTTAAGTTTGACCTCCAGCCTCAAAGAAAAAAGTTTAAATGGTGCTACTGTTGCAGTTGGCGAGATAGGCCTGACCGGAGAAATCCGCCCCGTAAGCCGCATCCGCCAGCGCTTGAACGAAGCAGTCAAACTGGGTTTCAAACGTTTCATTCTTCCCGAAGCCAACCAGGCGGAACTTAAGGCAGCAGCAAGTGAATTTAAAGGACTTCAGTTAATCGGTGCTGGCAATATAAAAGAGGCAATCGGCATTGCCCTGCTAACCGGCGAAACATAATAAGTCACCAAAAAGGGGCTGTTCCCATTAACTGAGAACAACCCCTTCACTCCAAAGAGGCAATGTTTATAACGCGCGGAAATAGATTTCTACATAATAGCATCAGGAATGCGAATGATAAGGAAAAAAATTAATCTGCATTACTTTCTACTTTCAGGAGAGAAGAAAATGGCGAAGGGTGCAAATGCGGTCGTACTCTTTGCCAAAAAGGTCTTCCAATTCGAAATCGAGGATGTTGCACAGGGCTGTAAGGTAAAAGAGATGTTTACCCAGTTCTTCGGCAATTACTTCACGACAGTGTTCGCACATTTTTCCCTTAATGTGAGAATCCATATATTTCCCGCATTCTTTAAGTGAATCCATAGGCGGGTATTGTTTTTTATTGGCATTTATCGAAATGCAGCCGCAGTCGGTGACGGTTTTAATCACACTGCGGTTTACCCGGGAGGTTGATTCCTGGTATTTGGACAAGCAGTCGAGAATACTGCGGTGGCGGATTAAAACTTCTGATACAATGTCCTGGAAATCGCCGACTACTTCATTGTCCTTCATATTAAAGTCACCTCATTTTTATATAGGGCCCTGTTTACGTAATTATACTTTTTAATTTCCGATTGTGTCAACTAGTGTCAATCCAAATGCCGGGAGAGAGCCACGAAGATAAAAGAGTCAATTTGATGGCATCATAACCATAAAATGAAATATTATGGAATAAATTCATCTTATAATTGACTTCTTGATAAGAGCTGGCGGAAAGCCAAAAAAAGCTGGCAAAAAAGCTTAATTTTATAGTTGTGTTCTTGATCCGGATATGTTAAGCTATATGTTTAATTGACAGGCAAAGGGGGCTATGTTACTATATTTAGAGGAAGATCCTGAGGGGGCGAGATGTTGTTCAGTGTAGGAGACAGAGTGGTTTACCCGATGCACGGAGCCGGAGTTATCGAAGCTATAGAAGAGAAAGAGATTCTTGGAGCAAAGAAAAAATATTATGTCATGAAGCTTCCCCTTGGCGAAATGAAAGTGCTTATACCAATTGATAACATATCTCAGGTGGGTTTACGTGGTGTAATTGAAAAAAATGAAGTCTCACAGGTTTTTATTGTTCTGCAGGGCGAACAGCCTGAGTTGTCCGCCAACTGGAACCGGCGTTATCGCAACCATCTTGAAAAGATTAAGAGCGGTGATATTTATGAAGTTGCCGAGGTGGTTCGCAACCTCATGTTAAGAGATCGGGAAAAAGGCCTTTCAACCGGTGAGAGCAAAATGCTCGATACCGCGCGTCAGATTCTAATCAGTGAGTTAATTCTTGTTCAGGGTGTCGAGCAAGCCGAAATTACTATGGTTCTCGATGATATTTTCGAACAAACCCCAAAGTAAATTTTATATCCAAATGTTTTAGCAATCAGACTGAATTACCTTGCTTCCGGGGAAAGCTTTGAGTTATAATGTTGCGAAGAGTTCCCGGTTTTTTTGTTCTATTTTGCATTATTA
>JBNJHN010000071.1:0-8499 GCA_051748565.1 Bacillota bacterium | reverse complement strand
GCACATCCATTCGAAGGTGAACTTCACATCTTCGGCGGTTAGCTGAACGCCGTCATGGAAGAATACGTCATCCCGCAGTTCGAAGGTGATCGTCAGGTTGTCGTCGCTGATTTCCATCGATCTGGCAACTTCGGGATCAAGTTCGTAGTTATTTCTGGGGTCCCAGCGCATCAGGCCGGCGAACACCGGATCATATGAATAAACATCGTAAACGCTCTCAGAGAGATTGGGGTTCAGTTTTCCTTCGGGTGCGCTCCAGATGGCAATAACTACCTGGTCTGGCCCCTCAACAGCTTCCCACTCCCACACGTAATGTAATGGATCAAAAGAGTCGGGGCTGAAATTGGCAATCCTCGGATTGGACACCCAGGCTTCAGTCTCGGCATGGAACCAGACGTAGGGAGCCTCTTCTACCAGCAGTCTCTGCCATTCTTTGTAAATCTCTATTCGTTCGTCCTGGTCCAGGGTGGCTTTGCCGGCCATGATCAACCTGTCGTTGTCCGGATGGTCGAAGTTAACCGAGTTCCATTCATCGGTGCTCAGCCAGATCCCGGCAGGGTCCGGATCCAGGGCCAGGGACCAGCCCATCAGGTACAGATCAAAATCCTGCTCTTCATAAACCTGCGGAACCAGGGTGCCGAATTCCTGGATATCCAGCACGATTTCTATACCGACTTCGGCGAGATATTGCTGGATAATCTCTGCATTCCTCTCGCGGGGCACATTACCCGTTGGATAGGACAGGGTTAAAGTCAGGCGTTCATCGGTTAGTTCCACATCGTCTGCGTCATCTACGTCATCGATGACATCCTGCGGCGCACATCCCGCTGTCATTAAGAACGGTAACAGCAGCATGATCGCCAGCAACACAAATAAACTTTTTTTCAACACAAGAAAACCCCCTTAAAAGAATTTTAGTTACAGGTTTTACCGGGTTATTATCCCTATTAATCACCACCTGTTTGATGATAAAAAGCAGGATATAAAAACGCCCCAAAACAAACCGGAAAATAAAACTTATTAATTGGTAGTTATCGAGTTCAGCTGCCTTCTTTCGGGAAAAATGCTAATTCATATAATAGCATATTTTAGTTATATTGCCTACTATAAGATATTTTTTTGTCAAGACCCTGTTTAAAGAATTTCCTGCTGCTCGGGTTTAGTTAAGCTGTCAGCCGGTAACTTTGATTTCACGGTAAAGCCACTCCCTCCTGCGGTACCAGAAAAGAAGCAACCCCATTTCTGCAAATATGGAGACCGTAATCGCCAGCCACACTCCGTCTGTCTCCATATTTAAAGGTATAGCTAAGAAAAAAGCGAGAGGTATCTTAATTAGCCAGTTTGCAATGAGGGCGCTGATCATATGGGGAACAGTATCCCCGGCGCCTTTAAAAACAGCGGCTATAACATGCAGGGGGCCCATGATTACCAGGGCCGGAACTACCAGGCGTATATAGGAAACTCCCATTTCTAAAACCCGGGGGTCATCAGCAAAAGCGCCCATAATAACCGGGGCTGCAAAAAATGCAATTATTGCCATAACTGCCTGAATAGTTATAGCCAGTCTTAAAGATTTTCTGATTACTTCCTCGGTTAGATCTCTTAGCCTTGCTCCCAGGCTCTGTCCTACCATGGTTGCTGTGCCCATATTAAGACCTGTTATCAGAATAAAGCAGAAGCTGAGCAGGCGAAGGCCCACACCGAAAGCGGCTACAGCTTCGGTGCCAAAAAGAGCCACTATCCACATCATGACTGCTCCGGTAATGGGCCGGGTTATTCCCTGAAGGCTGGCCGGCAGGCCAATCTGCAGCATTCTTTTGAAATAGGCTGCGGATAAGCGCAGGCTGAAAAGGCCGGATATTTTAAGTCCGCTCGGAGAAATATTTCCACTCAAAACCACATAAACAATAATGAAAAAGCCAATTGCACGGGCAAAGAGAGAAGCTAATGCAGCTCCTAAAATACCGAGAGCCGGCAGCCCCAGCCAGCCGAATATTAAAAACGGATCAAGAACAATATTTATAATGTTGGTCAAAACCAGAATACCCATGGGGGTAAATGAATCTCCAACTCCCTGCAGACAAAAAGCCAGGCCTATACTCGTGTAAAGAAAAAGAAAGCTAACACCTACAACCTGCAGGTAAATCAGGGCCTGTTGATGCACCTCCGGTTCAACCTGATAGAGAGATAGAACAAAATCTCCCAGAGCAAAAACAAATCCAATCACCGCTGCCGACATTATAATTGCCATCCAAAACGCATGTCGGGCAACAATCTGTAACCCGGCCAGATCTCCGCTTCCCCGGTAACGGGATATCATAGAAAGAGTGGAAACAGTTATAAGTTGGGACAAGGTAAAAAGCATCCAGAATATATTATTTGAAAGGGACAGGGCCGCCAGGGCCTCCGTGCCCAGCATTCCCACCCAAAAAAAATCGACCAGTTCAAGTGAGGTTTGAAAAACCATGAAAATCATTACTGGCCACGACAATCGCCAGAGGTCCTGGTAAATGGTTTCGGTTTCCAGCGAAACAAGCTGTTTCATTAACGATTATTTCCTCCTCATAATTTATTCTCTATTAGCTACTTTTTACCTTTAATATTTATCTTTGCACAATTGCAAATGAACCCGGAGCAGTGATTTAAGCAGGCGGAAAAACAGGTTCCCTGGAGTGGTCAACCGCAAATAAGGAAAACGCCCAAAAGGATAATTTGAACAGGATGGAGAATTATTTCGGTAATCGCAGCTTGAAATAAAAAAATTCTTAATGGAAGGATAATATAATGCGAGATCCACGTCTTGAGCAACTGGCGGAGATACTTTTGAATCATTCCACCCGGGTTCAGCCGGGAGATACAGTTTTAATAGCTTCCACTGAGCTTGGCAAACCTATGGTGGAAATTCTTTTCCGGAAGGTTTTGTCCATGGATGCTTTTCCCCTGCTAAAGCTTACCTTTTCTACCCTCCAGCCACTCTATTTTAAAACAGCCAGTGAAAAACAACTGGATACACTCCTGGAAATAGAGGAACTTACCTTTAAAAAAGCCCAGGTTTTGATTAATCTCAGGGCACCGGGCAATATGAAAGAGCTTTCGGGAATTGAATCTTCCCGGCTGACCCGGCGTATGAAAGCAAATAAGCCCATTTTGGAATGGATCATTACCGATAATATACGTTGGGTTCTCTGTAACTACCCAACGCAGGCTCTGGCTCAGGAGGCAGAGATGTCTTTGGATGACTACGAGGATTTTGTTTTTGGTGCAACTAATATTGATTGGGAAAGTCAGTCTGCGTTCATGCAGAGGATCAAAGAGGCTTTTGATCAGGGTGAAGTTGTCCATCTTCTGGGAGAAAATACGGACATTAAATTTAATCTTTCCGGACGGACCGGCATAAAGTGTGATGGGGAACACAATATGCCTGATGGAGAAGTATTTTATGCCCCTGTGGAAGAATCAGCAAATGGGTACATTAACTACAACTTTCCGGTAATCTACCAGGGTAAGGAGTTGAGCAATGTCTTCCTTGAATTTAAAAATGGTCTGGTGGTCAAAGCGAGTGCCGATAAGAACCAGGAATTGCTCGATAGTGTCCTGCAAACGGACTCGGGTGCCCGGCGAATTGGCGAGTTTGGCATAGGAACTAATTATGGAATTACTCAATTCTCCAAGGATATACTCTTTGATGAAAAGATTGGTGGGACAATTCACCTTGCCCTGGGGCGGGCCTACCCCAAGGGTGGTGGCAAGAACGAATCAGTGATCCACTGGGACATGGTTAAAGATCTTCGAAGTGGAGGCAAAATCTACCTGGATGGAATACTGGTTCAGGAAAACGGGGAATTTAAAATTTAAAAGCCCGGTTTATAGATATATCTCTAAACCGGGCAGCCTTATGAAAATGACTTTTTAATCTCACACAACCATTTCGCTCTGCTTAGTGATAAAACATGTCGTAAGTACAGCTGGGGCAGGTTGCCATTGCCCGTTCGTAAGCATCGCCAGTACGAATTGCTTCAAGATTTTTTAGTTCCTTTTTCTTCTGGATGCCACAGCGGTGACACATAGTATACCCGCATTCAGGACATTTCAACCATTTGTCTTTTGCTTCACCTGTATGGCCACATGAGCTGCATTTGATTTCAGCCATTAATATCATCCTTTCAGAATATACTTTCCGGTAATGGGAAGGTTTCACTTCCTATATAAATTATAGCGAATGGGGGCCAATAATCAAGTGGTTATGATAGCATTGCATCGTAAAAAGATTCAAGTTTTTGATCATCCGGATCAGAGATCTAAAAAATAACTATATTTTGGAATTGTATCGGGGCATGCAATATATTGATTGTTATACAAATTAAGTGGTATGATCGTTTCAAATTCCAGCAGTAAGCCACTGCCCAGACCCGGAAGATAGGGTGAGGATATAAATTGGTCCGGAATAGCATTTCACCTGGTTTAGTCAAAACGTCCCCGCTAAAAAGAGGGGCTGCCATGCTGGCAGCGATAGCAGTTTTAGCCCTGATAAACTCTCTTCCCCTTCAGATATTCAACCGGGATGAAGCATCTGTAATTCTGAGCGGGGAGGGCAGGGCTGCTCTGGCTATTTTGGTTTTCGTTATAATTCTTTGGGTCAGTGAAGCCATCCCTTTTGCCGTAGCCGCCCTGTTCGGAGTTCTGCTTGTGCCGCTCTTTGGCCTTTCCTCGTTTGAGGATACCATAGCGCATGGTTTTGGTAATACAGTTGTCATTTTTTTTATTGGGGTTCTGATTATTTCTTCAGGTCTAACCCGTTCAGGTTTGGCCGATCGGCTAACCTGGCTGATAATGTATAAAATTGGTTTTAAGCCAAGGAAATTGGTCCTGGTATTTCTTTTGCTCGGTGCTTTGCTTTCGATGTGGATTGTTAATATGTCAGTATCTGCTATTCTGCTGCCTGTTGCCCTGAACATCCTGCGCAAATTTGGTGCGGTTCCATTAAAGAGCAACTTTGGCCGGGCCTTGATGATAGCCGTGGCCTGGGGGCCGGCTATCGGCGGAATCTCCACCCCTGTGGGCAACGGGGCGAATATTGTCGCTATCGGTTACCTGCGCGAATTAGCCGGAGTGCAGATTGATTTTCTGCGCTGGATGGTTGTGGGAGTTCCTTCTGCAATATTTATATTACCCCTGGCCTACTTTATCCTGATCAAAGTTTTTCCTCCGGAACCGTTGGACGAACAAGTCCTGAAACAGTTTTCGGAAGAGATTGCTCCAGCCGGCAATAAGTTTAGCTCGCGGGAAATAGCCGCCCTTATGATCTTTGCCACCACTGTTTTATTCTGGATGGGAGACCCGCTGCTGTTTAGCTTGACCGGAATTTCACTACCGATAGAGGTGGTTGCCCTTTCTGCAGCTGTGCTTTTTTTTCTGCCGGGAGTAGACCTGCTGAGCTGGAAAAACGCCCAGCAGGATATCGACTGGGGGGCAATAATCCTGATTGCTGCCGGTCTTTCCCTGGGCGCAGTTATTTATGAGACAGGGGCGGCAGGTTGGCTGGCTTACATAGCTTTTTCCCCTCTGGGGCAGTTATCGCTTGCTGTCGGTATTTTTCTGGCTGTACTGGCTGTGGAAATTTTGAAAGTTTTTTTCTCCAGCAACACGGTAACTGGTGTAATTATGATACCCCTGGTTATTGCTTTTTCGGCTGACATGGGATTGGACCCCTGGTTGCTGGCCGGCCCAGTGGCTATTGCCACTTCCCTGGCTTTTTTACTGGTTACATCAAGCCCTACTAATGTAATACCTTATACATCAGGATTTTTTTCTATCGGGGATTTTTTGAAAGCAGGCCTGCCTCTCACCCTGGTTGTACCCTTTTGTATCACCACCGCTTTCCTGATCTTCGGCGGGCTGCTGCGCTAAAATTGAATATGCATCCAATCGCAAAAAAGAGAGGTGAACCAAAATGGCAGAAAAAACTGTATCGGTTGTTCGTTATGAAAAACCTTACGAATCGGTTAAGAAGGCTGTTTTCGATTGCGGGGGGGTTAGTCAACTGCCTCCAACGGCCCGGGTATTTATTAAACCGAACATCGTGTTCTGGACTAAAGCCTGCGCTTTCCCCAAATGGGGGGTAATTACCACATCAAGGGTAATCGAGGATATAGTCGTTTTGTTAAAAGAACAAGGCATAGAGAATATAACCATCGGTGAAGGAGTTGTCGCTGATCCCAACGATCTCGAAACCCCCAGGCATGCTTTTGAAACCCTGGGCTATAATGTCTTGAAAAAACGTTACGGTGTGAACTACATAAATATTATGAAAAGGCCTTTTATCAAAGTTAACCTGGGAGACGGAATTACTCTTAAATTTAATCAGGACATCCTGGAAAGTGACTTCCTGGTTAACCTGCCGGTTATGAAGACGCACAACCAGACCGTAGTCAGTCTGGGCATCAAAAACCTCAAAGGAACAATTGATTTTGCTTCCCGCAAAAAATGTCACAGTGCGGATCCTGTAAAAGATTTGGATTATCATATAGCCAGGATAGCCGATCCGATGCCTCCGGCCTTAACACTGATAGACGGTATTTACAGCCTTGAACGCGGTCCTGGTTTTGACGGGCGAATGAAGAGAACCAACCTGCTGGTGGCTTCAAATGACATGCTTTCTGCTGACATGGTCGGCTCGAAGATACTTGGTCACGATCCGGCTGCAGTCGGGCATCTTGCCCTGGCGGCTGAAAGAGCCGGTCGTCCAGCCGATCTTTCAGATTTTAAAGTAATCGGAGAGAGAATTGAAGAAGTAGCTTCTTATCATGAATATGATTTCGAATATGTCCGCAGTGAGCGTGGCGAAATGCCTAAAGCACTGGCCAGGCAGGGCCTTGAAGGTATTTATTACCGCAAGTTTGATCATACTATCTGCACTTACTGCTCGACGTTAAACGGTTTAGTTCTTACTGCCATCCGTCAGGCCTGGCAGGGAGAACCCTGGGATGATATTGAAGTTCTCACCGGCAAGGCTATGGAGCCTTCCCCCGGCAAGAAGGCTACAATTTTAATCGGTCAATGCATGTACCGCAAAAATAAAGATCACCCTGAAATTCAGAAAATGTTTGCCGCTAAAGGCTGCCCGCCTGATCCGCAGGAAATATTAAATTCCCTGAAAGAAGCAGGCATCCCAGCGGACGGAGCCCTCTTTTCACAAATTGAAAATCTGCCCGGATTTTTTATGACTCGCTATGAAAATAATCCTGATTTTGACGAGTCATTTTTCCGAATCACTTAGAGATCTGAAATAGTACTATTTAATTGCCCTTGTGCTGTGGTAAAATTATTGGAGATTACCGGGTAACAGGACGGGAGGATGAAAGAAATGATTGATTTGCGCAGTGACACTGTGACGCTGCCTACTGATGAGATGCGTAAGGCAGTTTTTGAAGCTGAAGTTGGAGATGATGTTTATGGAGAGGATCCCACGGTGAACCGCCTTCAGGAACTTGCTGCGGATATAATTGGGAAAGAGGCGGCCATGCTTGTGCCAAGCGGGACTATGGGAAACCAGATTGCCATTCTTACCCACTGCCGGCCCGGAACCGAAGTGATCCTGGAAGCTGATTCGCATATTTACTATTACGAAGCGGCCGCTGCTTCCGTGTTTGCCGGAGTTCAACCCAGGCCGCTGCCGGGGAAAAGAGGTTCAATGCCTGCTGAACTGGTTGAATGGGCTATTCGTGAAGATGATGTTCACCTTCCGCCTACATCTTTGATCTGCCTGGAAAACACTCACAACCGGGCCGGGGGGACGGTTGTTCCACTGGAAGATATGAAAGCGGTATATGATGTGGCCTGCAGGCATAACTTGCCCGTTCATCTTGACGGAGCCAGGATATTTAATGCTTCGGTTGCTTCCGGTGTGGCGGTGAAAGAGTTTACAGCCTGCACAACATCAGTCCAATTCTGCCTTTCCAAGGGCTTGGGAGCCCCGGTAGGTTCTATAATTGCCGGGTCAAAGGACTTTGTTGCAGAAGCAAGACGTTGGCGGAAGCGCCTTGGCGGTGGTATGCGCCAGGCCGGAATTTTTGCAGCGGCCGGAATTGTTGCCCTTGAAACGATGATTGATCGCCTGGCAGAAGATCATACCAATGCCCGTCTGCTGGCTGACGGCCTGGCTGCATTTAAAGGTATCGAATTTAATCCAGACGATGTGGATACGAATATCGTTATCGTTAAACCTACCGCAATGTCAATTCAACAGCTGGGCAGTGAACTGGAGAAAAGAGGCATACTCACCGTGGTTATAGAGCCTGACCGGGTCCGATTTACAACAAATAAAGATGTTGACCGCAATGATATCGAGAAGACAATAGCTGCCGTCAAAGATATCCTGGCCGCAGCATAAATTAAAGGGCCGGGTAAACTTTGGTCAGTTTTCCCAGCCCTAAAACCATTCCCCTGATTATACAGTTTACAACCGGTGCAGTTTAAGTGCGCTCTTGAAAGCCAGGCCTC
>JBNJHN010000070.1:0-9462 GCA_051748565.1 Bacillota bacterium | reverse complement strand
GGGCAGAACCCTACCCTTTGATTAAAAAATTACTATTCATATTGAAAATAAAAAATCGAAAGCAAACAGGGTTTAAAAAACCAGGACTTAGTATGGGCCACTGATTAAAACCCGTTGCTCTGAAAAACCTACATGTTACACCTAATCACTAAAAATTTTTGCCATAATCCTTTTATGTATTTCCAGCGCCCTGTCATCATAGAGCACAAAACGTATTAATTTAAGCGTATGAAGCTCGGGGATAACTTCTTCAATAGTCCGAAAAGCAACCTCAGCGGCATCTTCCATCGGATAACCAAAAGCACCGGTTGAGATTGATGGGAAAGCAACAGAATCGATCCTGGAATCCTCTGCCAGGCGCAGGGCATTACGATAACAATCTGCAAGAAGCCTCTCCTCAGGCTTATCGGTGCCAAAAACAGGGCCAAGACAGTGGATTACATACCGGTTGGGCAAATTATGGCCCCCTGTAATCACTGCTTCCCCGGGTTTAATTGGCGCCATGGGGCGGCCCTCTGCTTCCAGCCCCGGCCCTGCCGCGCGATGCAGCGCCCCGGCTACCCCTCCGCCGGGACGCAGCTGGGCATTGGCTGCATTAACAACCGCTATAATATCTTCCTGCGCGGCTATATCACCACTGAGGCACTCAACAGTCACTCCGCAAAATTCTCTTTTCATTTTAATCAGGCCTCCTTTTCACCCCTATTATGACAAAAAGGCCCGGAGGAATCAATCTCCGGACCATAAATGCTTTTTAGATTTATCTGTCAGACATCTAATTAATCGTTACTGTATAATGATCGGCATTAAAACCTAACACCAGATTCGTGCCGTCAGTGAGCAGGGGCCGGCGCATTATTTTGGGGTTTTCATTGATCAGGCATGCTGCTTCCTCGTTTCCAATTTTGCCAGCATCCAGTCCGAGTTTTTTAAAACCCGCACTCTTGGGATTAAGCATTTCCTTAACAGACAGGCCACCCCTGGAAGCAAGCTCTTTTAGTTCCTTGGCCTCTAAAGGCTGTTTTAAAATATCGCGGTACTGATAGTCCACACCCTTTTCGGAAAGCCACGCTTTCGCTTTGCGACAGGTCGTTCAGGCCGGATAACAGTAAAAAGTTATCAAGCATGCTCCTCCTTCCGGTTTAATCTCCAATTTTCCAGGCTTCCCAAACCCTGCCGACGAGCTCAGGGCCGGGCTTAAGAGTTTTCCTGCCCGGCTGCCAGCCGGCGGGAGTCGGTTCTCCTGTCTTACGCACATGCTGGAATGCTTGAACCTGGCGGACCAACTCGGCAAAATTACGCCCGACCGGAGGTGTTAAAACCTCCATAGCCTGGATCACACCATCGGGATCAATCAGGAAACGGCCCCTCACATTGACACCGCCTGCTTCATCATAAACACCGTAAAGGGTACCGATATTGCCACCGGTGTCTGATAACATGGGGAAGGGAACTCCGCCCTCGACCATCTTCGAAAGCTCAACTTCCTGCCATATCTTATGTGTAAACTGGCTGTCAACACTGCATGATAACACTTCTACTCCAAGATCCTGTAATTCATTATACCTGGCGGCAACTGACGCCAATTCAGTCGGTCAAACAAAGGTAAAATCGCCGGGATAAAAACAGATTACCACCCATTTATCTTTATAATCCGACAACTTCACTTTTTTAAAGCCGCCATCTACAAATGCATTTGCTTCAAAATCAGGGGCTTTTTGGCCAACTTTTACACTCATATTAGTAACCTCCCTATAAAATTTTTATATGTTTATATATTCTATATTCTAATAATGATTCCTGCTAATATAGAAGATAATTATAGGGATTTATAAAGAGAGCGGCATTTCTATTTTAACTATTTTCAGCCTGTGCGTACTTTTGGCGCTGCTCCTCTGCCAGTTCCGCCAGGTTAGCCAATTTAAGTTCTCTAACAATCGCCTGGTGCAGTTTAATCCAGATATTGCGGGTCACACAAAAGTCTAACCTATTGCATAAGTCAGGATCATCGACACACTCAACAGGAACTAGAGAACCTTCCACACAAGAAACGATATCATAAAGGGTAATCTCTTCCGGAGGCCTGCTTAAAGTATAACCGCCACGGCTTCCTTTTTGAGTTTTTACATAGTTGTTTATGCGTAAGGGATACATCAACTGTTCCAAATACTTAATTGAGATATCCTGCTTGCCTGCGATGTCTTTAAGTTTGACTGGATCTCCCCCATAGTGAAGCGCCAGTTCTATCATGGCCCGGGATGAATAACGCGCTTTTGTGGAAAGACGCATTGCTTTACCTCCTCAACATTAAAAATGCCTGTTTGAATGTATGCTTTTTAAAGCGGAACCTTTTTTAAGCGAAGCGAATTTAGAACAACATTAAATGAACTAAGAGCCATCGCCCCGGCCCCGATAATTGGATGAAGTAACCCCAGAAAAGCTACCGGTATAGCAACTGCGTTATAGATCCAGGCCCAAAAATAATTCTGGCGAATCTTCTGAAAAGTAGCCCTCGACAGCTTTATTGCTGAGACCACGGAACCAAGATCGCCCCGCACGAGAGTTATATCGGCCGCTTCAATGGCTACATCGGTACCGGTGCCAATTGCAATTCCCACATTGGCCTGTTTTAGTGCCGGTGCGTCATTAATTCCATCACCTACCATGGCTACCATCCCAAATTGATCCTGCAAACTCCTGACCTCATTGACTTTCCCTTCGGGAAGTACTTCAGCAAGAACTTCACTGATTCCAATCTGCCGCGCAATCGCCTTAGCCGTGGTCCGGTTATCTCCTGTAATCATAACTGTTTTGAGCCCCATCTTTTCCAGCTCGGCCACAGCTTCGACAGCTTCATCCTTAATAATATCTGCAACAGCAATTACACCGGCCAGTTTACCATCGACAGCAGCAAGAATGGCCGTTTTACCCTCGCTCTCCAGTCGTTCCATCATGCCGATCACATCTTTAATCTCCACTTTGTTTGCTTCCATCAAACGCCTGCTGCCTACACGAACGGATCTGCCTCTAATCTTGCCTTCCACACCCCGGCCTGTTAGAGAATTGAAATCAGACACTTCCTCCAGGGTTATACCTTCGTTCCTGGCCTTTTGAACCAGCGCCGCCCCGAGCGGATGTTCCGAAACCGCTTCAATAGCTGCAGTGTAAGATAAAAGTTCATGTTCGCTAAATCCATTGAGGGAGGCAATGTCGGCAACCCGGGGTTCTCCCCTGGTCAGGGTTCCGGTCTTATCAAAGGCAATTAACCTGATATCTTTCATTGTTTGGATCGCCTCGCCGCTCCTGATCAAAATCCCCTTTTCAGCGCCCAGCCCGCTTCCGACCATTAAAGCAGTAGGTGTTGCCAAACCGAGAGCACAGGGGCAGGATATAACCAGCACGGCAGTCGCTGCCATAAAAGCCAGGGTCAACCCAGGTGCGCCAAGGTTAGCCCATGGTGGATTGACAAATTCCACAATAGAACGGTGAAATTCGGGGAATATCAGCCAGGAGGAAAATGAGGCAAGCGCTATAAGTAAAACCGCGGGGACAAAATAGCCGGTGACCCTGTCTGCAAATTCCTGGATCGGCACCTTGGAACCCTGGGCCTCTTCAACCAGTTTAATAACCTGGGCCAGGAAAGTATCCTTGCCAACCCTGCTCGCTTTAACCCGCAGCATACCCTGGCGGTTAATAGTTGATCCGATGACTTCGTCACCGGCCTGTTTTTCAACAGGCATGGACTCACCTGTAGCCATTGATTCATCAATGCTGCTCTGCCCGCTGACAACTATCCCGTCTGTTGGAATTTTCTCTCCGGGCCGGACAAGCATAATTTGCCCCGGCTGCAATTCTTCAACAGGTATTTCACGTTCAACACCGTTTTCCACTATACGGGCAGTTCTGGCTTCCATAGCCAACAGCTTCTTTATTGCCTGTGATGCCCGCCCTTTTGCTTTCGTCTCCAGGAAACGCCCGACCAGATGCAGGGCCATTATGCTGGCAGCCATTTCAACAAAAGTTGTCAGCGGGAACCAGAATTGAAGAAAACTAAGCAGGTATGGCAAAGCCGATCCCAGGGTGACAAGAGTATCCATATTGGCACTACCCCGCCTGAGGGCACGCAATGTGCCTGTATGCGTATCCCAACCGGCGACGAATATTGCCGGGAAAGCTAAAATTACACTGATCACAAAGTAACCGGGGATGGATATGACAAACATGTTGACCATCATTAAAACCATGATCATACCGGCAAAAACAGCTGCAAGCCACATTTTCCGTGCCGCCCGGTTGATCACTTTCTGATCACGATCCTGAGCAGCATCCTCTGTTCCTTCAACTGCCCTTCCACCGGCTTCTGCAGATACCCTGTAACCGGCTTTTTCTACAGCCGTACTCAATTCAGAACGGTTTATTTCCATCTTATTATATTTAACAATTGCCTTCTCAGCAGGAAAATTTACTGCTGCCTCGATTACACCGGGAAAATTCTGCAGCTCTTTTTCCAGCCTGCGGGCACAGGAAACACAGCTCATTCCTTCAATTTTTAAAACAGCATCAACTAGATCACCTTTATCTTTTTCAAATGTCCCCTTAAAGCCGGCTTCTTTGACTTTTTGGATCAGATCTTCTTCTGTAAGAACTTGCGGGTTGTACTGCAGGTAGGCTTTTCCTGCTGCAAAATTTACCGAGGCGCTATCTACCCCCCCGGTTTCCTTTAAAGCTTTTTCCAGGCCAAGGGCACAGGAAGCACAACTCATATCTTCAATATGCATCGTTATCTTTATCATCTGCAACCGACCTCACTTTCAATCCGTGAAGCTAATAAATCAATCAGATATTATCAATTATTAAGTTTTCATATAGAAATCCGGAAAAACAAAATTTATCTACTATTTTGATAGACTATATATCATTATTAGTTTAAACAATATTGCTCTAACTGTCAATAACAATTCAAAGCTGTCTTTTTTGGGAGTTCAGGGAAGGCAATAAAAGTTGCGGATATTAACCGACGGGCCGTCATTATCCGGATTATAGCCCCTTTTTCAGCTCGCAAATATTTTCGAAACATACCTGACGCCTGCCTGCTTCTATTTCAAGCATCATGGCCACTAATGCCTGGTTCATGGGAGTCGGTATACCGAGCTCTTTCCCCCGATCGATAATATAACCATTAATGTATTCTATCTCAAGCAGTTTTCCCTTTTTTAAATCCTGATAAGCGGTGGGTAATATATCCCCGTGGGAAGTTTTTAAAATATCAAGCAGGCTGCCGGCAATAAACACTGCCTGGTTTCGGTACTGTTCGGGCTCAAATTTTAAATTGACTGTTTCAAGAACAATATTCATCTCCCCGGCTACCGCCAGAATTTCACCAATAACAGCTGTAACCACTTCACGCGCTTCCGGCAAATCAACCATTTCAGCCACAATTTTGCCCTGCAGCGCACCAACCGAGATGGCGCAGTTCGCCAGCAGTTTTGCCCAGAGGAATCCATATATATTATCTGTTACAATGCAATCATTGACTTCATTTAAGAGTTCGCGCACAATTTCCAGCCGTCTATCCCTGATCCCGGTTAATTTCCCTATTACGAATTCACCGGGAGATGCCTGGACCAATCGCCCCGGTTCGACCGTAATCGCCCCCCAGCCAACCACACAGCCGATTGTCCGTTCCGCCCCGATCATATGGGCAATCAGGTCTTCGTTAATACTGTTCTGCAGCGAAACAACTGTTGATTTTTCCTGGAGAAGGGGTAAAAGCTGTTGTAAAACCGGTTCAGTATGCATCGATTTCACGGCCAGCAATACAATATCTAAGGGGCCGGAGAGGTTCTCCGGAGTTACAGCTTTCACAGGTGTAATAAAAGAGCCCCGGCACCCTTCTACTTTCAAACCCCCGCGCATAGCCCGTACATGCTCCTGCCAGGGATCAACCACCAGGACATCATACCCCTGCCTGACCAGAAAAGCTGCGGTTATGCCGCCAATTGCACCTCCACCGATCACGGTAACAGCGATTCCCGCCATTTTTAGGCCTCCTGGTCACTGTCCAATATTAAACCTGAAGTTTCCGGCGATACATCTCTTTCTCTGCCTGTTCCCTGCCATATCACCCTTTGCGGGAACGGTATCTCGATCCCGGCAGCCTCGATCGCTTTTTTAATCTTCCAGAGCATTTCCATCTTAACCCCGAACCATTCCGTTGAAGGGGACCAGATTCGGACAATAATATCGACACTGCTGTCGCCAAGGCTATCAACATAAATCTGCGGCGCAGGATTAATCAAGACCAGAGGATGTTCTCTGACCAAGTCTTTGATTACCTGCATGGCCTTTTCGGCATCATCGGCGTAACTGATTCCTACGGTGTATTCAAAACGCCGGACCGGATTGCTGGTGTAGTTTGTAATGTTAGAGGTGAAAACAGTTTCATTTGGGATTCGCACAAAATTTCCCTCGAGGGTGCGGATTGAAGTCGAAATGATCTGGATATCTTCAACGAAACCCAGGTTTCCAGATATTTCGACCAGGTCGCCCAGTTTTACAGGACGTTCTCCCATCAGGAATATACCGCTTATGAGGTTGCCGATAATACTCTGGCTGGCAAAACCGACCGCCAGTCCAACTATTCCACCGGCTACCAGCAGACCCGATGGTTCTATTCCTATATTAGGCATAATCCAGATGATTGCAACCACCATAATACCGTAAAAAATAATCTTGGTCATTAACTCAAGACTTTCCTTTTCCATTCTGTCCATCAATGCTTTACGTAATTGTGCCGTAAGCATTTTCGACATAACCAGGGCGACAAAAAATACTAAGAGGGCGCTTATGAGCCTGAACCAGGTAACCTCTCCATAAATTGTGTAATTAAGCCACTCAAGCATTTAGTAACCCTCCTCCATCACTGTCTTTCCAGGCAAGCTCAGCAATCTCGTGCTGAACAGTTCAAGCGCCTTATTCATTCCCGCCTGAATTGGTTCATCAACAAAGTTCGTTTCTGCAGTATTCTCACTGCTAATTTTCATTGTTGCTTTCAAGGACACCAGGCTTTGGCTGAAATATATTTTCATACCCTGGGCACTGAAGATCGCTTTTTGCGCTTCCACCCAGCGGGCGCTTGTGTTTTGGATGGCTAATTTCATGACTCCATACTCCAGAGGATTCACTGAAGGGATCGTATTGTAAACCTTGCTCTGCCAATATTTACATATTAATCCATCTTTAATACTGCCATATAGGGTGAACTTTGGCTGGCATAGTGTAAAGGTATCCAGGATCCGTCTACCCGCTCGCCTGCGGTCAATAGCACTGACCAGTTCCAATGGAAAGGTAACCAGGGCATCCCTGGTTGTTCTCGGCTCAACCATAATCGGCTGCTCGAATGCAATCAGTAAGTGGTTACTGATACCGACCGGCAAATAAAAAGGCTCTACAGGGCTGAGCAGCAAGCTGCCCTTCTCGGATAAGATCACTTTCTCTACGCTGTTGCCACGGCCTTCCCGCCTGTAAAGAAAACCACCCTCGTGTTTTTTAACCAGGAGAGAAACTCCCTGAAAATCCATTTCAAGCGGCAGTTTATGAGGGCCCCATGGAAAACCCTCATTCTCCTGATCAGGATTAAATTCCCAGTTAACCTGCTTAACATCATCTCCGGAGATCTTATCTTTTTCAACCATTACCTCCACCCCCTGCCGTACAAAAAAACCGGTGATTTTCTAAAATTACTTCGACTCCGGAGAAAGCAAATCCTTTATCGACCATCTTAAATCTCCTTGCTGTCCAAAGAGTTGTGTAATGTGGCAAGACGCTGCTTATATTCATTTATTAAGCAAAAAAGACGGTTTTCTTATATATAAAAACCGTCCTGCCGAATTAGTTGAAATAAAATAATAAGGAGATTGTCAGCTCTCTGCCTTGACCGAGCGCCCCCTCTGGTTACGGTCAAGGAGCCTTTTGCGCATCCGAATTGCTCCAGGGGTTACTTCTACCAGCTCATCATCTTCGATATATTCCATAGCCCTCTCCAGGGTAAATATAACTGGCGGAGAAGTTCGAATGGCCTCATCGGAAGCGCTGGCCCTGACATTAGTCAAATGCTTTTTTTTACAAACATTTATATCCAGATCCCATTCCCGCTTATGTTCGCCCACGATCATCCCGGCATAAACCTGTTCATTGGGATTAATAAAAAAGAAACCGCGATTTTCCATATTGTAGATCCCATACGGTGTGGCTTCCCCGGTTTCGAAAGCAACGAGTGCACCACGGCGCCGCGCGGGCAGTTCGCCTTTCCACCTGCCGTAATGGCTAAACAGGTGATGCATAATTCCCTCGCCTCTTGTCTCAGTTAACAGTTCGGAACGAAAACCGATCAAACAGCGTGCAGGAATAGAATATTCCAGCTTCATGTTGTTCTCTCCCGCCGGCTGCAGGCTCAACATCTCTCCCAGGCGTGCGCCCAGGTTTTCGATTATCCGTCCGGAATATAATTCTGGAACGTTTAAAAATAATTTCTCATAAGGTTCGCAAATTATCCCGTCAATAGTTTTTAAAATCGGCTTCGGCTTGGAAATTTGCAGCTCATAACCCTCCCGCCGCATCGTTTCAACCAGAATTCCCAGGTGCAGCTCACCTCGTCCGGAGACTTCAAATACTTCGGGTGAATCAGTTTCGGCAACCTTCAAACTAACATTGGTTTCAGCCTCTTTCCAAAGACGGCTGCGCAGCTGGCGCGAAGTGACATATTTGCCTTCCCGTCCGGCAAAGGGGCTGTTATTGACCATAAAATACATGGTCAGGGTCGGTTCATCTATGGCCGGGAGCGGCAAAGGCGCCGGGCTCGCCGGATCGCTGACTGTCTCACCAATGTTGACCTTGCCAAGACCGGCTACTGCAACGATGTCGCCTGCAGAAACCCGCTCAGCCTCCCGGCGTTTTAGCCCATCATAAGTCCAGAGCTTGCCGATTTTCAGAACCTCAACCCGGCCATCTTGCTTGCAAAGGGCAACATTATGGCCGCTTACTAAAAATCCATTGCGAATTCGCCCGATGCCAATTCGGCCCAGGTAATCATCATAATCCAGCGTGTTGATCTGCAGTTGCAGCACACTCTCCGAATCAGCAATAGGTGGTGGAATTTCTTTAACGACCATTTCGAATAAGGGCTGCAGATCGCTTCCAGGCTGATCCGAATCTAAAGTAGCCACACCCAGGCGTGAATTGGCATAAATAACTGGAAAATCAAGCTGCCAGTCAGCTGCCTCCAGCTCTACAAAAAGATCAAAAACCTCGTTTAAAACTTCCTCCGGCCGGGCATCGGAACGATCAATCTTATTAATAACCACTGCTATGCGTAAGCCCACCTCCAGGGCTTTACGCAGTACAAACTTAGTTTGTGCCATCGGTCCTTCGAATGCATCAACAAGTAGTAATGCTCCGTCTACC
>JBNJHN010000069.1:5408-9791 GCA_051748565.1 Bacillota bacterium | reverse complement strand
GTTAACACTATTCCAAAACCGGTTAGAGCTTTTATTGAAAGAACCAACTTATCTTCTATTCAATATTTTTTTACTGTAACCACAAATGGCGGCTACCCCGGCAAGGTTGACTACCTGGTTTATAAACTCTTAAAGTCTAAGGGTCTTGAGCTTGATTACTATGCATCACTGAAGATGATCGTAAATACCGCTACAGGTTTACTGCCGGCAATATTGGCCAATAAAAAATGGGTGGATCTGATCAGCACAGACAAAGTAGCAAAGATGGAACTGGAGCTCCCAAAAGAAATAGATCTTATCGCAGAAGACGTGGTAAAAAGTGTAAAAAACATTGGACCGGATTGTCAACCCAACCTGATCAGGAAAGCGTTTTTAGCGATAACGGAGAAGATGTCACCACTGGATAAAGCGAGGGCAATTTCCTTTTTTGTTGATCAAGACTGCAATGGATGCGGCACCTGTGAAAAGGTATGCCCTTCCGAAAAAATCAGGATGGCCAGTGGCAAACCAGAATGGCTTGAAAAAACACAATGCTATTTTTGTTATGCCTGCTTCAACTTTTGCCCGCAGCAGGCGATCCTGGTAAAAGGGTATAAATACAAAACAGGGCGCTACAAGCACCCCCAAGTAAGTGCTGAAGACATCGCCGGGCAAAAAGATCTTGATGCTGTTTAACCCAAATTGTGAGCAGCCGGAATAAGTCACCTTCCAGTTACTTTACTTCATCAACCGTGCCGCTTCCATGGCCAGGTTGGAGCGCTTAGTTTCGGTCAGGGTAATATGAGCGTGCAGGGGGCTGCCCTTCATTTTCTCGACAGCCCATGAAAGCCCGTTTGTTCTTGAATCAAGGAAGGGATTGTTAATCTGTTCCGGGTCGCCAACCAAAACGATCTTGGTTCCCTCACCTGCCCGGGTAATAATCCCCTTAGCCTGCTTAGGAGTCAGGTTTTGTGCTTCATCGATTAAGATATATTGGCCAACGATTGATCGCCCTTGAAGGTAAGCAATAGCCTCCGTAACAATCTTTCTGGTTGTGAAAAGGTAGGCAACTTTGCCGTCAAGTTCATGTTCGTTGTCATAACGATCCGGATGTGAGTCCACCAGCTGCTCTAAGTTATCATATATAGGTCTCATGTAGGGAGCAATTTTCTCTTTTTCATCGCCGGGTAGAAAACCAATCTCCTCGCCCATACTTACATTGGGTCGGCAGATCAGCATGCGCCGGTAAATATTTTTATCCAGGATTTTTTCCAGTCCAACTCCCAGGGAAAGAAGCGTTTTCCCACTGCCCGTTGCTCCCATTATCGTTACCATTGGGATGCTGTCATCACGCAGCGCTTCGCGGGCATATTTTTGCAGCAGGTTTAGCTTGAAACCGTAAAAATCAGGCCGGGTATCGTTTAATAGCATCATTCGTCCATCCCGGTATCGGGCCAAAGCTGTTTTTTGAGCACTGCCTTCGGCTTTAAGCAGAAAGAACTTATTGATCGGGTTCGGTTTTCCGTTCCAGGATATATGGCTTTCACTGTAGATCCGATCGATCAGCTCTTCAGGAACATCCTGTTCTTCCCATCCCCGGTACTGCTCATCAATATCAAACTCTACCTGTTCGTTCCTGTAATCCTGGGCGGGAACCCCGATCACGTCGGCCTTGATCCTTAAAAATACATCCTTTGTAACAATGATTACCGGATGGTTTAATTTTTGCAGGTTTTTTGCAACAGCCAGAAAACGGTTGTCTCTCTTATCACCGGGCCAGGAGCAGGGCAGATCATGGCTGTTATCTATACAGTTCATCTCCACCCACAGTTCACCGCCTTCTGGCAAAGCTACACCCTGGTTTAGCTCACCTTTTGAGCGCAGTTGATCTAAAAACCGGGCTACCCAGCGGGCATTGGCCCGGATTTCATAATCAGCCGCCTTTTTCATATTATCCAGCTCTTCTATGACACAACCGGGAAGAACAATCAGGTTATCCTGAAAACCGAGAACAGCATTAGGCGATTGGAGCAGAACACTGGTATCAAGAAGATAAATCTTTTTCAATCAATTTCACACCCCTCATCATCATTTCTTAATTTGCTTCATAATATTTTTCGAAAACTGCTTATAATTTCTATTAAAACTCTGAAGTTTTTATACATGCTTGCAGTAGAGCCAAAATTCATGATCACATGCAAATCGTTTTCTAGATCATAAAACATATGGGTAGAGAGTATTCCAATATGGCCTTTTCTTAATCCTCCTACAATAAATTGTAATTAATAACTAGTATAACATCCAGATCTTATTAAATACCAAGTTTAACCGGAATTTAACTTAAGGTCTCTAATTTCTATTTATTCCAGGTTAGTAAGTGCAACCTAAAGCAGATATAAGCGGTATTTATAGTTAGACTGCTTTTAGCAAAATACTGTAATGGAATGGCCTTTTTGGCAGTGGTGGTAATGAATATATAGGAGGACAAGAAATGAAAGATCGGAAAAGCAAATTACTAAGAAATATGGGAATTATAGTTATTGTACTTGTCATTATCCTCGGAGGAGGTTATTTTGCCGCTTCCAGAGGTTTATCGGAGATGCAGGAACTTGTGATCAATGATGTGAGTCCGGGTGAAGTAGCGGACGGAGTTTATACAGGCGAATTTAATCAATACAGGTGGTCATATAGGGTGGATGTTACTGTTCAAGGCGGAAAGATTGTGGATATTCAGTTCATTAATGGTGGTACATTGGAACAGGAATTAGCTGAGCGGATTATTACAAAACAGTCGCTGGATGTAGATATAAACACAGGAGCTACAGTTAATAGTAAAGCTTTCCTGAAAGCAGTGGAAACAGCATTAATTCGCTAATTGAAGGCTTGTTGCAGCTGATAGAAAAATTCTATGTAAAGGTGATTAGCAATGAAAGCTATTGTTCAAAATGCTTATGGATCGACTAATGTGTTGCAATACCAAGAAGTTGAAGAGCCGCATTTCAAGGAGAATGAAATATTGGTTAGGGTTCACGCCGCTGCTCTAAATGCTGGCGATATTTTTTCCATGCGAGGTAACCCTTGGTTGGCAAGGCTTAGCGTTGGATTTCCCAAACCTAATAATTACATACTTGGTTGGGATATGGCCGGACGGGTAGAAGGGGTGGGCCGACAAGTGATCAAATTTATACCCGGCGACGAGGTGTTTGCATCTTGCCATCATACACTCACCGAATACGTGAGCTTACCTGCAGAAAAAGCAGAGTTTAAGCCTACCAACCTTAACTTCGAACAAGCCGCAGCTGTGCCGACTGCCGCCACCACAGCGCTTCAGGGTTTGCGTGATGCAGGTGCTATTAAGGCGGGACAGCAGGTTTTGATCAATGGCGCATCGGGCGGAGTAGGTACTTTTGCAGTACAGATCGCAAAAGCTTTAGGCGCATATGTTACCGGTGTTTGTAGCACGCGGAACGTCGAGTTGTTATATTCGCTCGGCGCAGACAGAGTTATTGATTATACGAAAGATGATTTCACACAAAGCGGCCTCAGATATGACCTAATACTGGATAATGTTGCAAGTCGCTCGTTTTCTGAAATCTTACGAGTACTTACGCCTCAAGGAGTAATTGTTCCTAACAGTGGACATGGCGGTATGAAATACGTACTAAAAGCGCTAGTACTTTCTATGTTCAAGCGCCAGGTGGCTCGTTTATTTTTGAGCTCACCAAATGATCAAGACCTAAGAATTCTTAAAGAACTTATTGAAACCGGCAAGATCCAACCGGTAATTGACCGAACATACTCTTTACACCAGGCAATAGAGGCTTTCAGTTATATGGAAACAGCTCACACTCAAGGTAAAGTGGTTATTACCGTTATTAATTAAGCGTGAGCCGGTATCGCCGCCGTCATGATTCTATTTTAACTCATGCCTAAAACTTGGTTATGAAGATAATCCGAGATTTGATTTGTTTTCTCATCAGCTATCAGTTCCAAGCTTAGCTTCCATAACCTTTCTTGTGCCTCACTATTTAATGACTGCGTTTTGTCTTCGATTTCAATAAATTGGTTATTTTTCCGGGAAATCAATTTTCCTGATTTTTTTATGCTCTCTTCTTGTTCCTCTGTGAATAAAGGAGCCATAATTTCCCCGCATTTTTCGATAGAAATAAATGACCCAAATAATTTCATTACGGTAGCCATTATTTTCATCGGTGCAGGTATAATATTAATTTGATTACTCCAAACTGTTTTGGGGATTTGGAAACCGATAAAAGACAATCTTGAATTATTTGAAACCCGGTGCAAATGATCCAATTTATATAAAAACATTCGCTTTGCAGCCATAGCCTGATGTATACCATTTTCATAATTCCAATGATTATTCATTTGAAGATCATCCCAAAA
>JBNJHN010000069.1:0-5308 GCA_051748565.1 Bacillota bacterium | reverse complement strand
AAAATCTCAAGCGGCGAATGTTATTGGTAATTTTAATTTTTATACCCATTTTATATTCCTCTTTTATAGTAGTAAAGCTTTGTAAACCCTTCCAATATGCTTCCGAAACTGAAAGAGATAAAAACTGTATTAAGCATAAACATCGGATGATAACTGAGTACCAAAATGATTAGCGAAATAACAAAACCAGCTCCGGCAACAATTACCCCTACTCTCAAAGACTTAAGCTCAATTAGTTTATCCATTTCATCTTCTACAATTTCAAATTGAATTTTGTTTTCGATTTCCTGGTCAGCGCAACCACCGTTTTTAATGTTTTCCTTGATTGCGATGCTGATTGAAAGCATAATGTGAAAAATAATTTGAATCACAATCGTGGCAGCGATACCAACACCAATAAAAATTAGCATAAGCTGGGCCCAGTTTTTCAGATCGTCCGGGGCCAAAAGGCCGGATTGATATCTGTCAAAAGCATATAACAGGTAAACTCCTAAAACAATTACTCCTGAGATAATGCTGGTAAACGTTTTTTTAACCTGGTAAGTCATAGTGTCCACTTCTCTTTATTGGTTAAGTAATTCTTACATAGAGTAACATTCATAATACAATATGTCAAGTTTTTTTTACATGAAAACATATAATTACATACAACACCAAGCTTATAGCTCTTTTTACATATAATTAACAATAGCACACTATGATTTAGAGTAAAATTCCTTTATAATCTACCTGCCACTCAAATAGAAAGCAATTTTAACGAATTTATAAAGGGGTTGAGCGTCTTTGGCTAAGTCTATAATCATTATCGGTTCCGGAATGGGCGGCATGGCTGCCGGTATCTACGGCCAGTTAAATGGTTTCTCCACCACCATTTTTGAGATGCATTCCCAGCCGGGTGGACAATGTGCTTCCTGGCAGCGTAATGGTTATACCTTTGATGCCTGTATCCACCATTTAATGGGCTGTTCTCCGGAGACCAGGATTAATGCTCTTTGGCGCGAACTCGGAGCAATGCCGAGAGAGTTGGCCTATACTAACGAATGCACAGCTGTGTCTTCAATGGACGGGAAAAAGTTCATCGATTATTATGATCTGACAAAATTAAGGGAGCACATGAGTGAGCTGTCGCCTGCAGACAGTAAGGTGATCAAGACCTATATTGACGCCATAAAACCTTTCAGCGTCAGAGATGTGTGGGGAGAACTAATGCTGGGCGGGCCGGCAGATCTAGTGAGAGCCACGCCTAATATGTTGAAGACTTTTAAATGGTTTAAGCCTACAATGGCAGATTATGGTGCTAAGTTCAGTGATCCTTTTCTGAGAAGGGCATTCCCCCTGCTTGTCTATTCTATGCAGGAGGTGCCGTTTGTCGTTCACCTGGCCAGGCATGGTTACGGGATGATGCGAGATATTGCCTGGCCGATTGGGGCCTCAGCCGCTTTTTCCCGCTCTATTGCTGATCACTATGAATCTATCGGAGGTAAGGTTTATTACCGCAGCAAGGTGGAGAAAATACTGACGTGCGACGGCAGGGCTGTAGGTGTCAGGTTGGCTGATGGCAGCGAGGAATTCGCCGATTATGTGATATCAAATGCTGACGGGCGTAAAACCCTCCTCGAACTTCTTGAAGGTCGTTTCTTAACGGGAAAGCTGCGGGATTACTGCCAACCTCCGCAAGATGAAACCAACTGGGCCGTTCATGTTTTCCTTGGCGTCAACCGCGACCTTTCCACTGAACCCTCAAGCCTAATCCTGCTTTTGCCCGAGCCGGTTACCATTGCGGGCCATAACCTTGATTCACTGGAAATGCAGTTTTACAGCTTTGATCCGACCATGGCACCTGCAGGCAAAGGGGTGATCAAGGTTGAACTGGTTTCGAAGCATTCTTATTGGAAAGACTTGGTTAAAAACCGTTCTCTCTATGAAGAAGAAAAGGCGCTGGTTGCAAGCCAGGTTATAGCTATTCTTGAGCAATATCTGCCCGGTCTTGGAAACCAGGTAGAAACAATTGATGTCCCTACCCTGCTGACCTGGGAAAGGTTTATGGGCGGGACCCATGGTTTTAATAATATGCCCTCTAAAAAGATTGATATCATTGGCAGTATGTTCAAGAACAGCGGTATGCTTCTACCCGGTCTTGAAAATTTGTATTTTGTCGGAGCCTGGGCCACTTCTGCAGGAGCCCTGTTTATTAATGCCCATTCCGGCAAGAAGGCGATCAGGTATATCTGCAAAAAAGAGGGGCAACACTTTACATCCACTACATTGCAGGATTAATGCCTGAAACCCACCAGGCTATGAATACTCCTCAGTTTGATGAAATAAATACAAGGATTTATATAAGTGCCCAAAACATTGCTTGTGGCGGTTTGGTAATGCAAAATTATAAAAATAGAGTAATAATGCCAAGTCAAGGAGTTGCCTTTAACCAATTCTAATTTATTGCTTATGCTTTAATCATGTTTTTTTATCCTCTTAATATTTAAACTTAGAATAAACATGATAATTGATAACGGTAATATAAAATAGTTTGCAATTCCTCCCGGAGGAGCTCCATGCAATAAAATCGGAGGTTTAGTTGCTCCAACAGCCATTCTTCCCAATGTTTCTATGAATAATATCAAATAAAAAAGCGGTATAAGTGTTCGGTACTTAAATGCTACCAATAGCTGAATAAAAGCATATAGTAACTGTGAAAGACCCCATAATCCAAAGGTAAAAAAATGTTCTCTCCGCCCTTTGATAAGTCCAATCCGGCAATACTCCCTGCTCCACCATCCGGTGCCAAAAAATGAATTAAGCTTCTAACTGTACTAACAATGGCTAAAACAACAAAAAACCATAGTGCAATTGTGTTTCCTCGATAATCGTTGTCCACTGTTTTTGGAAGTATATTATCAAGAATTTTATTCATGTCCTGCCTTCCTTTCAATATTTGTTCTTATCATAAATAAATTTTGCAAATGTTAAAATGCAGATTGCTATATATATGATCATAAAAAATTTCCATTAAATTCTGCGTTCGCACTAACACCTGCAGACTTTAAACCAATAATCCCAACTGTATATGCTAAAGGAATCATCGCTATAATATACGGCGAAACTTCCCTAGACTTTTTGCTTAATCCCATGAATAGTAGCATTCAGGAAGTCCAGTCATTATAACCTCCCCTGCAAGATACTGTTATTAAGACTGCCAAAAGGGGCATAGGGAAAAACCAGAGGCAAGGCCTTGCCAAGTATTACAAACAAAAATAGTATTTGAAGGATGACTCGCTGTCGGTAAACTTCTTTTAGTCTTTTCTGTTTAATACTTTTAATAGCGGTTCACCACTTAATCTGTCCTTCCTTATTTATTTAACTTAAATTAAACATAACTGAAATGCTGTTGTAACAATTTAGATCCATAATAGAAGCACCCCCTCTTTTTATAATATAGTTTTGGGCATAGCCTACAAGCGGCTGTGCCTATTAACTTGATAAATTCTTTCAGATCTGGGCAATCACTAGTCTCGTGACCACTAGAGGAGAAATATGACGGGCCAATTTTGCGACTGCAACTTTTTGATGGGAAAGAAGTATAAACATTAGGAGATAATGTTGCAATAATAATCTACCCATCAACTTAACCGGAAGGAGTAATGCATAAAATGAGCTCAGGGGTAGTATTTTATTCGAGAAATAATAACACACGCACTGCGGGGCTGCATTTAGCAGGAAAGGTTGGAGCTGAAACAGTAGATCTGATTGAGAAAAATGGCGGTAAAGGGTTGTTCGGCCTCATTAAGAATATAAAGAATATATTGAAAGCCAGATTGATAAACACTATAATTAGCCTCTTAGATTTTTAAAACCTTGAATTTGCGAAGGCAGGGGTCAAGTTGGAGCATCAGTCGAACATGGAATTAAGCTCAAATTCTAAGAAAAATGGCATTGGGTTTCTCTCCAGGAAGGCTTACTATCTCGTCGGGCGGAAGGGGTTGCGGGGTGCAGGACTGCTTGCCGGCGCCGGGATTCGCCTGTTCCGATCCAACAGGAGGAGAAAAAAGATTGAAAGAAAAAATGGTTTACCTATCCCGACAGTTCTGGTGGTTAGTGTTACCATGGCCTGTAATTACGACTGCCTCGGTTGCTATTCAAGGGGCAGACCCGATTATAGCGAGCTAAGCAAAGCGGAACTGAGCAGTCTGTTCAACGAAGCGCAAAGCATGGGTTTTCTCTCTGCTGTCCTGACAGGAGGCGAGCCACTTATGCGTGACGGCATATTGGATATTGTTGAGAAGCATCCGCAGCTTTTATTTATATTAATCACCAACGGCTCACTGATGACCCCGGAGAAAGCGGCGGCTATCGGCAGATTAAAAAACCTGATCGTCCTGGTCAGTATCGAAGGCAACTCATTTTTTACTGATCAGCGGCGCGGGTATGGCGCACATCAGGTTGTTCTTGAAGCGATGGCCATGCTTAAAGATGCAGGCGCCTTTTTTGGTTTTGCCGCAACCAATAACGCTAAGAACAGCAGCTACCTTGGCAGTGATGAATTTATTGATGATCTAATCGATCGGGGCTGTTCGGTCGGACTAATCACCGAGTATGTGCCTTGCGGGCCAAAGCCCCGCGCCGAATGGGTTTTAAATGCCATGCAGAGGGAAGAGTTTCGACAGCGTATTATTAAGATGAGGTCTCTTAAGCCAATCGTCCTGGTGCAGTTTCCCCAGGATGAATACGGGGAAGCAAATATCTGCAGCGGAGCCGGCAGTGTATCACTGCACATCAACTCTCAGGGGGGTATCGAACCCTGTCCTTTTGTTCCTTTATCCTGTGATAATATCCGCCAGGGTGGTTTAATGGCGGCTCTTAAGTCATCATTTTTGGCTTCCATCAGAAGCCGGCCGGACCTTTTGTCAAGAGACCGCCTGGCCTGCTCCCTATACGAACACTTTTCTGAGGTTGAAGCTTTGCTGCAGGCTGATCATACCGCTATCTGCAATGATCTCGGTACCCGGCATGGCGTGGGAAACAATAGCCGAGGACAAAATCCCGGAATGAAGAACAATAATCGCCTACAAGATCAAAAGCTGATTAGTCTTCCGCCTAAAAAATGATGTCGTTTGCAAACTTCTCAACCGCGTCAATCATCTGGTCCAGTCCCGGCTTCTCATAGGGATAATGGCCCGCCCCTTCCAGGAGCACGCAGGTTTTCTCCCCAGCTACGCGGTCGAAGAAGGACTTGCTCAGATGGAAAGGCGTCCACCGGTCAAGCTCTGGATGCACCAGGAGGAGTGGACAGCGGATAAACAATTCCGGC
>JBNJHN010000068.1:0-10107 GCA_051748565.1 Bacillota bacterium | reverse complement strand
CCTGGAAGAGGGCTTAAGCCCGCAGGAGATCGAAGAGCGTTTCGCACCGGCAGTCGAAAACTTCAAAGCAGTAAGGCAGCAGTACCTGCTGCCGCAATATTAACTTATTTCTTGGTCTGTACATTTCCAAATTCAGCCTGGATGATCTGAATGATGCCGGCAGCTGAAACCAACTTGTCGGCTTGACCTGTCTGCAGCATTAGCCCTTCCACCAAACCCTCTTACAGATATTAACTAAACTGTTCAAGATACTTTAATTCCTGAATTACCATTCAAATCTGCCGGAAAGATGTCCTAAAGATAATTCAGAGCTATAAAAATTTGATTAGATCTACATATTCATCAAAGAGTTGTAGGCTTTTTTCTGTTTGTACCGGATCCCTGGAGATATATTCCATGATGATTGCCTGGAGCAGCAACATAATGGAGCAACCGGGATCGGAAAAGGAGGTATACTGCTGTGGAAGTGCGAGAAGATGATGTGAAAAAGCTTTTATAGGTGAAAGGATGCTGTCACTTATGCCTATGATAGTTGCCCCTTTTTTCCTGAAAGCTTCAGCCAGCAGCTGCATTTTTCGGGGATAGCGGGGAAAAGAGAAAATAAAAACTGCAGTTTTTTTGTCGCATGACAAAAAAGAATTATAAGCGTCGGTGCTGTCCCTGCTCATCGTAATAACATTCTTTTTTACCTTGGCCAGGTTGTATCCAAAGAATTGAGCAAGATAACCTGAAGAGTAGGAGCCTATTATATAAACCTTGTTAGATCGACAGATGGTATCAACAACAACCTCTATATCTTTCATTGAAACGCTTTCAAAAAGTTTCGTTATGTTTCTCTGGTCATTGTTAACGACCGTTTCCAGAATATTTAGCTGTTTTAACTCATCTCCCTTATAGGTGTGGCGAATGGTTTCGAATACATTCAGTTCATATTGAACGATAGCCTGTAAATCTTCCATCATTTCCGGAAACCCGGAATAATCTAAAAACATGGCCAGTCTGACAACAGTTGCTTCGCTTACATCCGCTTCTCTTGCCATCTGTGCAATCGTTTGAAATGCCGCTGTTTTATAATTGCCAATGATATATTTTGCCAGCTGTGCCTGTTTTGGAGATAAAAGATAACCTTTATCAGTTATTCTCTCAAACAGAGAATTATTCACTGCCAACTATCCTTTCTTTTTATATTCGCAATGACTGGCGGGAGCATCGGGCAAACAGTATATCATTCAATAACAATTTAACTAATTCAACAGTGCCACCTTTTTACCTTCTTTGTAAACGGCCTCAATACCCTTAAGAAGCGGATCCAGGGAAACTGATAGATCTCCGTCTACAATAATGAAGTCTGCCAGTTTGCCAGTCTCAAGAGTGCCGATTTGGTCTTCGACACCTAACGCCTCTGCTGCTATACGGGTACCGCTGCAAATTGCTTCCAGAGGAGTCATGAAACCTTCTCTGACCCATAAAACCAGCTCCATGGCATTCAACCCGTGAAAATTATAGCTTGTGCCGGCATCGGAACCGAAAGCTACCTTTACTCCCGCTTCGATTGCTCTCTTAATGCTTGAACCCCTTATTTTACGGGTTTCAAGATTTTTTTCGATCATAAATTCAGGAACACCATCGCTCTTACTATTTTCGAGAATATGAAAACCGGCCACATAAGTAGGTACCAGAAAACAATTTTTCTCAAGCATCATTTCTATCCCGGTATCATCGATAAAACTACCATGTTCTATCGTTTTAACTCCGGCTTTGAGTGCATTAATAATACCTTCCGCTCCGTGGGCATGGGCGGCAACTCTCAGACCCAGTTTATCTGCTTCTTCAACAATTACTTTCAGTTCATCAATATTAAATTGCGAAGCTCCGGGAACTCCACCGGGATTCATGTAGGCTCCTGTAGCCATTACTTTTAAAAAGTCAGCTCCGGCTTTTAGTTGTTCGCGTGCTGCCTTACGTACTTCATCAACACCGTCAGCTTCGCGGTACATACCTTTAAAATAGTCATTGCCCCTTGCTGTCATGCTGATGATCTGACCGGATGTATAGATCCTTGGGCCCCTGCACCAACCGGCTTCAACAGCTGCCTTAACGGCAAAATCAATATGATTAACACTACCGGCATTTCTAATTGTTGTTATCCCTTTTTGCAGGGTTTTCTCCATATTGTTTGCTGTCCTGATCGCCCTGAGTTTATCTTCGACATAGTTTTCATTATTCGTATCGGCCATACCGTGCAGATCCATATGGATGTGACAGTCAATTAAACCGGGAATAACTGTTTTCCCGGCCAGATCTGTTACTTCAGCTCCATCCGGTTGAGAAAAGTTTTCTTCAATTCCTGCAAAGGTTATTTTGTCATTTGCAACAGCCAGTATTGCATTTTTCAGAGATGATTTGCCTGTACCATCTATAAGAAGTGCATTCTTGAAAACTTTGACCATTGACATAAGCCTTCTTCCAGTTTTGTAAGATGTCAGGGAGCAGGGGTTCCCCTGCTCCCTGAAAAATATTAGAAACTTACATTTCGCGCTATAACATTGCCCAGGGAGTCAAGTTCAAAGCCATTAACTTCCTTAAGCACAACAGCAGTGTAGTCGCTGTGGGCGATCGGAACAACCGCCACATCGCGGTGAGATATCACCTGCATTTCCTTATAATATCTTTCCTGTTCGCTGCGATCGATGGTTCCCAAAGCATTATCCGAGAGCTCGTTCAATTCCGGGTTTTCATACTGGTTGTTGACAGCCCTCAAGAGCATCAGATTCAGGAAGTTGTTTGGATGAGGGACATCAAACCAGCCGATGAATCCGACAGAGTGCTCATGTTCCCTCAGAAGGCTGCGATGGGTTCCCCATTCATTTACAACAATATTGGCATCAATGCCAACCTTGGCCAGGTCGCTCTTGAATATTTCTGCCGCGTCAACAGGCCTGCCGATGTAGGTTCTCGATTCGGCAAAGACATGGATATCAGTGGCAAAGCCATTAGGATAACCGGCTTCTGTCAGCAGTTCCTTTGCCCTGTCGGGATCGTATGCATAGGGTGTAACATCATGATTAAATCCAAATATGGTCGGCGGCATAGGATTGATCGCCCGGGTTCCGAGCCCTTCATAGAGAGTCTCCGTTAAGGCATCAAAATCAATGGCGTGCATAAAAGCCTGGCGCACCCTGATATCGTCAAAGGGTACTGCCTGATGGTTTATTGCTGCATAGAAAAGGTTGGATCCGGCCATTTGCATCAGTTCAAGTTCGTCACTGGCCAGGATAGTATCAAGCTGAGCAGGTGCTATTGTTTTTATGGCGTGAACATTTTTAGACTGCAGTTCCATCAGCCGTGTCGATTCGTCAGGAACGACTTTCCAAATAATTGAGTCGATAGCAGGTTTCGTTCCCCAGTAGTCATCATAAGCAGACATTTGGACATATTCATCCATCCTCCACTCATCAAACTTGAAGGGGCCGGTTCCCACCGGGTTTTGGTAGTATTCTTCACCATATGTTTCTACAGCTGTTGGGCTTACAATATACTGAGAATAGATACCCATATAGGTTAGGAAAGGACCAAAAACATCATTTAATACAAAATCCACTGTATAATCATCGACTGCCCTTACTTCAGCTACAGCACTTCCGAGCAGCCAATCCATATATGCCAGGCCCTGATCGCCCAGCCCGTAAAATGGATGTTCTTCGTCAAGAATCCTCATAAAACTGAATTCCACAGCATCGGCATTAAAATCCGTTCCATCGTGAAACTTAACGCCTTCACGCAGGTTAAAAGTCCAGACCAGGCCATCTTCAGATACAGACCAATCCAGGGCCAGAGCAGGTTCAATCTCCAGGGTTTCATCTTTGAATTGGACCAGGCCGTCATAAAGATGGTACATCAGGTCGATTTCACCTTCATGATAGGCATACCCGCAATCAAGAGTCTTGGCATCTGTTCCGCGGGCAATGATGAAAATCTTGTCAGTCGGTTCATCAGGCGGGGTAACCTCTTCCCCGTTACCAGTCCCGTTGTCACCATCGCACCCGATTGCAAATGCAACAATGAAAAGCGAAAATACCAGAATCATTATTAAACTAAACTTCTTCGGCATATCATAACCCCGCTTTCACAAATTTTTAATCCAAAAATCACTAAACCTTGACGGTTTAAAACCGCTTAAAACCTAAATCCCTGTTACCCCTCTCAAAGCAATAAAGTGATTTATTATAATCGATTCACCTCCCCGGTATTTTTCATATTTTCAGTTCGAAAAAACAGAAGTTTTCTAACCCCCCTTATATCGGCTTATGCCAGTCAGTGTATAGGTGGCAGGCAACATCGTGTTTGTCTGACAGGAGAAGCATTTCCGGAACATCCTTTCTGCATATATCCATTGCCTGAGGGCATCTTGGATGAAAGGCACAGCCGGTTGGTGGGTTGATCGGGCTAGGTATTTCACCTTTTAAAACAATAGGTTTAGTTTTAACTTCAGGATCGGCAACAGGTATGGATTTGATCAGGGCCTGGGTATAAGGGTGGAGAGGTTTTACAAAAAGGTCTTCCGTTTTTGCCATTTCGACAATTTTACCCAGATACATGACAGCGACCCGATCGCAAATATGTTTAACCACATTTAGATCATGTGAAATGAATACATAAGTAAGATTAAATTCTTCTTTTAAATCTTTAAAAAGATTAATAACCTGGGCCTGGATAGAAACATCAAGAGCAGAAACCGGTTCATCCGCTATAATAACCCGGGGATCAAGAGCCAGGGCCCGGGCTATACAGATCCTCTGCCGCTGACCTCCGCTGAATTCGTGAGCAAAACTATCGATATACTGCTCCCTGAGACCAACAAGTGACATTAATTCCTTGACCTTTGTTTCACGGCTCTTGCGATTGCCGATCTTATGAACGATCATTGGTTCGGCTACCAGTTTTAGCACTTTCCATTTGGGATTAAGGCTGGAGTAGGGATCCTGGTATACAGTCTGGACATTGCGCCTGTACTGTTTTAACTGTGTCTGGTTCATTTTGAAAATATTTTCACCCTCGAAATAAACCTCACCATCCGTTGGGAGGTCAACATAGAGAAGCAATTTGCGTGTTGTCGATTTGCCACATCCTGATTCTCCAACCAGGCCAAGGGTTTCACCTTCGTAAATATCGAAACTGACCCCATCGACAGCTTTAAGAAGGTCATACTTAGTAAAGCTGTCCACTTTTTTAATCGGATAATGCATTTTAAGGTTTTTTACAGAAATTAAAGGGTTCATCTTTTACTTCTCCGGTCCTGGGTATATAACCAGCAGCGCACCTTTCTGCTGTTGATTTCAAGCAAAGGTGGAATCTCCTGTGAACATATGTCGATACGTTCACTGCAACGTTCATGAAAACGGCACCCTGGTGGAACAGAAGACATGTGGGGCACAGTGCCCTTAATTTCCTCCAGCCTGAATTGCTTTTTTGAAATCGACGGAATGGTTTTCAGCAAACCTGTGGTATAGGGGTGAAGTGGTTTTGCAAACAGCGTATTAACCGAGGAGTACTCCATGATGTGGCCGGCATACATTACGGCAACCTGATCGGCAATCTGGGCAATTACACCCAGATCATGGGTGATAATCAATAGGCCTGTATCATGGCTTTTTTGCAGCTCTTTCATCAATTCCAGGATCTGGGCCTGGATAGTTACATCGAGCGCCGTAGTCGGCTCATCAGCAATTAAAATATCGGGTTCACATGCCATGGCCATAGCAATCATCACCCGCTGCCTCATGCCTCCGCTTAATTGGTGGGGATAATCCTTCATTCGCCGTTCGGGGTTGGGAATTCCCACCATATCTAAAAGTTCAATTATAACAGGGCTTATTTCTTTTCCACTTTTACCCCGATGCAGTTTAAAAACTTCGGCCAGTTGATACTCAATTGTAAAAACAGGGTTCAAAGAGGTCATCGGTTCCTGGAAAATCATCGATATCTGGTTGCCCCGGATTTTAGCCATCTCACTTTTTTTGAGTTTGAGCAGGTTCCGATTTTTAAATAGAACCTCACCGCTTATCGTGGCATGCGCAGGAAGCAGCCCCATAACTGCCAGTGCGGTAACACTTTTACCACAGCCGGATTCACCGACAAGGCCCAGTGTTTTACCCTTGTCCAGGCTGATACCGACGCCATCAAGTGCCAAAATTTTGCTGCGGTCGGTTATAAATTCAACTTTTAGATTACTAACATTCAGCATTGACAGATCAGGCAAAAGTAAGCCCCTTTCCTAAACTTAATTAAAGCCTTAACTTGGAGTCGACTGCTTCCCTTAAGCCGTCGCCAAAAAGGTTGAAAGACAAGACTGCTAAAAATATCATGATCCCCGGGAAAAGCGTAATCCACCACTTGCCGAGAATAAGAAAATCTTTGCCGCTGCTTAGCATTGCACCCCATTCAGGTGTGGTCGGATCGATACCGACGCCCAGAAACCCCAGGGCGGCGGTATAAAGAATGGCATCACCGAGCAGGAGAGTCAGGTAAACAATAGTCGGAGTTAATACATTGGGCAGGACATGACCGACTATAATCCATGCTTTTCCTGCGCCCATAGCCCGTGATGCTTCCACATAAGGCATCTCTTTGACCGTTAAAACCGAGCCTCTTACGATACGAGCCAGGCTTGGGATATAGATAATGGCAATAGCCAGCATTGCCTTCTCAATTCCGGTGCCCAGGGTAGCAGCAATTACCAGGGCCAGTAAAAGTGGAGGAAATGATAGCAGAATATCGATAAAACGCATGATCACAATATCGATGACACCTCCAAAATAACCGGAAACCAGGCCTATAAAAATACCGACAACTGCAGTTATAGCAATTACTGCATAACCGACCTTTAAAGATATGCCTGTCCCATACAGGATACGTGAAAGAATGTCTCTGCCCAGGTTATCCGTACCGAGGATATGTTCTGTATTACCTTCCCAGAAGCCCGGTTCAAAGCTGGCAGCCAGGTTGATTTCAACCGGATCATAAGGGGCAATATAGGGCCCTATAACGGCCAGAATCATTAAAATCACAGCAATAAAGAAGGCAACAACAGCCAGTTTATTTTTTTTGTAAACTCTTATCACTTGCTTAAGTTCGCTGTTCAATAACTTATTTCACCTCACCCTGCTACTCGTAGCGAATACGGGGGTCCAGGTATGCATAGAACAAATCAACGATGATATTAATTAGAATAAAGGCAAAAGCAACGAAGAAAACGACGCCTTGGACAACCGGGTAATCCCTGAAACTTATAGAAGTTACCAGCAGGCGCCCGATGCCTGGCCAGGAAAAGACTGTCTCGGTTAAGATGGCGCCGCCCATTAGTTTTGCCAGCTGCAGGCCGACTACAGTCACTACCGGGATCAATGCATTTTTAAGCGCATGTGTATAGACTACTTTCCGTTCTCTGACTCCTTTTGCCCGGGCAGTCCGGATATAATCTTCACTCAGGACATCGAGCATGCTGGAACGGGTTACCCTTACGACCAGGGCCAGAGAGACAGTGGCCAGGGAGAAGGCAGGCATAATAAGATGTTTTAAAGCGTCAATAAAGGAGTTTATTTTGCCGGCCAGTAGGGAATCTATAAGGTAAAGCCCGGTTACGTTTGGAATTGTTGTCCCCATAGCCAGGCGGCCGGAAACCGGCAGCCAACCGAGGGTAACTGAAAATAAAAATATCAGCATCATTCCAAGCCAGAAAATTGGTATTGATACTCCGAGCAGTGAAAAACCTATCATGGATTGATCAATGATCGTATTGCGGTGCCTTGCAGCGCTGACTCCAAAAATGATCCCGAAAAATACAGCAATAAACAAAGCAACCACAGTCAGCTCGACTGTGGCTGGAAGCCTGCTCATGATTTCTTCGGCAACAGGCTGGTTGCTCCTGATTGAACGTCCGAAATCACCTCTCATGGCATTGGAAAACCACTGCCAGTACTGAATATGCAGTGGTTCATTAAGACCCAGCCTCTCTTCCAGCAAAAGCCTGGCTTCATCCGTAACCCGATCACCGAGCATTATATCGATTGGATCACCGGGGATCATATGGATCAGCAAAAAGACAATAATGCTTACACCAATAAGTGTTGGGATAGTGAGGGCAAGCCTTTTAATGAAATACTTGTATAAGGTCATAAGATTTTACCTTTCAAGTATCCAAACTTAAGAGACTTAAGAAATATTTATTTCAATATAACATGTTGAAGAAAATATTTCAACATATTTTTAAATAAAAAATATATTACATCTATAAGAAATATTAATACACCCGGTTTCTTAAACCTCACAGCGGCATTTGGTTGTAAATTAAGCATGAATTTTCTTAAAAAAGCTGGAATTAATATTAGTATTTTTCAGATTTCTGGTTTAAAATATAACCAGAAATCATGAAATAAAAGGAGATGCGTCCTTGAAGAAAAAAAATGTAATTATCATCGGTGCCGCCGGCAGGGATTTTCATAACTTCAATACATACTATCGTAACAATGGCGACTACAAAGTAGTGGCCTTTACAGCAGCACAAATACCGGATATCGAAGATCGGCTTTATCCACCATCGCTGGCGGGTAGTTTATACCCCGATGGAATTCCCATTTATTCAGAAGAGATACTGCCCCGGTTGATTAAGGATTTACAGGCAGATGAGTGTGTTTTCTCATACAGTGATGTGAGTTACAGTACGGTTATGGGTATCAGTGCAATTGTCAACGCATCCGGCGCTGACTTTAAATTGCTGGGGCCGAACAGTACAATGATTAAGAGCAGCAAGCCTGTCATATCTGTTTGTGCAGTCAGAACCGGCTCCGGTAAAAGCCAGACCTCGCGTAAAGTGATTGAACTGTTAATGGATCGCAATCTCAGTGCAGTGGTAATCAGGCATCCTATGCCTTATGGCAACCTGGAGAAGCAAAAAGTGCAGAGATTTGCTTCTTTGGATGATTTACAGAAACATAATTGCACCATTGAGGAAATGGAAGAGTACGAGCCTCACATCACTCGCGGCAATATTGTCTATGCCGGTGTTGACTACGAAGCTATCCTCAGGGCAGCTGAAAATGATCCCGCCGGCTGTGATCTGATTGTGTGGGATGGCGGCAACAATGACTTCTCTTTTTACCGGCCGGACCTGGCCATTACGCTGCTGGATCCGCACCGCCCCGATCATGAATTAAACTATTATCCGGGAGAAGTTAATTTAAGAATGGCCGATGTGGCGATCATCAACAAGATCGACAGTGCCGGCCCGGAATCGATCCAACGGGTGGAAAACAATATTCACAACATTAACCCCGGTGCGGTTATCATCAGGGCCGAATCAAAAATTACTTTAAACAACCCCGAATTAATTGAAGGAAAGAGAGTTTTAGTGATCGAAGACGGGCCTACTTTAACGCATGGAGAGATGAAAATCGGGGCCGGTACGATTGCTTCTCAACGCTTTGGAGCAAAAGAACTGGTCGATCCCCGCCCCTATATTGTCGGTAAACTGGTCGATACTTTTGAGACTTATCCGGATATCGGCATACTTTTGCCTGCCATGGGCTACGATGAACTACAGTTGAGAGATCTTGAAGAAACCATTAATAATACTGATTGCGAATCTGTGGTTATCGGCACACCGATAGATCTGTCCAGGATTATTAAAATTAACAAGCCCTTCGTGCGGGTTAAGTACGAATTAGCTGAAGTGGGCAGCCCCAATCTTGATGAAGTCTTAGAAGATTTTATTGAGAAGCACAAACTATAAAGGGCCCTGATAAAATCACTGTTATTAAAGGGGCATACCCGGGTCTCCAATCCCGGCACCTGGGCGCCCTGCCAACCCCAAGTATAAACACCAGTTTCTTTTTTACATGACACATATATGTCCCTTTAGCCTCCTATAATAGAAGTGCTACCCTATTCCAGCACTAAAAAAGAAAGGAGGCTAAAGAATATGGCTATTACAATAAATGATTTTTCAGCCCAGATAGAAATCAGGGAGCCCCAAATCAGCGGCAGGTTAACCTTATATCCCCTCTTCGCCGAAAAGAGCGAGCACAGCGATCAGCTTAACTACCTGCTCCT
>JBNJHN010000067.1:4465-10131 GCA_051748565.1 Bacillota bacterium | reverse complement strand
GGCCATGGCTAAAACGGGTGAAAGCATTGTTAAGGGTTATCTGGAAGGTAAAGGGCTGACGGCAATAAAAATACCGGAAGGCGAGATGAAAACGGTTGATTTTGAAGTATACTCCGAATCCAAGCTGGTTTTTTATTTGGAAGAAAAAACTCTGGATCTGACGCCGCCGGCCTGGAAAGATATAGATCCTGTTTATAATGCAATTGCCAAGCATGTCAGGGAAGCCGGAAAGCAATTTAAGAGCGTCAACCCCAAGCGAATTGTCCCCAATATTTTGGCCTTTACAAACAGGAACCCGGCAAGAGATATAAATTATCTTTTTGGGGTTTTGACCGGGCATGTGATTACGGCCGGAGGTAAGATGCGCAGGCTGCACCGGCCTGGTGGGATGGAAAGTGATCCGCCGCTGATTAATCTATATCTCTGGTTTGATTATGAGCAGCTGTCCGGTCACATCTGGGCTGAAAACGATCCGGATACTGAAACTAAGCTGGCAGCAGTGCTCGGTTTGGTGTAGATATGAGAATGGCACTTTATTTCTAATTAACTCAGAAACTGAAAGGTTATGAAGAGAGGCGAGATGCTGTTTTTTGTTCATTGGTTTGTTGCCATGTTATAATCTATCCATTGAGCTATAATTTGCTTCCGGCTTGAATGATTTTCGCTTAAGCGTACTTGGGGGGTAATTATGAGTAAAGATATTTATCGACGATTGCAGGAACAGCTTGACGGTTACTCCGTCGGTTTTCCCGCTACTGAATCTGGTGTGGAGATTCAAATCCTCAGGAAACTTTTCAGCAAAGAGGATGCTGAAATATTTTCAGCACTTAGCCCGGCCCTTGAAAAGCCTGAAGAGATTGCAAAAAAGCTGGATCGACCGCTGGATGAGATGAAAGAAAAACTGGAAGATATGGCATCAAGAGGGCTGCTTTTCCGTTTAAATAAAAATGGAATTATTCGCTACGGGGCAACGGCATTCATTCATGGCATCTACGAATTTCAACTGCCTCGGATGGATCGGGAGCTTGCTGAGATGGTTGACCGTTATCTTAACGAGGGTATGGACAAAGCGTTTATTGGAATCAAAGGAACTTTTCTGCGCACCATCCCTATAGCACAGTCAATTGATCCTCAGTACCAGGTGGCATCAATTGATGATGCAGCAGAGATCATCAGGAAAGCAGGGAAAATTGTTGTCGCTGACTGTGTCTGTCGTAAAAGTAAAGATGTGCTGGACAGATCCTGCGGCGCCCCGCTGGAAGTCTGTCTTCTTTTCGGCTCAATGGGGCAATATTATCTCGATAATAAAATGGGCCGGGAGATCAATGTCGAGGAAGCGATAGGTATTGTTTCCCGTGCCCAGGAAGCGGGCCTGGTAACCCAGCCGGCTACATCCGCGAACCCCACCGGGATGTGTAATTGCTGCGGCGATTGCTGTGGGGTGTTAGCTTCAATTAAGCGCGATCCCAACCCCGGGGAACTTGTTTATTCAAACAACTATGCTGAGGTTGATTCAACTAGCTGTATAGAGTGTGGCGAATGTGCTGAAGTTTGCCATATGGAGGCGATTTCCTTTGAAGGTGGCAAACCAGCCGCAGTATTGAAAAACCGTTGCATTGGTTGCGGCGTATGTGTTCCGCGATGCCTTGCAGAGGCAATTTCACTAAAGCCAAAACCGGAAGAAGAGAGGCGCAAGCTGCCGGAAAACAGTTTTGAACAGATGATGACGATGATGATGATGCGCAGCGAAAACTAATTGCGTGCCGCTTCAATCTCTTCTTGCAGCCAAAGGCAGAAGTCTTCTAAGCCCTCACCCGTTTTTGCTGAAGTCTTAATGATTTTAAGCTGGGGGTTAAGCTTTTCCGAACGCTCTTTAAGGGCTTCATAATTAAAATCTGAATAATCAAGGTAATCGGTTTTACTGACCACCAAAAGATCGGATACCGAGAACATCAGGGGATATTTAAGTGCCTTGTCATCACCTTCGGGAACGCTTAAAACCATGGCCTTTCGCGTCTGACCGAGATCGAAGTCTGCGGGGCAGACCAGGTTGCCTATATTTTCTATCAGGATCACGTCTGTAGCGCTGAGGTCTATCTTTTTCAGCGCTTCTTTGATCATCGGGGCATCAAGATGACAGGAACCGCCGGTTCGCAGCTGCACTGCGCTTACTCCTTCTTTAGCCACTTTTTCGGCATCGACCTGTGATTCAATGTCTCCTTCTATAACTGCAAAGTAGTACTTATGCTTCATTCGACGCAGCATTTCAATGATTAAACTGGTCTTTCCTGCGCCCGGTGAAGCCATAATATTTAACATAAAAACGCCGTTTTGCCGCAGCTCTTGCCGGATCTCTGCTGCAAGATCATGGTTATCGGCTAGTATTGTTTTTTTAATGTCTATTAAGCGCACCTTATCCATTAGATCACCCCTATACTTTCGATCAGGAATTCATTACCCCCGGTTACCTGCCCCCTGTGGCCAGAGCAAATAGGGCAGACCGGATCGCCCTTTCTTATAACTGCAGAAAAGAGATGGGCACAGCCTTCACAGCGAAAAGTTACCGGGATTGTTCTAATCATAATCTTTGCCCCTTCAGCCATGGTACCCTTGCTGAGATAGTCGAAATAGCGCTGCACCCATTCTTCGGTAATATCACGCATTTCTCCTACCTGTAGGTTTACTGATACGATTTTATCTGCCCCGTTCTCTTCAGCATGCTTTAAAACAATCTCAAGCAGTGATTCAGTAATGGCCAGTTCGTGAATATGGCTTACCTCCAAATTGAAGCTCTTCAAATGCCTGGTAAAGTAGTTGATGAGTCGTTCCAGGGTTGTGCGCCATTGTTCCAGTCAGCGGATAAGAGGTTGACCCTATCTACATTTATGCTCTACAGCCTATCACTGTTGAAGATATCCTCCAACAGAGGCCTCAGGTCCACGGGAATAGCAGCAATTTTAACCAGCCGGTCATTCAGTATAGCTTTGCCGACCATAATTAGACCTTTACTCCAAAGCCTACCCGTCGTCGACTGAGGTTTTTCCTCATCCCAGTAAAAACCATCGCCTTCCATTTTGCCGAATTTACGGCTGACGGCACTTAAAAGGGTCCAGCCTTCCTTGCCAAGAAGGTAAATGAGCAGCTCTTGTTCAGGCCGGGTGAGTGCTTGGGCGGCTTTTTTAAGGTGTGCAGGGTTGGTAAGGTAAGCAGTAATTGCTTTTTCTCTCTGAGGGCGATGACGATGGGTCTCAATATCATGAACTGAGCACATATTGAGCAGCCATTCATTCGGCATGTTTTTCAGCCCCCGGTTCAGGGTAAACCTGGGGGTAAATTTTTTCTCTTCAACTTCCAACCTTAAACTTTCGCCAAGCTGATGGATGTAATCATCTTCCAGATGGTCGATATATTCATCGGGAGTGAGCCTTTGTTCGGCCATGTTGCGTATGTAATCCAGACGTCCTCTGATAATTCCACTCATTTCTTCATTCTCGATCCGGGCAATGCACTGCAGGGCCTGATCAAAAGCACTGCTCTCGACATAAAGTCCGGCTAAGTTAACCATAATCACGGGTTCCTCGGGGAAAGCTTCGGCAAGTATCTCTAAAATATTAAGGGCAGGTTCCCATTCTTTTTTGTTACGGTAGAGGTTAGCAAGGGTAATCATAGCGCGGGGGTAAAAGTTACCTTCCCGATATAGTGGTTCCAGCAGAGCAATTGCTTCATCTGTTTGGCCTTCGTTTCGGAACTCCAGGGCTCTGTTGCATAGTTGATCCAGCTCCTGATCTGCCTCCAAGCTTAATTCTTTTTTTTCCACTCTAACCAGGGTTTCTTTCCCGTCAATCCATACCGGTACCTGTTCATCTTCTGCATATACGCCCCGTTCAACCAGGGCAAATACAGCTTCCATTTTTACTTCGGTTGGCACAAGGGCGCTCTCCAGCAAACGCTGACCCAGCTCTTTGCCCCATTCTCTGCCAAAGCTTACCAGAATTTTTACTGCGTTTTTCTTTTCTCCTTCCCCCGGTTGCTCGCCAAAAAGCGTACCAAGCAGGACAATGCGAATCATCCCGTCCTCTAAAGCTTCTTCCTGTTTTTCCTTGCTATCACCGGCATCCTTGAATTTTTTGATAACCCCATCCCATTCGAGTGGTTTGTAGCTTAATTCAAATTGGGGAACAACATCCCTTTCCATGAGGAAAGCGACCCGCTGCATAGGAACGATAAAATTGCCAATTTTTTTTAACGGATCCCAGATGGAAGCAGCCTGCTTGTATCGCTTGAGATTAAAGTATGCAATGCCTGCGTGGAATCGATTTTCCCAGCTGACATGATATCTTTCATATTTTTTATAGAGATCAATGACCCGCCGGTGATCCGCAAGGGCTCCGGCAGCACGCATAAGCTGAACAGTGTATTCATACCATGATTGGGGATTTATATTCTGTTCCTGGAAGTAAGAGAGCGCCTTTTCGAAACTTTTTACTGCCCGGTTAAGACAGCGTTTCGCTTCATCCCGGCGGTCAATACAGGCATACAACTGGGCAGCAAGGCCAAACGTGTAGGGACTATCAACAGGTGATTCGGCTTGCAGATATGGTTCAAGGAGGGCCAGGGCCTGCTCAGTTTCCCCACGCTGATAAGTAATGGAAGCCAGGTTGTTTATCACAATAATCTTTTGCTCACTGTCAGTCTTCGGAAATAGTTTTTGCAGGATATTTTCTGCTTCGTCTAATTTTTTATCGTTTATCAGTTTGCTGGCCTTATCCATCAACTCTATATACTGATCAGAGTCCAATCCGATAACCCCTTTTCCGGTTTTTCTTTACTTTTGTTAACTATTTCTTTGCCAGTTCAGCCTCACCTTTTTGGCGGGGAACTTTTTTTGGGCAGTATAAAATCTGCCTAAAAGAGAAAGGAATAAAAGATAAGGGGGGTATCGCTTGTCTTCCCTTGTCTTATTCCCTTGTTTTAGGTGAAATATTCACCTGCCTTCTAATAAGTCCTGACGGTCAGTTTGCCCGCCTCTTCAAAACCAAACCAGTATATTTCGATGTTCCAATCAATTAAATCCCTGTGAATAAATAAAGGGGCGCCGTCGAGATCAACTGACAAATAAGACTCTTTATTTGGGGGTGTTCCTGCATTCACGGCAGGAATTGTCATGCTGCCCGCTCATGAAGAGCGTATGGTATAGCTAAGGGTGTGTGCTTCACCGTCGGCTTTAAGCGCCTCCATGGCCTCAGCAGTGATCCGAATACCGGGAGCTTCATTTAGATAGAGGTCTTCAGCTATTTTTTCTGAACAGCCGGAGAGGGCAGTGATCAAGAGGAAGCAGAGAATGGCAATCAGATGGGTTTTCTGCAACGGTATACATCTCCTGTCCTAGAATCGGAATCATTCTTACTGCGTTTATTATACCACTGTAGAAATCAGATGAGTAAGATTTGAAGAAACCGGTGGTAATCCATGCCTTCATTAAAATTTACCTGCCGGTTTATACTTCTCGGATCATGATATGGTAGATTCCGCTTTAATTTATTGATGGGCATTTTGACAATAATGACACCTCGGGCAGATAGTTTATGCTACAGTGAAAATGCTGCAAATAACTCTGTTCTCTTACTTCTGCGAAGAGTGAAGCAGCACCTCCGTCCCCGTGCTTC
>JBNJHN010000067.1:0-4365 GCA_051748565.1 Bacillota bacterium | reverse complement strand
CGTCCCCGTGCTTCATCACGACAGCTTTCTGAAGCCCGAATAGATCCAGGAATTCCCGGGCGTCTGAAGCAAAATCCTGCAGGCGGTAACCCCTTTGCGGTTTACTGGCGTCGCCGTGGCCACGCTGCGAATAAACAAGGGCGTAAAGAGAGTCCGGCAGAAGAGGCAGCACCTGATCGAAGGAATGGCAGGAACCTGCAAAACCGTGCAGGAATAGGACTGCCTTCCCGTCCGGATCCCCTTGTTCCAGGTAAGGAAGACTTATTCCATTAGACAGCATTACGGTTCCACAGGTAGGTGCCATTACATTGCCTCCACTTTTAAAGATTTTTTACTATAAAAATAATACCATGCTTATGTGATTAATATCAAATAAGTAAGCCCGGTATTTAGAAAAAACCGGGCATTTACTCGTGGCAAGAAAAAGATAAACTTGTTATGTTAAAAGTTTTTTAGTTTTCTATTCTCCACATATCAAAAACTAAGCCATCTGATTCGTCATCTTCCAGGTAGCGAAAGATAATTTCTTCTTCAGGTTCCAGATCAAGGCGATCAACAACAGTCCAGATTAGATCGGTTATACGAAAGAAACGCGACCCCATTTCCTCAGGTACACCGCTTATTTCTACTTCAAGTAGTTCAACAGATTCGTTTACCATGATTCCGATAAACCTTCCCGAGTCTGTATATGCCTCTTCTGCTGCCTCAGGATCAGTGATTACTACTTTTAATGCCTTGCCCTGTTCCGGATAGGATTCAGCCAGGAACCCTTCATGGTAAACATCAACTTTTTGACCCCGGGCGATTAGCCCAGCGTCAACCTGTTCGCTGTTAAGTTCGACTACAGTGTCCCCCTCAATAGCGAAATAAACAGCTCTATTTCCCTGCTCAAACCATTCACTGCGGGGGATATTAACATCTTCGATGCCGCTGACTACCAGGATTCGCCCATCCTCAATACTGTATACGGTACCGCTGATTGGCTCTGCCCCGGGTTCCGGACCTGGTTCACCTTGTTCAGTAGAACACCCTGCTCCGGCAAGCATGATTAAAACAACAGCGAGAGTTAAAAAATATAACATTTTTTTCATGATGCTGATTCTCCTTTCGTTATCCTAAACAATAGACAAGTGATCAGCAAAATAGTTTCGTTTCAAGGAAAAAATAAATACTAATTTTTGTCATTAAGAGAGGGGGATACAGGGGGCTGCCCCACTTGTCGTCTGCCAGCCATTTATGAAGCTTCTGGTGCAACCGAAACTGCTGCCTTAATTACTGGTTACACTCTTCTTCTTCACCTTCGTAGTCTTCGAGTTTGTGCATGGCGATACCTGTATAACCCCATATTGCTGCGATGATAAAGGTGAACCAACATTATCAGGGTTACCATTTACGGATTCAGGGTGGATCTATTTAAAGCAAGGAAATCGATTTGATTTTCCTTTAGTTATCTTTTATTTCTATTTCCGTCACAGCTTCGGTTTTGATTTTTTCAACCAGGAATTGAAGCGCATCTACAACATGTGGCCGGATATCGCCGCCAATGAGAACATACATGATGTCATCTCCAACTTCAAGCTGACCTTCGTTGAGCCATGCTTTAACATAGAAGATGCCGTCAAGTTTATTAGTTTCAGCAATAGCATCTTTAACTTTTTCAGCGTCGTAGGAAAATTCCATGCCCTTTACTGAAGAACCGTCATCGAGACCCTGGCGGACTTTTGCTTTCGGTGTCTGGCGAACGACACCATTATGAACCAAAAACATCCCGATTTTTGCGGCAGCAGGATCGGTTTTGGCTTCCCTTAACCACTGTTCGATAGATGGCGGTGTTTTTTTATTAGCCATGGTTTATCATACTCCTTCCGGCTTTTATTTTACTTCCAGGAATTCTTTCCAACGTGGCAAATCACGCTTGCCCTGTGCATACCCCAATTGATAACTTTTCTCCAGCTTATCATAGTTTGTCTCCATACTGGTTACAGGCATGGTTTCCGGGCAGACAAGAAAGGCGCTGCCTTCTTTTTCGAGTTCATCCAGCTCATCCAGGACCTGATTATATTTTTTATGAGAATTAAGCAGGGCATTTGCCAGGTGGGGATGTTTGCGAAAATATGCTTTAATAATCCCCGGGAATTTAAACGGCTCCTTCCTGAAACCCTTTGGGCGGCTTAGAACGATAAAAAACTTTTTGAATCCGTCCTCTTTGGCGATGTCTAAAGCGATACCGCTGTTAAGGCCGCCGTCCAGGTAAGTTTTTCCCTGAAATTCTGTGGGCAGCATAAAAAACGGCAGCGTTGATGATGAGCGGACAATTTTCACTAAATCGTGAACCGTATTGATATCATCTTTTGTAAAGTAGTGCATCCGGCCGTAATCCATTTCGAAAGCGCCGATCCGCAGGCGGGCCGGGTTGGCCATGAACGCTTCGAAGTCCAGTGGCAGTGCGGCATCCGGGTAATGGGTCTCTTCATAGATATAATGGGCGCGGAAATACCCTTCGCCTTTGATAAATGATCGCCATCCGCCAAACTCAGGCTCGAGCACCAGGTCAACAAAAGATTTTTTAGCCCGTTTCGTATCTCTTGATAAATAGTTAACAGTGTTGCTGGCTCCGGCAGAGATGCCGGCTGCATAATCGAAATAGAGGCCGTTTTCCAGCAGGGTATTTAAGAATCCTGACGTATAGCTCGCCCGCATTCCCCCACCTTCAAAAATTAAAGCAGTATCTGTTATGTTGTTTGTTAGTGTCACTGTCTGTCTCCTGATTCACCTATTACCTGCTTTAAAGTGCCTGGTTTATGCTTTATCATTATTATAATTAATCTAAGTGATAAATGTCGAGCAATACAGTGGGGGGGAAATAGAGGGATGTTTCACTTGTCTTCTTTTCTGTTTTCAAGTAAATGTCCAATTCATTGGTGATATAAACTGTGTCAACTGTGTCTGGAAGGATTTACTAGTACGCAAAGATAATATATAAAATAAGGATATAAAGCGAAACGGCATCTTAAACAACTTAGCATTAAGAAGCATGAAGCAGCAACTCCGTCCCCCTGCTTCAGTCCCCATGCTTCACTGCCGGTGCTAAGAGAAGATCCATGGCCGAGCTGGCCAGTTTAACGGAAAGTACACAAAAAGTTCTCGTTTTTTAATTGGTGTCAATGAATAAAGGCAGGGATAAAATGAAAATTATTTTAGCAGTGGATATCGGCAGCGGAACCCAGGATATTTTAGTTTACCGGCCTGAACAGGAAATGGAAAATAACGTAAAAATGATTCTGCCTTCACAGACACAAATTGTGGCCAGGCAAATTGAACGGCTAACTAAAGAAGGGAAAGATATTTTTATACACGGTTACCTGATGGGTGGTGGAAGTTCATCCGGGGCGGTTAAAAGGCACCTTCAGGCTGGCTACAGGGTTTTTGCTACCCGTGAAGCGGCACTGACCATCAAAGATAACCTGGAGAAAGTAACCGCTCAGGGAATTGAACTGGCAGATTCCGCCCCGGCCGATTTTGTCCATGTGGAATTCAAAGATATTGATATTCCTGTTTTAAAGGAAGCCCTGTCCCTGTTTGAAGTGGATCTGCCGCGTGTTTTTGCTTTTGCCGTTCAGGATCACGGTTTTTCCCCGGATAGGAGCAACCGGGAGTTTCGGTTTGAACACTGGCAAAGATTTCTGGGCCAGGGGGGCAGACTGTCAGGCTTGATCTATAATCATCACAGCCTGCCTGAATATTTTACCAGGATGAAGGCGGTGCTTGATTGTTGTCGGGAAGAAGCTGAGGAGATTTGGTTAATGGACACGGGTGCGGCGGCCATCCTGGGCAGCCTGGAAGATCTTCGGGTTAAGGAGGCTACAGTAAATGGAGGCAGTATGCTGGTCAATGTGGGTAACCAGCATACAATAGCTTTCCTGGTGGCCGGCGATCGGGTATACGGTGTGTTTGAGCACCACACCGGCTTGCTGACGAAACAAAAGCTGAATGATTATTTGAAGAGTTTTCAGGAGCGTACTCTGACCAATGAAGAAGTTTTTAAAGACCACGGTCATGGCTGTGCCATTCTTCCTGAAGCGGAAAACTATAAATTTGACTTTATTTCCATCACCGGCCCGCAGAGAAAACTGGCTGCCAATATGGGCTACCTGGCAGTTCCGCACGGTGACATGATGATATCAGGCGCCGCCGGTCTGGTCAGGGGCGTTCTGAATCATTTAGGTAAATAAAACTTCCGGTTTTTTAAAGGACTGGAAGTTTTACCATGGATGTTCCTGTAAAAAGGATAGTTATTGTTTCGGAGCTGGGGCTTTGACGACGATCAGCTCCAGGGTGTCCCGACAAAGATTTCCACATTGATCA
>JBNJHN010000066.1:0-10287 GCA_051748565.1 Bacillota bacterium | reverse complement strand
TGTTTCTTGATCAAAATTATGGGTTGCAGGCACAAAAACCGCCTTGTGACCCTCTTTTACCAGTTCTTGCTGCAGGCGCTCGTTTATTGCCCCGATTAGTTTGTTGGTCTCGATATAGGCAACCGCCCAGGTGTGGGAGCTGTGGCGGTCTTTCTTGTTGCTGTCGACCACATCCTCAATGAAAGGTAGAAAGTAGGTTATTACAGTACGGGCATCCGGCATAAAGTCCTGCGGTAAAAAATGGCTTGGGCTGACTATCTCTTTTAGTGTTTTAAACAAAGGGTCATTTGCTGAAGCATATGCGATAAGCGCTTTTTCCCAGCCCGTGTTTCGGCTGTGTGGATAGGAGGAGACAACCTGGTTTATTATATCCCTGATTAAGTAATCCATTTACTGCTTAAACCTCCTCTATTCTGTTAAAACAATCAACCGGTCAGGCGGGAAATACAGAAAACAGGATTTTCCCGTATCAAGGTTTGGTGGTAGCAGAGTTCGTGATGTGCAGCTTTCAAGGTTATATTTTTTATTAATGTCTTTATCTGCAAAGTAATAGTAGTGTAAATCTGTAACCCCGTCAACCAGGCGGCTAACCCTGGCTGGAATCGTGTTTCCCTGCTTGTAATCGATGATTTCAATATGCTCCGGCCTGATACCGATTATAACTGCCTGGTTTACTGAAAGGTTAAGGGTATCAGCATAATTGATTTTAAGCGATTTGCCAAACTCCGGGATATAAGCCAGAACAGCGCCATTTTCGATGGAGGTAATATAACCATCGAAGAGATTTTTTACCCCGGTCAACCGGGCTGCTGTTCTGTTAACCGGGGAGTTTATTACCTTTTCCCTCTTTTCACACTGCACAATGCGCCCGTTATCAAAGATAGCCATCCTCTTCCCGATTTTGAAACCCTGGGCAAGATCATGAGTGATAAACAGGATATCGCCCTTGAAATATTGATGCAGAGCCAGCAGTTCATACTCAAGGCGCTCCCGGCGGAAAGTATCGAGAGCAGAAAAAGGCTCATCAAGCAGGAGCGCTTCCGGATCCGGGGCGATTGCCCGGGCCAGGGCCACTCTTTGCTGTTGGCCGGAAGAGAGCTCACCTGGGTAGCGCATCCTCAGCCCCGGGATATTGATCAATTCAAGAAGCTCTGCCACCCTCTTCTGAATATCTTTTTTTGGTTTACCGTGCATGCCATAAGCAATGTTTTCAGCAACTGTCAAATGGGGGAAAAGAGCGTAATTTTGAAAAACAAAGCCGATTTTACGTTCTTGTGGCGGTAGGGAAACACCCTCAGCCGAGTTAAAAAGGATACGTTTATTTAGCCTGATACTTCCTTCATCCGGGTGAATCAAACCGGCTATGGAGAGCAGGGTCATCGTTTTACCGGATCCCGAGGGCCCCAGGATCGCAACTATTTCCCGGTTGACCGTAAGATCAATGGAGAGATGAAAATCAGGCAGGGTTTTCTTAATCTTAATTTCCAGCATATGCTCTGTTCCTTCCGGTTTTCTTCGCTTTATCTTTCCAGTATGCCAGTAAAGCCAGTGATACAAAAACAAAAACCAGAGCAATCAGGGTCAGGATCATTGCTTCTTCCATATGCCCGGCCTGTATTTTAAAATAAATTGCTACAGGGATAGTTGTTGTTTTTCCGGGAATATTTCCGGCAAGCATGAGGGTCGCCCCGAACTCACCCAGGGCGCGGGCAAAGGCCAGTACTGTTGCCGCCATAACTGAAGGCCAGGAAAGGGGCATGGTAACCGTCCAGAAGACCCGCCATTCTCCGGCGCCCATAGTACGGGCTGCATTTTCTATATTGATGTCAACCTGTTCAAAACCCCCGCGGGCTGAAATGTACATCAAGGGAAAAGAGACGATAACTGCGGTAATCACAGTGGCCGGCCAGGAGAAGATGACAGTTACTCCGAAGAGGTCCAGCAGCTGCCCGAGCGGGCTGTTTTTGCCAAATAAAAGAAGCAAACCGAATCCTACCACCGTTGGCGGCAGGACCAGGGGTAAAAGAAATAAGCTGTCGATTAAACTTTTAAATCGCCCGGAGTAATTGACCATCCAGCGTGCGGCTGCTATGCCGAGGAAAAAAGTGATCATCGTGGAGGCAAGTATAGTTTTCATTGATATATAAAGAGGCGAAAGAAAAGGTTCAAGCATCAGATCGTCTCCCCGGATTACTGGTTAGTTATCAATAATAGCATAGCCGTACTTAACAAATATATTAACGGCTTCGGTGCTGGTCAGGAAATTAATGTATTCAATGGCGGCTTCCAGATTCTTGCTTGAGGTTATAATTGCTGCCGGGAATATAATCTCAGCATTAATTATTTCGGGCGCAGCTTCAACCACTTTTACCGACTGGGATGAAAGAGCGTCAGTTAGATATACAATTCCTGCATCGACGGTTTCGTTTTCCACATAATTAAGAACCTGACGGACATTATTACCGAGTATAATTTTAGGTTGCAGCTCTTTGTAAGATATGCCCAGCAGTTCTAAAGTCTGCAGTCCATATGATCCGGCAGGTACAAAATCGGGATCGCCCATTGCAAACAATGAAACTTGTTCACCCAGGAGATCTGTAAATCCGGAAATGTCTAATTTGCTCTCTCTATGGGTAATCAATACCAGCTTATTGCCTGCTATATTACGACGTGTTTCCGGTATAATAAGACCCTGTTTTTCAAGAATGTTCATTTCACTTACAGCAGCGGAAATAAAGATATCTGCCGGAGCTCCATTTTCTATTTGAACCCTCAGGTCACCGGATGCGGCAAAATTGTTAAGTAACTCAATGCTATCATTTTGTTCCATGTAGATTTCATTAATTTCTGTTATGGCATCGATTAAACCGGCCCCGGCGGATACATTCAATATTATTTTCGTATCCGGAGAACAACCGGTTGCCCCGGTTATGACAAGATGCGTGAGCACAATGAGTATAACTTTATATAATTTATTTAGATACAAGATTGTTTCCTTTCAGGATCCAAGCGGGCAAATATGCGGCAAACCAAGGATGTGAGCAATACCCTTAACTGAAGTTCCAAAAAAGTAGACAGGTTTGCCATTTTGAAACGCCTTATGGAAAGGATCGGCCGTGTTATTGACGAATACACTGCCGGTAACGAGAAGCAGACTGTTTTCTGCAATCAGGTTATTTGTGTTTGTAATTCCATCTTTTATTTTTACTCCTTTAAAAACTTTGTTAAGATTATCGGAATCGAGATCTGTAATATTAATTTTTTCGGGTCCAAAATAATCGACCAGGGCGCTGATTAGCGCCGGCTGGTATCCGGCAACCCCAATTTTTTCAGGATTATGTTTCATTTTCAGGTAAGCGGCAACTTCCTGGCCGCACTTTTCCGGATCACTGTTTCGGCAGTGAACAGTTTTTCCTATTATTTTTTGATCTCTTAGAAGGGCATTAAAAACCGCAATGAAAATAGCCCTGTTACCGATATTATCAAGATTAAGTTCAAGAATATCTTGCAGTTTGCCCTGGAAAGGAACCGGTGAACTTGTGTAAGCCTGTCCGGGACTTTCTCTCACGGTAGCCTGCAGCAATGTTTCCCTACCGCGTAAAAGGGGATAATCCCAGCTGCCCGGAGAACCGATTGCCTCAAGCGGGCTTAATTTTTTAACATATACCGGTGTGTCCGGTAAAGTATTATCACCGGAGAATATTTGATAAACTGCGTCCAATAATTTTTGCATAACGGGATCATTCATCAATTAACCCCCCCTTGCCAAAGGAGCAATCGGGAAAAGTACATTTATCGCACTGCCGGCATAGCCCGCCATGGCCCAGGGCGGCAATATCGGCCGCGCTTACTTTTTCTCCGGCCAGAAGGCGGGGCAGGATTATATCCAGGACGGTATTCTTAAAGTACATTGCGCAGGCAGGCAGCCCAATCAGGGGAAAATTATTCTTGTAAGCTAAAAGAAACATTGCACCCGGCAAGGCCGGTGCCCCGTATTTTATAATTTCCGCCCCGGTTTTTTTTATGCCGGTTGGAGTTACGTCATCGGGATCGACCGACATGCCCCCGGTGACGATAATCATGCTGCAGCCTTCAGTGAGCAATTCATCAACGGAGGCTGCGATTTGATCGGCATCATCACTACAAAAGCGGATCAGCGGTTTCTCCAGGTTAAAATGTGAAACCTTTTCTGCTAAAACCGGTGCAAAACCATCTTTAATCCTTCCCTCGAACACTTCCCGGCCGGTGATCAACCCGCCAATCCTGTATTCCCGGTACGGTAAAACCTGGATCAGCGGTTCTCCTGTCAGGCAGATATTTTCAACCTCCATAACGGTTGATTCTTTAACAACCAGGGGGATCACCTTTGCACCGGCAACCTGTTCACCGGCATGCACAGGTGAGTTGTTGTGCAGGGTTGCAACTACAACGTCAGTAATGCTGTTTACAGCGAGCAGTCGGGCGGCATCTACTCTTAATAAGCCCTGATGAATAGCCACCAGGTTAAGACGGCCCTCTGATGGTTCCCCTATTTTAAGACCGGGGCCGGCCAGTGCCCGGGCAAGCCTCTTTCCGGCATCATCTTCGTGAAGCTCATCTTCTTCAAGTTCAAGGGCATAGATATGTTTCTTGCCCAGGTCGAGCAGGGTTTCCACATCTTCCGGGCGAATCCGGTGGCCTTTTTTAAAGATGGCGCCTTTAAAGACCCCTTTTTCAATTTTAGTTATGTCGTGACAAATCAGTCGGCCAATCGATTTTTCCGTCTCCAGGCTCTGTTTTTTCACCTCTTAACACCTACTTCATCCCATAATATTACAATGTTTCCTTAAATACGTTATACTTATGCAAGTATAACGCCTCGCTAAATATACCCCTTTCATGAAAAATTGAAAGGGGTGACAGCCGGCAAGCAAAATATAATCTGCTGTAATTATAGTTATTGCTTCGCTGTTCTGTCAACCGGATTAATTAAATATTTCTACCACTTTATAATTTGCCCGATCATTTACCCGGTCCTGTTAAAGAAAAATATCAGCAGGTCATCCCGGCGCTCGGCGGGCAGGTAATTTAATATTGTATTCAGGGCAGCCATCCTTTGGGGCAGTTTCAGTTCCTTTATACCGATTGATTCCATGATCGCAGCCATGATTTCTTCCACTGATTTGTCGGAAAGCTGCTCTGCTGTTTGTTTCAGTTTTTCCCGGTTTACAGCAGAACCTTTTTCTTGCAAGGTTTCAACTACCTGGGTTAGATCATCGATTAATTGCTGCAAGTGGGGTATGTTGGCCATGGTAAGGCTGAAATGCAAGTTTTCCGGACTGCCCCCACAGGCAAACTGGGGCAGCAGGTGCCAGCCCCGCAGGGTCATTTCATCATCTATTTCAAAAATGTTTAATTGATCAGAAGCAATGGTAAACATGCACATATCGGGATCGCCCAAAACATGGATGCCGTCGATTTTTTCAATTGCATCAAGCATAGTCCTGGTTGCCTCCTGCGACTGGCGGACAATATTCCGGTAGCCCTCTTCTCCCAGGAAGCGCAGCACAGCCCAGGCTGCAGCAATCGGTCCGCCGGTGCGGGTGCTTTGAGCAGTTGGGTTGATCACGGCGTACTGTGTTGTCGATGTGCACACAAACCAAGCATATTTTCGCAGATCACCTTTTCGATAGAGAATGACCGAGGCATTTTTCGGTGTATAGCCGTATTTGTGCAGGTCGATTGAAACACTGCTGACACCCGGTAGAGAGAAGTCAAAATCACGGACAGTTCCACCCATCCTCCGCAGAATGGAAAGATATATACCGCCGACACAGCCGTCGACATGGAAAAGGATATTTTTTGCCCTGGCTGCAGCTGACATTTCGGCAATGGGGTCAATGGTGCCGTGTGAAAAATTGGGGGCAGAGCCGGCAGCGATAATTGTGTCTGGCCCAAGAGCGGCATTAAATGCGTTAATATCTGCACGGAATCCGTTTTTGTCGACGGGAGTTTGTACCGCTTTCAGGCCGAAATAATGGGCTGCCTTGATAAAGGCCGGGTGGGCGGTTACCGGTAAAACCATTTCAGGATCTTTGATCCGGGAGCGGTTTTCCCTGGCCCAGTCCCGGGCCGTCTTAACAGCCATCATGATGCTCTCAGTTCCGCCGCTGGTAATATTGCCGGCAGCATAATCGTCTGCCCGCAGCAGTTCTTTCGCAGAAGCCACTATCTCGCTTTCCAGTCTGCCGATGCTGGGATACATATTAACGTAAAGCGCATTCTGGGCCAGGAAAAGGTTATAGGCTTCCGTGGCAAGGGTATGGGCTTCCTGGCCCGGGCTATAAAGTCCTGATAGAACTTTACCTGTTTGCCAGTTAACATCTTCTGCTTCGAAAAGCTTTAATTCTTTTAAAATTGTATCATGCGAAATTCCCTCAGGCTGCAGTGCTCCCAATGGTATCTCCCCTTTTTTTATTTTATTTCGCCGTTAAAGAAATTTTCCCTGTAAAAGTTTTCACCCGGAGAGCCTTCTTATATGGTAAATTTTTCAGGATGCATACTATATGGGGGTTCAAGCCTGATCAGGCAATATGCGGGTTATTCCTTCAGGAAGTGGACGTTATCTTCCACATAGTTAAGGTAGCCACTGATTTCGGAGTGCTTTTCTTCTTTACTCCAGCCGTAGTAAGAGGCCATTATTTCGGAAACAGCTTCAGCCAGCTTTGGCTGCTTGTGATGCCAGATCATCCACTGGGCTTCTGTTCTGCGGCAGAGGATATCGATTAGTTTCGGGGCGTTTTCATGTTCCAGGATATATTCAATCTCGGCTGTGCAGTGCGGATAACCTTCCAGTAGTGGGAGTCCTTTTCCCGGGGCTTTTTTTATGTTCCTGAGAATTTCCAGGCTTCCTTTTCCAAACTGGGTGTATAAATAATCAAGCTGATCGGGATGTGCCGCATTGGTCATCTCCTCATCTGCAATAACACGGTCGAATTCTTCTCTTCTCAGGCTGATCTCGAAAGGCTGCCTGGAAATGCCGCGCTTATTGTATTCTGGTTTGGATAAATAGTCCAGGTGTTTGTGCTCCAGGAGGTAAAAAAGCAAGTCTTCGGCCATGAGCCTGTAAGTGGTTGATTTGCCTCCGGCAATTGCCGTTACACCATCCCCGGTTTGGAAGATTTCATGTTTACGGGAGACATCGGACTCCTGTTCGGCACCTTCCGGCCTGATCAGGGGTCTGATCCCGGCGTAAGTGCTGATTATATCGCTGTAGGTAAGCCCGGCGTTCGGGAACATCCTGTTTACCGTGCGCAGCAGGTAATCGCAGTCTTCTTTATTGCATCTTGGCTGGTCCAGGTTTTTCGATTCGGGATAATAAGCAGTGTCGGTAGTTCCGATTATTGAAACCCGGCCTCTTTTTAGTACGAAGAAAAACCTTCCATCATCGAATGAAATCAGGCTGATCGCATTATTATTGCCCAGCCGTTCGTTGGGGACAACCAGGTGCACGCCCTTGGTCGGGTAAATTCTCTGTTCTTCGTATTCTGCAGCAGCCAGTGTTTCGTCGGTCCAGATACCGGCAGCTGATACTACGCATTTGCCATTGACCTGGAACCCGGCCCCGCTGAAAATATCTTTTACCGATACTCCCCGCACCTTACCGGTAGAATCTTTAATAAAACCTTCGGCCCGGGCATAATTCAGGGCAACAGAATTCCCTTTTGCGTAAGCGAGACTCTCTTTTATAGTCTCCAGGGTTACCCGTGCATCATCACAGTTGGTGTCGTAATAGAAGCCGGCCAGGATCATCTTGCCCAGCTCGGGTTCCTCCATTGCAATAGCGGGCTCGAGTTTTTCCACCTGTTTAGCCCTGAAAATCTTAGATTTGCGGTAGTTTTTGTACTCGCTGAACCAATCCGACATAATATCATAAAGCTTAACGGCAAGCCAGACCGTTACAGGTTTAGCTTTGCCGTGTTCATAAGCAGGGTAGACAAAACCGAGCGGCCTTACCAGGTTGGGCAGGTGGTTCCGCAGCCAGTTTCTTTCACTGGTTGATTCCCTTACCAGCCCGTATTCACGGGAAGCGAGGTATCGCATTCCCCCGTGAAACATTTTTGATGATCTTGACGAAGTGCCGAAGGCGAAATCATTTTTGTCGAGCAAGCAGAAAGTCAAATCCCGCAGGGCGCATTCACGGGCAATGCCCGCCCCGGTAATACCGCCGCCGATGATAATCAGGTCAAACTGCCTCTTCCGGGCAGTTTCAATTTCTGCACTTCGGGTTTTCGCACTCCATGTGCGCATAAATGGATCACCTTCAATGAATTTATTATGACTATTTCCACAGGCAGTGTCTGATACAATTTTACATCAAATAAAGCAAAGTTCCTATACCGTAAGGGCCAATGCATTCCATCATTTGAGAAATTTCATTTGCTGGTACCCATACCTTTAATCCAAATTTGGAAAGGCGAAATTTTATCAGGACAGAAATCCTTTTTTACGGAAAACCTCCACAAAGGCTTGCCGATCCGTTAAACTATAATTAGCAAATCCAAAACTCGGGTTATTAAAGATCAGCATGATCAGCTTTGATGAAAAGGCAATTTCCCCTATCCGGATACCCCTGTGTTTTTCTGCAGGCCGCTGGAACGGGTGGTGCTGCAGATGCGGATACCATAACTAAGGATGTTCTATCCTGCTTGAGAATTTCAATACTGTATAATTGTTCAGAGGATCGGGTGGGAAGTCGGATGGATATTTTAAAGGCAAAAAAAATGGTTGTTCAGGCCGGAAATAGGCTCGTTGAAACCGGACTGATCGCCCGCACCTGGGGCAATGCCAGCTGCCGGATTAATGATAAGCAGTACCTGATTACTCCCAGCGGCAGAGCCTATGATACACTGGCGCCGGATAAAATTGTTAAGGTAAATATTGAAGACGGCAGCTATGAGGGAGGTCTGGAGCCTTCTTCCGAAATCGCTCTTCACTCTGAAATATATAAACAGCGAAAAGATGTTAATTTTGTGATCCACACCCACCAGCCTTATGCTTCGGCCCTGAGCCCGCTTAAGATGGATATTCCTGTTGTGGATCCTGCAGTGCAAGCCCTGATCGGCAATAGGGTTATTGCTGTTCCTCACGGTTTAACGGGAACAGAAAAACTCAGAAAAAATGTTTCCCGGGCAATTTGCCGCTCAAAGGGGAAAGCTTACCTGATGGTTGCTCACGGGGCCCTGTGCCTGGGAAAAGATATTAACGATGTTTTCAGGGTGGCAGATGCACTGGAGCAGGTATGCTTCTCTTTTATTAAAAATCGCTATATTGAATTAAGCGGAAAGGAAATTTTTGACCCCCAGGTGTTGAGAGATTTTTTTCTTAAAGAACAGGCCGGGGGCAGGCTTACCGGAGGTGACACTGTCAGTTTTAATAAATACGGTAACAGCGTGAGAACTGACGGCGGTTTTAATCTCTATCTTAATCCGACCGGGGAAAATCCATTTTCCGAAGGCAGCGGAAGTCTGCTTAAGATCAACCTTGATAATAAATTAGCTGAAACAAGTGGAGTTAAACTTCCACCGGTTGCAGAAATGCACCGGGCCATCTATTTAAGGTTTGCAGAGATTAACGCTCTTATTCATACTGTTTCCCCTGATACTTTAACTATCTCTCAAACCGGTAAAACAGTCCATCCTTACCTGGAAGATTTTGCCCAGATTATCGGGACCAGTGCGCGGGCAATCGACGCCAATATTTTGCGCGATCCTGGCAGGGCAGCTTCAGAAATCAGCCAAAAAATGAAAGGGCGCAGCGCAGTCATGCTCAAAGGTAACGGTGCCCTTTGCGGCGGACCAACCCAAAAAGATGCCGCTGCAGCAGCCGTGGTCATGGAGAAAAACTGCAAAGCGGTTATTGTCTCCTGGTTGTTCGGGCGGGGCAAGCCGATTAACCCCCTTGCAAGCAGGCGGATGCGACATATTTACCGGAAGTGTTATTCAAAAAAAGCGACGCTGGATTAAGCTTTATTTTAAAAGTTTACTGAAATAAAAAATATAAGGGTGACAGGGGAGGTTAGACCCCGTAATTGAGGAGGTGCTTTGAATATGGATAAAATTTCTGTTGAAGAAAAGGGACATGTTTTGCTCATCGGCATCAACCGGCCCGGGAAGATGAACGCTTTCGACCTGGATATGTACATGCAGCTGGCAGAAGCTTTGGGAAAACTGCACTCGACCCATGAGCTTCGCTGCGGGATGGTCTTCGCTCATGGAAAACACTTTACTTCAGGGTTGGACCTGGCCA
>JBNJHN010000065.1:0-10421 GCA_051748565.1 Bacillota bacterium | reverse complement strand
GTTATCCTTTTTCACTGCCGGCATTTCGATATCCAGTTCACGGGCAATAATCTGCATTACCCTCGGTCCGCAGAAACCACCCTGGCAGCGTCCGCCGCCGGGCCGGGTCCGTTTCTTGATCCCGTCGACAGTTCTTGCCCCAACCGGGCCTTTTATAGCCCTCACAATTTCCCCTTCAGTAATATTTTCGCAGCGGCAGATGATCCTTCCAAACCGCGGATCTTCCCTGATCAGTTTTTCTTTCGATTGATCGCTTAGCTGCATGAAGGGAGTATGGCTTTTCGGCAGCGGCCGGAAGAAATTCTTCTTTTCCAGTGGACCGGCGATCTCCCGGAGCAGATCAACTACATAACAGGCAATTGCCGGGGCGGCGGCCAGGCCCGGGGAATCGATTCCTGCCACATTTATAAAGCCGGGGCTTGACTCTGCTTCCTCGATGATAAAGTCCCCGTGGTCTGTTTTCGCTCTCAGGCCGCTGAAAGAAGTAATTACCTTCTCAAAGGGCAGATTCCTTTTAATTTTTTCGGCATTGGTACGCACATAGGCGAGGCCCGCGGTTGAGGTCCCGGTTGCCTCTTTTGAATCAACCGCTTCAGCGTTTGGTCCGATAATCAGGTTGCCATGGGCCGTGGGGGCGATCAGCACTCCCTTGCCCAGGGCCGTCGGACAGGGAAAGAGAACATGCCTGGCATGATGGCCTGTTTTTTGGTCAAGGAGAAAATATTCACCACGGCTGGGCTTGATTTTAAAGGAAGGAGGGTTAATCATTTCATTAACTGTATCGGCATACAAGCCGGCGGCGTTAACGATATATTTTGCTTCAATTTTTTGATCACTGCAGCTGACCTGAAAACCGCTCTTTATTTTTTCAATTCCCTCTACCGGGCAGTCAAAACGAATGTCGGCCCCGTTTTCGGCAGCGCTTTCAGCGAGTGCGATAGCCATCAGGTAGGGATCGGTAATACCTGCAGTCGGGGCATATAGGGCGCCGATTGCAGTATCATTCAGGTCGGGTTCCATGCGGTGCAGTTTATTTTTATCGATTATTTCCAGTCCGGGGATCTTATTGTCCTGACCACGTCTGTAAAGCAGATCCAGAGTCTGCATCTCTTCATCGCTGAAGCCAATTACCAGTGAACCGATTCTGTGAAAAGGGACATCCAGTTCGAAACAGAGATTCTCAAACAGCCTGTTCCCCTCGGCATTCAGCCTGGCTTTCAGGCTGCCCGGCTCGGGATCGAAACCGGCATGGACGATGGCACTGTTGGCCTTGGTTGTTCCATTGGCGGCATCACTGTCTTTTTCAATCAAGACCAGGTTTAAATTGAATCTGGCCAGTTCCCTGGCCAAAGCTGTCCCGATAATTCCGGCGCCGATTATTGCAATATCGTACATCTGTTTCCTCCTGGTTTCGGGGCAGTCAAATCACATTTGCTTAAAGTTAATTACTCTAAATCTCCAACAAAGGCGCTGATCCTTTCCATGCCTTCAATAATATTATCCATCGAGGTGGCAAAAGAGAGGCGGACATGATCGGGAGCGCCAAAACCGGTTCCCGGAACCAGGGCCACTTCCTGGCTTTCCAAAAGCAGCCGGGCAAAATCATCGCTTCCTTCAATATTCTCTCCCTTATAGGAGCAGCCAACGGTATTGGCTATGTTTACAAAGAGGTAAAATGTACCCTGCGGATCGAGAGCATCCAGCCTGGGGATCGCTTTAACCTTGTCGTACATGTACTGGCGACGCTCGTTAAAAGCAAGCCGCATTTTCTCGACACATTCCTGGGGCCCCTGCAGTGCCGCCAGGGCCGCCTTCTGGGCTATCGAGTTGGGGTTTGATGTTGTATGGCTCTGAATATTGGCCATTACCCCGGCAACTTCGGCCGTTGAAGCAGTATATCCGATGCGCCACCCGGTCATGGCATAACTTTTCGATACCCCGTTAACCACTATGGTCATCTCTTTTGCCCGCTCACTTACTGAAGCAACACTACTGTGTCTGGAGGTTCCGTAGACCAGTTTTTCATATATTTCATCTGAAATTATATATATATCGCGCTCAAAGCAAAAATCGGCGATCATTGCCAGGTCTTCTTCACTGCAGATCTGACCCGTTGGGTTGGAAGGACTGTTTAATATTAATATTTTACATTTGCTGTTGCAGGCTTTTTCCAGGTTGGCTGTGGTAATCCTGAAATTGTTATTTTCACTGGTTTCAACCGGGATTGGAAGACCCTCGTTGAGCCTGACCAGCTCAGGGTAGCTGACCCAGTAGGGAACCGGGATCATAACCTCGTCACCGGGGTTTAGCAGGGCGGTCAATGCATTGCTGATTGAATGCTTTGCACCGTTGCTGACGACGATCTGAGATGGCTTGTACTCCAGGCCGTTTTCAGATCTTAACTTGTCGCATATTGCCTCTCTTAATTCGGGTGTGCCCGCTGCAGGAGTATAGCGGGTGTGTCCCCCGTTAATGGCCCTGATTGCAGCTTCCCGGATGTGCTCCGGCGTATCGAAATCGGGTTCACCGGCCCCGAAACCGATCACGTTGATACCCTGACTTTTCATTTCCTTGGCTTTACTGTCAATAGCCATGGTTGGTGAAGGCCTTATGCCCAGTGCTTTGCTCGACAACATAATTAGATCACCCCTGGTTGGTTTTCTCTGTTACAACATTCTATCATGAAACCGATCCATGCGGGATAGCTGATAATAATATACTATTGCCCGGCCGTTATTTTTTGCTTTACATAGGCGGGCGGTATCCACATCAGTTCATTAAGCAATAATTGTTCGGGATTAACCGGGGTTTGGCCGATGTTTACTTCCCAGTGCAGGTGGGGCCCGGTGGCGTAACCGGTCATGCCCACTGTACCAATTAATTCACCGCGTTCAACCAGCTGCCCTTCTTCAACTTCAAGAGTATGCAGATGCATATAAGTACTTGAAAAGTCCAGTCCGTGATCAATAATCACCGTATTTCCTCCTGAAAGCAGAAATTCGGCCAACCTGACAATCCCCCGGTTGGGTGCGACGATCGGGGTACCCTCTTCGACGGCGATATCGATACCGCTGTGTTTCCTCGGCGGATTTTCATTAATAATCCTGACTGCACCATATTCGGAACTGACTCTTCCTTCAAGGGGGGAAATAAATCTATGCATCCAGAGGGGGTATGGTTCCGTTGTTTCCCGGGCCAGGCGCACCTTTTCGCGATCTTCGGCCAGCCGTTCGGTCGTCCAGCCTGCAGTTCGGCTCGGCGGCATGCTGAATCGCGAGGTGGGAAATTCTTTTTCAGCGATGATCAATTCAGTTTCCAGAGCAGACCCGATCGAATCGGCTGGATCTGGTTCTAATGCCAGTTGATAGGTTCCCGGCTCGGTGTTGTAACTAATGGCAATAACGACATAGAGCAGGCCGCCTAACCGGTAATAACTTGAAACAGTGCCGGGAAAATCAGTGATTAATTCAAAAGAGGCTTCATCTTTAACCGGGCCTGCTTCGACAATCAGGAAATCGCCCGGTGCAGGGTTTTTAGGATAAAAGATTATATTTGCTTCAGCAGGATATTCTGTTCCCCCGGGAAAGGCGGGGGTAATTTTGCGCATCGGTTCCGGCTCCACAGCAGGTACCGAAGTTGCATCCCATAGGAGATAAAAGAATACCGATACCAGGAGGAAAATCAATACCAGGGGGAAAATAATTTTTCCTATTCTAAATTCCATAAATCCTCCATGGACAATTTAAACCTATTATAAACCATTTGAGCTCAAAAAGCAGGATAGCAGATCCCTTTATAGAAGGTTAAAGATCTGAAAAACCTTTATTGATTAGGTCTATTAAGCCACTGCTTAACGGAGGTGTTTATATTGATTGAAACTCTGACCCAGACCTGGGATCAATTAATCAATCTTGAAGGCATATTGTGGCGGCTGTCGGTTGCAGCGCTTATATTTCTGCTGTCCCTGCTGGTCAGGAAAATATTTACCCGCTTTATTATTGTTCTTATTTATAAAATGACTTACCGGACACGAACCGGGGTTGACAGTGCCATTGTCTCCGCCTTTGAAAATCCCCTGCGCGCCCTGATAGTTATTATCGGAATATTCCTTGCCCTGGCCTATCTTTCACTGTCGCCGGCCGTGATGAGTTTTGTATCCCACCTGTTGCGTTCTGCCGTTATCATCTTCATCGCCTGGGGCTTCTATAACCTGGCCGGAGTTAATTTTTTGAAAGAATTCAGCGAAAAATTAAGCCTGGATGAAGATATTGCCGAATTTGTCGCCAAGGTGCTCCGTTTCATTATCATTGCCCTGGCAATCAGTATTATTGCCCAGGAATGGGGCTACAATGTAAACGGTTTTCTGGCGGGCCTGGGCCTGGGCGGTCTTGCTTTTGCCCTGGCTGCCCAGGATACAGTCGCAAATGTTTTTGGCGGAATAGTTATTATAATGGATAAGCCTTTTTCCGTAGGGGACTGGATTTTTACCCCCACTGTGGAGGGGACGGTTGAAGAGATCAGCTTCAGAAAAACCAGGATTCGTACTTTTGCCAATGCCCAGGTTACCGTTCCCAATAAAGTTCTTGCTAACGAAGCGATTACCAACTGGGCAAGGATGCAAAAAAGGCAGGTTTCTTTTCACCTTGGCCTGACCTATACTACCCCGCGTGCCAAACTGCAGTCCTGTATAAATAAAATCAAGGATTTATTGAAAAATCATCCCGGTGTGCATCCCGATGTCATTTTTGTCAACTTTGACAGGTTTAGCGACAGCAGCCTCGATATCTTTTTCTACTTCTTTACCAAAACTACTGTGTGGGGCAACTTTATGGCTGTAAAGGAAGAATTAAACTTTAAAATAATGGAAATATTAGAAGAGGAAGGCGTTTCTGTCGCCTTCCCCAGCCGCAGTATCTATTTTGAAAACAAGCTAAAAACTGCTGAAAACAATCCAATAAACGGGCAACAATAGCATATAAACCGGCCCCGGTGCCGGCAGGGCCACCCCTGCCCTTACTGCCTGCTGCTAGATGCTCTGTTCTGCTTTCTTCCAATCATTCAGAAAGCTCTCGATGCCCAGGTCGGTCAGCGGATGTTTGAACATCTGCTTCAGAACTTTAAAGGGCATCGTGGCGATATGGGCCCCTGCCAGGGCAACTGCCGGCACATGTTCGGTGTGGCGGATGCTGGCGGCAATTAACTCCGCATCGAGATTATGCAGGTCGATAACATCGACAATATCGCGTACCAATTCAACCCCGTTATGGCCGATATCATCAAGCCTGCCCAGGAATGGGCTGATATATGCCGCTCCCGCTTTGGCTGCCAGCAGGGCCTGGTTAACAGAAAAGACCAGGGTAACATTGACCTTTATCCCTTCCGCAGAAAGAGCCTTTACCGCGCGCGTACCTTCCGGGATGATCGGGACCTTGACTACAACATTTTTATGGACACCGGCCAATTTGCGACCCTCCTTCAGCATTCCCTCATAATCCAGCGAAACAACCTCGGCGCTGACCGGGCCGTCGACAATATCGCAAATTGAAGCCAAAATAGTGTTAAAATCCTGGCCTTCTTTGGCAGCCAGGGACGGGTTTGTTGTAACCCCGCTGATCACACCCCACTCGGCCCCCTGCCTGATTTCATCAACATTGGCCGTATCTAAAAAAAGCTTCATAATAAAACCTCCTATATCTTAATAAACTTATTATACCACTCTGAGGGGGGCATTTTAACCCTGCCGGCTCACCGGCCTGAATAAATCTTTGATGCACCCAATGCCCGATGATTCAAGTTGCCATCAGCCTGTGGGGCTGATAAAATGAGGCCAGGGGAGGTGTCCCGTGGACAACGAAATCGATAACCTTCGTGAAAAGTACCCGGAAAAATTTGCCGAGTTAAAAAATATTTTTTGTAAAATACGGGCAGGTGACCGGATCTTTATCTCCACCGGCTGCGGTGAACCGCAATACCTGGTCCGCAACATGGTCGAATACGTTGAATCGAATCCGAAGGCCTTCTTTGACACTGAAATTCTGCATGTCTGGACTCTGGGTGTCGCACCTTATAACGACGAAAAACTCAAAGACAATTTTCGTCAGAATTCTTTTTTTATCAGTAATTTGACCCGTAAAGCGGTTAATGAAGGCATGGCCGATTATACCCCTATCTTTCTCTCAGAAGTGCCCGCGCTCTTCCGGCGCCACCAGGTGCGGGTGGATATTGCCCTGGTCCAGGTATCCTTACCCGATGAACACGGATTTTGCAGCCTCGGAATCAGCCTTGATATAACCCGGGCTGCCGCCGAAAGCGCTGACCTGGTCGTTGCCCAGGTTAACTCTCAGATGCCGCGGGTGCACGGTGATACCTTTATCCATCTCACGGAACTTGATTACCTGGTGCCCCATGATGAACCGATTCTTGAATATAGCTCTCCCAGGCCGGATCAGGCTGCTCTTGATAAAATCGGCGGTTATGTCGCTCAGATAGTCGAAGACGGAGATACCATACAGGTCGGTTACGGTAGTATACCCGACAATATTATGCCCTGCCTCGGAGAAAAGCGCCATCTGGGGGTGCATACAGAACTGCTCGGAGACGGGGTGATCGAACTGATGAAAAAAGGTGTTATCGACAACAGTATGAAAGAGATAAACCGCGGTAAGCTGGTGGCTTCATTCTGCATGGCTACAGCGGAAACATATGACTTCATTAACGATCATCCGGCAGTTTTATTTAAAGAGATCGATTACACCAACAGCTCCATGGTTATAGCCGGGCATGATCATATGACAGCGATCAACGGTGCCCTCGAGATAGATTTGAGTGGCCAGGCTTCGGCCGAGTCGCTCGGGAGCACCTTTTACAGTGGTATAGGCGGCCAGGCTAACTTTATGCGCGGCGCGGTGATGGCCCCTTATGGTAAGAATATTCTTACTTTGCTGTCGACAACCCGCGACGACAAAGCCTCACGTATCGTACCGGCTCTGAAGGAGGGGGCCGGAGTTACCCTGACCAGGGGCGACCTTCATTACGTGGTCACCGAATACGGCATTGCCTATCTCCACGGGAAGAACATCCGGGAAAGAGCCATGTCGCTTATCGCCATTGCCCACCCGAAATTTCGCCCATGGCTGATCGAGGAAGCGAAAAAGAGGAACCTGGTTTATAAGGATCAGGCTTTTTTCCCCGGGGAAAAAGGCGAATACCCGGAACATCTCGAGGCCCACCGCACCACCAGGCAGGATGTCAGGCTATTTCTGCGCCCGGTAAAAATCAGCGATGAACCGCTGATCAAAGATTTCTATTATGCTCTTTCGGATAAAAGTATTTATCAGCGCTTTATGTCCTTCAGGCGCCACCTGCCTCATTCTGAACTACAAAAACAATTTGTGGTGATTGACTATACCAGTGAAATGGCCATCCTGGCCCTTAAAAAGCATCGCGGGCAGGATGTAATTGCCGGTACTGTCCAGTACTATATCCTTGAAGGGACTTTGTCGGCTGAAATATCAATTGTTGTTCGCGACGATTTTCAAAAAATGGGGATCGGTTTTGAACTTTTTTCTTACATTGTTACAATAGCAAAGAGCCAGGGTTTGCATACCTTTATTGCCGATATTATGCCTGACAATACAGCCATGTTTTCCCTGATCGAAAAAATGGGCCTTAAGTTCGATCGCAAGTGGGAATGCGGCTTAATTCATATCGTGATCTATTTGAAATAGGATCCTTCAGAGAGGAAGCTATATGCCTTTTGAAGTCAAATCAGAAACCCTGAGTTCCCTATCCGGCTATTACAATAGTCCGGATGCAATTTATAGAAAGGCGCACCTGTTTTCCCTGCCCCTCTGGTTGAAGGCCTGGTGGGAAGCTTTCGGCGCTAATCGCGATTTAATGCTGCGTTCAGTATGGCAGGATGGGCAGTTGATTGGGATCGCCCCCCTGATGCGTGAAGACGCTGCGGGCCGTTTTCTCGGCAGCCCCGATGTATGTGACTACCTTGAGTTCAACGTTGCTCCCGGAAAAGAGAGAGAATTTTTCAAAGCCCTCATACCGGAATTGCAGAAGGAGGGTATTGGGAAACTCGAGTTAAATGCCCAGCGGGCCGATTCCGCGGTTTTCGCTACTCTTTTTGCCGGCGAAAAGCAGAACGGCATCAGCGCTGACTTCAGCAGGGAGGATGAAGCATTTGAACTAACCCTGCCCTCCAGCTGGGAAGGCTACCTGGGCGGGTTGAAAAAAAAGCAGCGCCATGAAGTCCGGCGTAAACTGCGCCGCCTTCGGGATGAAGGCGGCGATTTTAAGTTCCGGGTGATTGAAGATCCTGACGCAGTGGTCAATTATCTCCCGGATTTTTTTGAACTTTTCCGGCAGCACCCCGAGAAAGACGATTTTCTGAATACCGGGATGGAACAGTACTTCCACATTCTTGTCAAAGCAGCAGCGCAGGCCGGCCTGGCCCGTTTCGGCCTCCTGGAAGTGGGCGGGGTAATTTCGGCAGCGGTCCTCTATTTTGATTACCAGGGCCGTATTTACCTTTACAACAGCGGCTATCACAGCGGCTACGGTGATCTGAGCGCCGGGCTGCTTTCCAAAGTACTCTGTATTAAAGAGAATATTGAACGGCGCCGCACCATTTTTGATTTTCTGAAAGGTAAAGAGATTTACAAACGCCGCCTGGGTGCTGCTGCCATTCCCATCTACAAAGTCGAACTCACTATTGGTAAATAAAGAGGGAGTGAAGAGGGATCGAAGCGCTGCGGTTGGCTTTTTTAAGTACACATAGTTCACCGCTGGGCAGGGCCGGATCCAGAGACACCGGAGGGATGAGCACTTATCTGTGTGGTTTGTCGAAAGCGCTGGGTGAGGCGGGGCACAGGGTTGACCTTTTTACCCGGGCCCCCGCTGGGAGCGAGGCAGGGGTTTGGGAAACTGACCCGAATGTGCGCCTGATTGCCCTCGATGACGGCCTGGGCCCCCTTGCCAAGAATGAAATCTATCCCCACTGTCCATCGATAGCCGCATCCATCGACCGGTTCTGCCGCGGGGAGGGTGCCACCTACCACTTTATCTTCAGTCATTACTGGCTCTCGGGCTGTATTGGGGATATTTTGCAGCAAACCTGGAAACTTCCGCACCTGATCATGTTCCATACTCTCGGCCGGGCCAAAAACGAAGCCTGCTGCAGTGAGAACGAACCTTCCCTGAGGATTGCCGAGGAAGAGCGACTGGCCCGTGCAGGCGACCTGATCGTTACGGCTGCAAAATCGGAAAAAGAGAGAATTATCGCTTTTTACGGATTGCCGCCGGAGAAAGTTTCAGTTATCCCCTGCGGAGTCGATCGGACCCTTTTCAGGCCGCTTGAAAGGACGAACCCAGGGGCGAAAACTAAAGAGCATAGCGGTATCAAAGGCAGCAGTGAGAAAGTGATCCTCTCTGTTGGTCGCATCGAACCTGTCAAGGGTTTTGATCTGCTGATCAATGCGGCCGGGCTGCTGCCTGCGGAAGAAAATTTTAAAGTGCTGATCATTGGCGGCGACGAAGAAAGCCGTGCCCCGGTTGCCCGGTTGAAAGAAACTGCCGCCCGGCTTGGAATCCCCGGTAAAGTAGAATTTGCCGGGATGGTCGATCACCACAAAATGCCTTTTTACTATAACGAAGCTGCTGTTACCGTGCTGCCATCGCATTATGAGAGCTTCGGCCTGGCAGCCCTTGAATCAATAGCCTGCGGAACTCCCGTGGTTGCCGGCCCGGTCGGTATTATACCCGAACTTTTTGCGGCTCCCGGCTGCAGTCGTCTTGTTTGCCTGGTTCCCGATCGAAGCCCGGAAACGTGGGCTGCAGGAATCAATCGAATACTGATCCGATCCGATCCGGTCGAATACAGTGAAGTTGATAGCTGCCTTGCTCCCTTTAGCTGGCCGGAGGTAGCCGGCCGGCTGGTCAGTCACATGCTAAACCTTTAAAAAACCGGCCCCGGCGTTTATTTAACACACCGGGGCCGGTTTTTTCAATTGATGGAGGGATGGTTATCTCTTACCGATTACTCCTTAGCTTTTATCTTGTCTCTCCATTCAGCCAGTTCTTTTGCAGCCAGGTCACGTCCTCCAAGGCCGAAGGCTATAACCCCCGTAAGGGCAATCGCTCCCAGAAGAACGCCAAAGGCGATAATGATAATCTCATCGGCTACCCCAACCTGCCGCAGGGCGATAGAGCCTGCCAGGACAAGAATGGCTATCCGGGCCAGTTTCGCTAATAAATCGGCATGTTTACCGCCGCTGGACTCGATAACCTCTTTTGCCACCCCGGCCAGGTAAAGACCGATGCCAAAGATAATTACCGATACAACAACCTTGCCCAGCAGCACAGTCAGCTGGGCTACTAAATCAGCCAGTACCTCGAATCCCAGTAATCCTGCT
>JBNJHN010000064.1:0-10693 GCA_051748565.1 Bacillota bacterium | reverse complement strand
TTTGAAATCACTTGCTTTTACACAGACTTTCCCGATAAACTGGAGGAAAAGCAGTCTCTCAAGATCTGACACCTTTTGCTTTTTGGTGTAGAAAGGTGATGTGGCTGTTTAGAAAACTGTCGAAACGAATTACTCTTTCATTCAGATAAAATCCATACAACGGATTTGGGGGCAGTACGAATCAGGAATAATTTATCCCTAAACACAGACGATGTCGTTAATTGGTGCAAACTCAAAATTGAAGATTTCAATGTTTCCATCATCAGGAAAGGAAAGAATTGGTATGTTGATACGGGTGATTGCGTAATCACCGTCAATGCACATAGCTATGCTATCATTGCAGCTCACACAACTGGAGGCAAGTCTCTACCCCAGTGTTTCAGGTGTGATTTATGATATCAGGTAAAATAGAGGGGCTTGTTAAAACATATGCACTCATCTAGAAAGGTTCATGTTCACCTGTTGGATGAAAACGTGACTGCCAAAGCCGCCTGACCGGGAACAGACTGATTGAAAAAAGAAAGGAGAAATCTAATGCTCTACATGACCGTTGATCAAACCAATATTGATCAGGAGCATATTTGTTGTGCCATTTCGGACAAGAAATGTGCTGAAAGCTATGAACTAAAAAAAGAGTGGCTCAGGAATGAGTTTGAAAAGGGCTTTATTTTCCGCAGAATCAACGAACGAGCAAAAGTGTTTATTGAATATGGTCCGGCAGAACAATCATGGATACCTGTGACAGCTCCGAACTATGTCATGTTAGGCTGTTTTTGGGTTTCTGGGAAATACAAAGGCAAAGGCCATGGAAAAGCATTGCTTCAAGAGACCATAACAGAGGCAAAGCAACAGGGAAAAGATGGTTTGGTAACTGTTGTGGGAACAAAAAAGTATCATTTCATGAGTGATACAAAATGGCTCCTGAAACAAGGTTTCAAAGAATGTGACACCACACCAGCCGGCTTTTCTCTACTATGCTTACAATTCAATGACAAAGCTTCTTTGCCACATTTTAATGAAGAGGCTAAACTGGGTAAATGCCCAGAAAAAAATAGTTATGTGGTCTATTACACAAACCGCTGCCCTTATACTGAATATCATGTAAAAGATTCGTTGGCAGAAACTGCTAAAAAAAGGCAGCTGAACATCCAAGTCATAAAGCTGGAAACAGTTAAGCAGGCTCAGTCTGCCCCAACACCGGCAACGATTTTTTCTTTATTTCATAATGGGAAATTCATCACTACTGATGTAAGCGTGTGCATGGATAGCAGGTTTGATAAAATCGTTTCAAAGAATGCATTATAAGACTATTACAGCATTATTAATAGCTACACTGGGCAGGGGTAAACAGACGCTGGTGATTATCTCCCAGATTAGGTGGCCGGATAAAACCGGAATACTTAATCGTGATCACGGTAAATTTCATTGCGAGCATTACCACGAGTTCTTTAAATTGATACAACACTCCTGGATCTTTATGCGAAGTGGCCTGAAAGAATCTCTTTTAACCGTTCAAAAAGTTTCCGATCTATTAAGCTTTCCCTCCCTTGCTTCAAGTCTGCTTTTTTCAATAACACCAGCATCTTTATCCGCGACCAAGCTATTGAAGTTCAAAGCGCCAAATGGCCCGGCCCTGTTCTTCAGTGACACTAATATTGCTGTCAATCTCCTGTAATTTTAACCCCAGCCAGATATGGCAGGCACAAATTCCGATATCTACATTAGGGTGTTCCCATTTAACATGTTTATACCCTTCAGGCATAGCCACTATTATTATTCTAAAATCAGGGCTAATGCTAAAACGCCAGTGCTGGCTGTTTGCTCCCGAAGGGGCTTTGCGAGCCAGATCAAGAGCATATGCGATGTGAGGTGGCATCTCAAGATTCTGGGAGTCATTAGTCAGCAATTGATCTGTCGCCTTCCTTCGATGGCTGAAAAAAGTGGTCTGCATGCGATCAATCAGCCGTAAACCTTTTTCTTCCCAGTAACCAATCGGCGTTATACAGATTACCCTTTCACCCTCTACCTGATCTGTCCCATAACCCCACCTGGGAAGAGGTTGTTGAGCGTATGTTCCCAAATGAGGCATCATCTTTTCAAGCTCAGCCAGTGTATAGTGGCCATACCAGCAAGTGGCGAGCCCCAGGCTGGTTGCATACAAAATGATCATTTCGCCAACAAAACCAGTTTTCGATATGGCACAAATATCAGTATGGCTGATCAATGCCAGGTTATCCGGGGGAGCATTAAAGATAGTATAAAGCTTCTTATCGGGATTTGCCCTGAACCGCTTGATTGTTGTCCCATGATCAAATGGAAATTTAAAGTATTCGATAAACTCATCAAGTTGAATCGAGGCCGGTTCTTCAACAGGCTGAATTTCAAAGCTGCGGGTTGAACGACGACTATTAATCGCTGCCTCCCAATCTGTTTGCTCCAGATAGTTATCAGTTCTAAGCATACCCAATTATACCATCCCCATTGCCCCAATTCAGAGCCTGGTCTATCTTTCAATTTGCTTGATCAACAAACCCACTACTTTCATTTTCCTGAATGTTCTACTCCTTACTTAAAACTTTTTAGCAGCAACCAGTAGAAATAAGCACATAGAACCCATAGAAAAAAGTAGAGTGGAATAAATGAGTCCCAGACCCCTGTTCTAAAGTAGGCAAACGCTCCACCGATGATTAAAACCATCGGGTAAAGCAATCCTTTAAACATAATCATTGCCGCCAGAATAAAACCCCATATACTTTTCTTCCACAACAGAACCGCACTAAAAATTAAAACCGACACCAGGAATGAAAGATCTGTTGCAAATACTATTGTCATTTCAAAAGGAGGAGTCTCGCCCGATAAAATAAAGCCAAGAGCCATGGCAACCCAGGGTACCCCCAGGGCGAAGGCAAAAAAGAAAAGAAAGCCGCTAATTGCCCTGTAAGGGGCCTGCTCTTTTATGCTCTCTTCTACCTGGCTTACATTCAGGCTATAAAGGGTTGTTGCCAGAGCAAAAACCGCTAAGGAAAAGAGCAGTACATAAAGCAGGAAAAAGCTATTAAATTGAGCGCCGTAAAGATAGAAAACATAGTTGTAAAGCAGATACCAGATGCTGCCAATCCAAATCAACTGGGCTTTCAACGAGCCCTTTTGCGAGTAATAAATAGCTATTAACAGGATAGGCACCGCCAGAAACAGGGTGATCAGATCGTTTACAAACCAAGCTGCTTTAATATAATCGCTGTCGCGGTAGAGGTCACTGAAGGTTAATCCTCCCAGAGAAGCGATTACTGCAAAAAAAGCTAAAGTAAATGAAAGCTTTACTGCAGTTTTTGCATCAGTTGTCATCAATAAACATCTCCTTCTTTAGGTTTAATCTCTGTAAAGAGAATTAATATTAGCTAAGAGTTTTCCCAGTATCTCTCGGTTCGAGGCTAATTCATGATCACTTATTCCGTCGTAAATATCAGCAATAAATTCGGCTCCCCTGGTTTTTGTACCGGCCCAAAATTGAGCACTTTTATCTGTTATCCTGAGCCTGGTTACCCTGGCGTCCCGCTCATCCTTTTCAAGCTTCAATAAACCTTTTTCCTCCAATTTTAAAGCGATCTGCTTTACGTTCTGATATGAACTACCCATAACCCGGGCTGCTTCTTTAAGCGTAGGTGGGTTTTCAAAAATAGTTTCTAAGGTGACAGCTAAAAACCATTGCTTAGCGGTAATGTTAAAATCTGCCAACTCCCGATCTAAAAGGGTTTCTAACTTGTTGGCGATAACCAACAGTAAGCCCATAGTGTAACGCCCGTCATCAATTATAGAATCATTCCTCATTACCATACCCCTCTGATAATAGGTAATGTATTATCTTCTTACATAATATATTATCTATTTTTGCTTTAGTCAAGGAAACATTTCTTATGGTCTTCAAAAAAATAGTAGAGAAACGGCGATAAAGCCTGCCTTGATATTTTTATTCTGCCCCGGATAGAGCTTGCCGGAAGAACTGCCATTAGGTTGACAAATATATTTTACCGTCTATGCTGCAATAAGACTGCAAATCAGACGGAGGCTTGTATCTCGTATATAAAACGAACATTAGAAAATGTGGTCAACCGGACAAATAAGCAGTTCCCTGTTATTCTTGTTACCGGTGCAAGGCAGGTTGGCAAAACAATCCTTCTTACTCACCTAAGTGATATAAATAGAAAAACAGTGTCTCTTGATGATCCACTAATGCTAATGCTGGCTAAAGATGATCCAGCTCTTTTTATGCAGAAATATTCTCCACCAGTTTTAATTGATGAAGTACAATATGCATCTGGGCTCCTGCCGTACATAAAAATGGCTGTAGATCGGGAGAAGCAGAAGGGGATGTTCTGGTTAACGGGATCGCAGCAATTTCATATGATGAAAGGTGTCTCAGAATCCCTTGCCGGCAGGGTTGGGGTTCTTATCCTTCTTGGTTTCTCGCGCCGTGAAGTTAGTGGCTCGGGTTTAGAGGTCGGCCCCTTTGTTCCGGAACCGGAAAAGATCAGAAAAAGACTTAAAAGCAGTAGTTTATTGGACTTATACTCTCTCTACCGTTTGATTTGGCGGGGATCATACCCGAGCATTGCCGGCAGTGAGCAGTTTAACTGGCATATATTTTATGACTCATACCTGCAGACTTACCTGCAGTGGGATATTCGTGATCTGGCCCGGGTTGGCAGCAAAACATCGTTTATTCGATTTCTAAAAGCAACTGCCGCCAGGACCGGCCAAATGCTAAACCTAACTGATTTAGCAAGGGATGCCGATGTTGCAGTCAATACCGCAAAAAGCTGGTTGTCAATACTACAGGCTTCAGGAATTGTCTTCTTATTAGAACCCTATTTTAGCAATGCAACCAAGCGCCTTGTTAAAACGTCAAAGCTTTACTTCTTTGATACAGGCCTCTGTTCATACCTGACAGAATGGACAAGTCCCGAAACCCTGGAAGCAGGCGCAATGTCTGGTCCTATACTAGAAACCTGGATCTTTTCCGAATTACTGAAAAGCTTTCTCCACAATGGGTTAAGAGCCCCTTTTTATTATTACCGGGACAAAGATTTGAAAGAAATAGATCTGCTGATTATTAAGGATAGCACAATTTATCCGCTCGAATTTAAGAAAACGGCTTCACCTTCCAGGCGTTTAGTTTCCAAATTTGAGGTGTTGAAGAAGTTTAGAATGCCGATCGGTCCAGGTGGCCTGATCTGCCTTGTTCAGGATACTATACCCCTGACTGAGCAGCACCAGGCTATCCCTGTATCTGCACTATAACCCACATCGATACCGGATACAAGCTTTATATACTTCTTATAGAGTTAGTGATTAAGGCGTACTCCCGGCTTATTCCCCGATAATCTTAACTAAAACCCTTTTTTCGCGCTTTCCATCGAATTCACCATAAAAGATCTGCTCCCAAGGGCCAAAATCCAACCTGCCCTCGGTCACAGCTACCACCACTTCCCTGCCCATCACCGACCGCTTAAGATGTGCATCGGCATTATCCTCAAACCCGTTGTGTCGATACTGCGCATGGGGCTTCTCCGGCGCCAGTTTCTCCAGCCAAACTTCCAGATCATGATGCAGTCCCGCTTCATCATCGTTTATGAAAACGCTGGCCGTGATATGCATGGCGTTGCACAACAGCAACCCCTCCTGAATACCACTCTCCGAAAGGGCCTGCTGGACCTGGGAGGTGATGTTGACAAACTCTCTTCTTCCCCTGGTCTGAAACCACAGTTCTTTTTTAAAGGATTTCACGTCTGCTGCACCTCCTGGTTGTTTGCCTTGCGCTCTGCAAAGATTTGTAGAAAGCTAAGATTCAAATTCTTCTATCTTACAACACAGAAGTGCCGTCCTTCAGTGATTATTCACCTCGCAACGCTCCTCGATGTTAACTTGAAATTCAGTGGTATAAATTAATTAAAAGATAAGATTTTGTTTTTCTGTTAGAATTACAATACTATGCTAATCTGCTGCATTTCAAGCTATCCCGGCCAAAAACAGGCATTTTATCGTTTAAGGTAATTTCATCTTTGGTACTGCATAGAGATATAACTTATCCCATGCTCTGTTTGTTCCCCATCGGTATCGGTAAATCCTAATTTGCGATAAATCTCTCCGGCATAAGGAGAGGAATGGACCGTGATGGTTTCAGCGGGACTGTTTCTTAAAACCGCTTCCCATAGCTTTCGCCCGATTCCCTGCCTGTGATATTTCTTGTCCACAAAAAATAACGCTATATGGCTGCCCTCGTTTCTTGTCGCGATCACACCGGCAAGCTCCCCGGTTTCATAAGCGCCATAGATTTCAAGGCTATCGGTTTGATTCTTATCAGTGATAAAATCCCGGAAAGTCTTGACCCCTTCTTTCGTATATTCGGGAGCTTCAAATTCTAAAAATACCTCCCATACTAGGTGCATGGCATTCGTTTTTTCGGCTTGGGTCACTTTATTTATTTCCATTACGCTGATCGATAATCCTTGTTCCTTTATATTTTGTAACCGCTTATCTTCCTATACATTCTTAACATCCCCAAAAATTCTCGGCAATCTTCTCCTTCAAAAATCCTCTGCTTATTAATGCCATGATCAATCACATGATAAAGACCTGAGCTGCTTTCCTTCCTCACGCTCCTTGGCATATAACCACCCTACTAAAATCTAACAGTATATAGTTGCTGATACAACACAAAAGAACCGTCCCCCTGTGCATTCCCCTGTACATTTTGAGCGAATTATCACCTTTTATTGAGAGCATGCCTTTATAGCTTCTGTCAGACTATCCTTTATAGGAGTATAGATCAAGTCTAACTCTCTTTCTGCCTTGCTGCCATCAGCCCTGACATCATTGGTCATAGTTCTAACAGTATCTATAGACATGCCCCACCGGGGAGGTTTTTTATTTAGACTGGCAAGTCCAGTAAATATATAAGCCATGGTTAAGGCCATAGTATTACTCATTTTCATTTTCGGTACAGCTACTCCGGCAGTATTACAAATTAAACTGGTATAATCTCCATAAGTAATCTGTTCTTTGCCAATAATGTATTTTTCTCCGATATTATTATTTTTTTCAAGCGCCTTAATTATTCCTAAAGCGACATCTCTAACATCAGTAAAAGTAAATATAACATCATTAAAAACTATTGCCGGAATTTTTCCTTCAAGTAAGTTTATTAAATATTGACCTGTAGGCTTAGGATCATTTGGACCAACCACTACTGTGGGATAGATTACAACTAGCGGTAAACCTTTTTTTTCTAATAAGTCCCAGGCAATCAGGTCGCCAGCAAGTTTGCTTTGAGAATACTCGCTGAAGCGAGTGGAACCTACTTCACTTTCTTCAGTGATGATTTCATCTGTACGGTCACCATAAACGCCTACCGTACTGATATGAGCGATTTTTAAAATATTGTTTTCAATTGCTGTTTCCATAACATTTTGAGTGCCTTTAACATTGACCTCTGTGTATATGTTCTTATTTGGCTCCCAGAAAGAGTATATATTTGCCAAGTGCACCACCCAATCGCAGCCCTGCATACCTCTTATTATGGATTCCTTGTCAGTTACATCTCCTATGCAAAATGAAACTCCCAGTCCCTCAAGTTTTTCTTTTTTACTCGTATTTCTGACAAAACAGTGAGGTTGATGGCCCTTTTCGATTAATAGCTTAACTAGTTCTGTTCCAATAAATCCAGTTGCACCAGTAACAAATACCTTCATACTTGAACCACTCCTTCCGGTATAATCCTGCAGGTTATGAATCACCATTGCATCATAATCTAGCGCAATAACCAACCCTATATCGCTTACGATTATTATAATGCCCAAATAAAAAAGATGGCTCAACTTCTCAGTGCTGCGTAAAGTGTTCCCTCTCATAGTTGATTTTAACGAGAATCAATATCATATAATATTCTTACTCTAAAATCTTACTTTTTCCCTCTTTTCAAAATTCCTGCCAACAATACTAAAATATTCAGAAATTAGCGTTTCTTATAACACAAAGGGACAGTTCTTCCGTGCTCCGGTCCATTAATACCACATGCAATCACATGATTACACCTGAACTGCTTTTCTTTCAAGCGCCCCTTGGCATAAATCACCCTACTAACATTTAAAAGAATGGAGATGCTAATGCAACACAAAAGAACCGTCCCTCTGTGTTTTTTTTCATCTATGACAGGCGAAATCTGAACTGGTGTTTTTAGGCAGGAAAACATCTTAGTGATGAAGAATCAAAAATTATGGAAATTAAATGGTTGGGCACTGCGACCCTTTCCTTTTCCACTGGAGGTGAGTCAATTCTATTTGACCCTTTTCTGCCGCTGAACCGGGAGCTGCCTGAACCTTCAATACAGGAACTGGCATCGCTTGGTGATATCTTTATAACTCACGGCCATTTTGACCACCTCATGTATGTCCCGCAAGTAGTCCATGCCGGGGAAGCAATGGTTTATTGCTGTAAGACAGCGGCTGAAAGCCTTTACCGGGACGGTGTGCCTGAAAACCGGGTTGTTATAATCAAGCCCGGTGATAAATTCGAAAAAGGGCCCTTTGAAATAACTGTTTACAGGGGCCAGCATATTCGTTTTGATTTGCCTTTGATTATTAAAACCTTATTCAGCAGGCGGTGCTTAAGCAATTTTTCAGCTTTAAGAAGGCTGGTGGGTGAAAGTAAACGCTACCCGGAGGGGAAAGTATTAGTTTACAGGATAGCAGCAGATGGAAAGACTGTTCTGCATCTGGGAAGCCTCAACCTGGACAGCTCAGAAGAGTACCCTGCAGGCATGGACCTGCTGACCCTGCCTTTCCAGGGCCGCAGCGACCTGAACAGCTATGCGTTAAAGTTTATTGAACTTTTAATGCCGAAGGCACTTTATCTGCATCATTTCGATGATGCTTTTCCGCCGGTATCAAGCTCTGTTGATACAGCTTCATTTATAGAAAAAGCTGCCCGGGAATATCCCGATTTGCCGGTAATTATACCGGCATTTAAAGAAGCAGTGAAAGTTTGAGCTTAAAAAATACATGGAGCTGAGGACTTCATCTGAAGCTATCATAAATAAAGCTGCCTGCAGCCCTGACTACATAAGGTATTTTCAGGTTGTGGCCGGTATACCATCAGTAGCAAGGGGATGGAGCTATTGCTTTATGCTTCTCAATAATGACATGTTTTAGGTGCAATTGTGATTTACACTCTTATTTTCTAGATTATCTTTACGTTCCCCATAAAACCTTCCCGACTCAGTTTAAACAGTTTATTTCACCAGCGAATTAGAATACAATGGGGTTACTTTGTTTTATTGCCCTGTGCTGCGCTTTTCAAGATGATATAATAAAGCAAAGCAGGGAGGGATATTATTATGGAACATCTACTAAAACCTTTAAAAGCCGGCAACCTGGAATTGGCTAACCGCCTGGTGATGCCGCCTATGGCTACTGAAAAATCCGAGGACGGGGGCAAGGTTAGCCAAAAACTGATCGATTACTACACAGAGAAATCAAGGGGAGGATACATTTCCCTGGTTATTATTGAACACAGTTTTGTCAGACCGGACGGGAAAGCCAGTGAAGGCCAGCTTTCTGTAGCCGATGACAGTGTAATAGAGGGTCTGCGAAAACTGGCCAAAGCAATTCAGGAAAACGGATCCAAAGCTGTTATGCAGATCAGCCATGCCGGGAGTGCTACTACGGAAGGAATTACCGGTTCTGTTCCCTTAGGCCCCACTGCAATTTCAAACCCACGCAAAAAAACCACTCCCCGGGAGCTTTCAATTGAAGAAATAAGTGATATCATCGAGGCCTTTCTATCTGCCGCCAGGCGGACCAAAGAAGCCGGTTTCAACGGTGTGGAGATTCACTCCGCCCACGGTTTCCTCTTAAACCAGTTTTTCTCTCCTTTAACCAACAGAAGAACGGACCAGTACGGCAAAGATGTTTTAAAACGGATCCGCATTCACCTGCAGATTATCGAAGCGATAAAAAAAGCAGCCGGTGAAGATTTTCCACTGCTGCTAAGGCTGGGGGCGTCCGATTTCATGCCAGGCGGGACAACAATTGAGGACAGTATAGCCGCAGCCAGGGAATTTGAAAAGGCAGGTGTAGATATCCTCGATATCTCCGGAGGCTTTTCAGGGTATACGGTTCCGGGGCTTTCGGGGCAGGGTTTCTTTTCACCATTATCTGAGGCAATCAAGGAAGCGGTTTCTATCCCGGTCATTTTAACCGGGGGGATTACCCGGGCCGAGGCTGCGGAAAGTTTGCTTAAAGAGGGAAAGGCTGACTTGATAGGGGTGGGAAGAGCTATCCTGAATGATTCCGACTGGGCAAAAAGGGCGATCACAGGTCTTCAGCACGGCTAGGGGCTATCAAAAGCTGTCGTCCCCTTGTGTTTGAAACTTCACATTAGGATCATATAAACTGTCACTGAAATGATATAATGTAGTATGGAATATTGAGGCAAGGTCTGCAAGGTTATAGCAACCTGGCATGCCTGCTTCTACCATCCTTGCAATTTTAGAATCTAATACCGGAAAACGGTGGAAAGGAGATACAACAATGAGAACGGTGTTCATTGTGTTGATGCTGCTGTTAGCCATAGCTATTGCTGCAGTGGCTATGCTAAACAATGAAATTGTCACTTTACACTATCTTTTCGGACAGGC
>JBNJHN010000063.1:0-11709 GCA_051748565.1 Bacillota bacterium | reverse complement strand
GGTGCCCTGGCAAGTCCTTTCCAAAAGGACCTTAATTTATGTTATCATAAAAAGGTGCTGCCACTTTTTTATAAACCAATTGAAATGGCGCCAGTTAAAATATTCGAGGAGGTATTACTTTTTTATGCAGTTAAACGAACAACTATACTGGTATCCCTGGAGGGGCCGGGCCAATAATTGTAACAGTGTTCTACTGAAAGGCAACCGGACCATTATATTTGATCCGGGCCATATTTACAATGACCTTAACGAAAGCTGTCTTGAAATGCTCAGCCGCCAGATGGCGGCCGACGGTATCAACCTGGCCGATATTGACTACATTCTCTGCACCCACGGTCATCCCGACCATGTCGAATCGGCCGGCGCAGTCCGCGAACAGAGCAGCGCCCCTTTTGCTATCCACGAAAGCGATCAATTTATCCTCAACGCTCTGCCGCAGCTCTATGCTGCCAAGACCGGAAAGGAATTACCCTCGCTAAAGGCCGATATTCACCTGGAAGAAGGCGAGCTTGATTTTGGTTCCGGAAATGCCCAGGGTGATCGGATCGAGGTTGTGCACACCCCCGGCCATTCACCGGGTTGTGTTACTTTCTACCTGCCGGATCATAAAGCCCTGGTCAGCGGCGATACCGTATTCGAAGGCAGTATCGGCCGGACCGACTTCCCCGGTGGCGACATGGAGACCCTGGGGCGGAGTGTGGATAAGCTTTCTCAGATCGAGGGGGTAGAACTGCTCCTTCCCGGACACATGGGTATGATCCAGGGAGCGGACCGGGTTAAGCATAACTTTGACCAGATTAAACGCTATTTTTTCGGCTAAAAGCCGTGACAGAGCGCCGGCGAAAAGGAAGGAATCGCTCTTAATTTAGCGAATTATAATAATAGTGACAACTAAAGTGCAGTAAAGGAGATAAATGCATGGTTTATTATGATCGCCACTCGCCGACGACAATTTTTGAGCGCTACAACGGAAATCCGATTCTGATTCCCGATCGATGGCCCTACCCGGCCAATGCCACTTTTAATCCGGGAGTAATCAGACACGACGGTGATACCCTTTTACTGGTTCGTGTCGAAGATATGCGCGGCTTTTCGCATCTCACCTTCGCCCGCAGTAAAGACGGTAAAACCAACTGGCAGATCGACGAAGAACCGACCCTGCTGCCCGATCCCGATTTCGATGAAGAACGGTGGGGGATAGAGGACCCCCGCATTGTCTGGCTGGATGATCTTAAACGTTATGCGGTCACCTATGTATCTTTCTCCAAGGATGGCCCTGTTGTCTCGCTGGCCCTTTCCAGGGACCTGCATAAATTCGATCGCCACGGGGCCATGCTGCCGCCGGAAGATAAGGATGCTTCGCTGTTTCCCCGCCTGATCGACGGCAACTATACCCTCCTGCACCGCCCCATTATCCGCGGCGAGGCCCATATCTGGATATCCTGTTCCCCCGATCTCAAGTACTGGGGCAATCACAAAATTTTGCTGCCGGTCCGGCCGGGCTGGTGGGACAGCAGCCGTGTCGGCCTGGGACCGCCGCCGATTGAAACCGCTGAAGGCTGGCTGATTATCTACCACGGAGTTAGGACCACCGCTTCCGGCAGCCTTTACCGGGTCGGTCTGGCCCTGCTCGATTTAGAGGAGCCCTGGAAGATACGCAAGCGCTGTGACCAGTGGGTGTTCGGCCCCCATATGCACTACGAGAGGGTCGGCGATGTACCCGGGGTGACCTTTCCCACAGGAACTGTCTACGACAAGGAAACCGATGAGCTGATCATGTATTACGGTGCCGCCGATACCAGTGTCTGCCTGGCCACGGCCAAGCTTAAAGATATAGTCGATTACCTGCTTGCCTGCAGTGATTCGGAGGAAGAAGGTTTCTGTTACTGAGATGAAAATTGCAATGCTGGCCCCCATATCCTGGCGCACACCACCCCGCCATTACGGTCCCTGGGAGTGGGTGGTCAGCATGCTTACGGAGGGTCTGACAAAGCGCGGCATTGACGTCACTCTCTATGCCACCGCCGATTCGATCACCAGCGCCCGCCTCCGTCCGGTTGCCCCGCGCCCCTGGTCGGAAGATCCCGAACTAGATCCCAAGGTCTGGGAATGCCTGCATATTTCTGCCGTATTCGAAGAGGCGGCAGAATACGATCTGATCCATAATAACTTTGACTTTCTGCCCCTTAGCTATTCGGGCCTGGTCCAAACCCCCCTGCTGACGACAATCCATGGATTTTCATCGCCGAAAATTATACCGGTTTTCAAAAAATACAACCGGAAGACACACTACGTGGCCATCAGTGAATCTGACCGCCATCCCGATCTCGATTACCGCGCCACCGTCCATCACGGCATTCCGGTTGAGCAGTACCCCTACCGGGAGAGCCCGGATCGCTACCTGCTTTTCTTCGGCAGGATCCACCACGACAAGGGCGTTTACGAATCGATCCGCCTGGCCAAGCAGGTTGGCCTGCCCCTGGTCATCGCCGGGATCATCCAGGACCAAAACTATTTTGACCTCTACGTGAGCCCCTATCTCGATGAGGAAAAGGTCCGCTACGTGGGTCCTGTCGGACCGGCAGACAAGGGAGCCCTCCTGGGCGGCGCCCTGGCGATGCTGCACCTGATTAATTTCGATGAGCCTTTCGGGTTGAGCGTGGTCGAATCGATGGCCTGCGGCACACCGGTTATCGCCTTTAACCGCGGCTCCATGCCCGAGCTGATTACTGACGGCGAGACCGGCTTCCTGGTCGAAGACCTCGACCAGGCTCACAGTGCTTTATCCCACCTGAAAACTATCGATCGCCGGAAGTGCCGCCTCCGGGTCGAAGAAAACTTCACCGTCGACCTGATGGTCGGGCGCTATATAGACGTTTACAAGAAAATTTTAGTTAAGTAACTAAGTGCCTCTTGATAAACAACAGCTATTAAAGGGGTTTCTTGCTTCTTATCTCCTGCTGCTTGATTCTTGAAAACGAGGTGACAAATATGTACGCCGGCAAAATTTTACACCCGGTAAAGGTGTCATTTATTTCATCCTACCTGCCCCGCAAGTGTGGGATCGCCACCTTTAGCTCAGATTTACTGAACAGCCTGAAACATCTCTATCCCAACGTTGAATCCGGAGGTGAGCAGAGCAACCTGGAGGTGGTCGCTCTCAACGATGCCAATGAAAGTTACGATTATGGGAGCGAGGTAACTTTTCAGATTCGCGATCAGCACCGCAAGGATTACCAGCGTGCGGCCGATTTTATCAACCATTCTCCGGTTGACGCCATATCAGTCCAGCACGAATACGGCATCTACGGCGGTGAAGACGGCAACTATATCAATACCCTGCTCTCGGGCCTGAAAAAGCCGGCCATCACTACCCTGCACACCGTGCTCGAGAAGCCGAGCCCCGGCCAGCGCCAGACCCTGATGCGCATCTGTGAACAATCGGTGTCGGTAGTGGTTATGGCCCAGGCTGCTGTTGACATCCTGACCCGGGTCTACCGGATTCCCAAAGAGAAAATCCTGCTCATCCCTCACGGCGCCCCTGATGTGCCTTTCCTCGACTCCTCCTATTACAAGGACCAGTTCCAGGCCGAGGGGCGTAAAGTGCTCTTAACCTTCGGTCTGCTCAGCCCGAGCAAGGGGCTTGAATTTGCCATCGAGGCGATGGAAAAAGTGGTCGAAGTTCACCCGGAGGCCCTCTATATTATTCTCGGGGCCACCCATCCCGATGTAAAGCGCCGCTACGGGGAAGAGTACCGCTATTCCCTGGAGAAAATGGTCCGCGACAAGGACCTGGAGAACAATGTCACCTTCTACAACCAGTATGTCTCGCTTGAACGTCTGGTCCAGTTCCTGGTGGCTACAGACGTTTACATTACACCCTACCTCAGCCGCGACCAGATTACATCGGGCACCCTGGCCTATGCCCTTGCCTGCGGTAAAGCGATCGTATCCACACCCTATATTTATGCCGAAGAGCTGCTTGCCGACGGCCGCGGTTCCCTGGTGCCTTTCCGCGACGGCGAAGCCATGGCCGAGAAAATGATCAAACTATTGGGCGACGAAGGCTTACGCAACCGGATGCGCAAGAAATCTTACCAGTACGGCCGCGAGATGATCTGGAAAGAAGTGGCCCGCAGCTACGCCGCGGCCTTTGAACAGGCTCGTTTCAAGTACAGTGAAACGTTTTCCCAGACCGTGCAGAGTGCCGACGTTACCGAGCGGGCCATCCTGCCCGATGTCAATTTAAAGCACCTGCAGGCGCTGACCGATGACACCGGCCTCCTGCAGCATGCTGTTTACGCATTTCCCGACCGCAATCACGGTTACTGCGTCGACGACAATGCCCGCGGTCTGATCGTCGCGGTGATGAACTGGCGTCTCTTCAAAGACGAATCGATCAACCCTTTACTGAAAACCTATATCAGTTTTCTCTACCACGCGTTTAATGAAAAGCGGGCCCGGATGCGTAACTTTATGGGTTACAACCGCAGCTGGCTGGAAGAGGTGGGCTCCGAAGACAGCCACGGCCGTGTCCTCTGGGCGATCGGTTATACCATCGCCCACCCGCCCAGCGATGCCCTGTTGGGCCTGGCCAATCGCCTCTTTAAAGAGATAATCAATACTACGCTTAAATTTACATCCCCGCGGGCCTGGGCATTTTCCATTATCGGTGCCAACTACTACCTGCGCCGCTTCGGCGGCGATACCAAGGTTCGCCAGATCATGTCCGATTTGGTCGACAAAATCCTCTATCTTTTCGAGCAAAATGCAGACGACGACTGGTTCTGGTGCGAGGATATCGTCACTTACGATAATGCCCGCCTGCCCCAGGCTTTGATCGTCGCCGGCAACTACCTTGAAAACGACACTCTCTTCAATTACGGCTTAAAAAGCCTTGATTGGCTGATAGATATCCAGACCAACCCTGACGGGGGGCACCTTTCACTGGTCGGTAATGATGGCTGGTACAAGCGCGGCGGGGAAAAAGCCCGCTATGACCAGCAGCCGATCGACGCTGCAGCCATGGTCGACGCCTGCTACCAGGCCTTTGTTCTGAGCGGCAACGACACCTGGCTGCGTAAGATGGAATGGGCCTTTAACTGGTTTTTCGGCAGCAATGACGTCCGCCAGCCGCTCTACAATTTTTACAGCGGCGGCTGCTACGACGGCCTTCAGCCGGGCGGTATCAACCAGAACAAGGGCGGAGAATCGGTTGCCGCCATGCTGATCGCCCTGCAGAGGGTCCACCTGGTAGCCCACCAGGGCCTCTTCCAACAGCAGCAGTTTATAATCAAATAAGTCGCAAAAGGTTTGGAGTGATCACATGTATGCCATAATCCTGGCCGGCGGCAGCGGTACCCGCCTCTGGCCGCTGAGCCGCGAACTCTACCCGAAACAATTTCTTCCCATGCCCGGTACCGGGGACAGGTCCCTGATCCAGGCCACAATCGACCGTGCCAGGGCAGCCGTTTCCGAGGAGCAGGTCCTGATTGTCACTCACGTCGACCAGGCCGGTGAAATCAGGCGCCAGCTGGGTCTCTCGGGGATGACCAAAGTCCGCCTTCTTGAAGAGCCCCAGGCCCGTAACACCGCCCCGGCCATCGGCCTCGCTGCCTGGTATCTCCGGCGGGAAGCGGGCCCGGATGCCGTCATGGCCGTTTTGCCCTCCGATCATTTAATCCCCGATTCGGAGCAGTTTGCCGGGCTTATGCGCACCGGAGAGGCGGCCGCCAAAGCTTACGGCCTGGTTACCTTTGGTATAAAGCCGGACTACCCCGAGACCGGCTTTGGCTATATCTGCTCCGGCGAAGAAGTGGAGCATTCCGCCCGCCGCGTGGCAAGTTTTGTCGAAAAACCCGACCTGGAAACGGCCGAAGCTTACCTGCTGGACAGGCGCTATCTCTGGAACAGCGGCATGTTTGTCTTCAGGGTGGGGTCCCTGATCGAACAGTACCGCCGCCTGCTGCCGGATATGCATGCCGCCCTGGAAGGGCTTGATTACGAACAGTTCAGCAACCTGGAAGCCGTCTACGGCGGACTCGAAAAAATCTCTATCGACTACGGCATCCTCGAGCGCTCGGAAGGGGTAACCGTTATCCCCACCGGGATCGGCTGGAGCGATCTGGGCAGCTGGGAAGCCTACTACCAGCTTTCCCCCAAAGATGACCAGGGTAACTACCTGCAGGGGCGCATCCTGCCCGTCGATACTGAAAAAACTATAATTATCTCCGAATCGCGCCTGACCGGGGCCATCGGCCTCCGGGACCTGGTCATCGTCGATACCGCCGATGCCCTCCTGGTCTGTGACCGCAAACATGCCCAGGATGTGAAAGCAGTAGTCGATCAGCTAAAAATCGAAGGTTCAGTCGAAGCCCGCGAGCACCGCACCATTTACCGCCCCTGGGGCAGCTATACCTCGCTTGAGCTGGGCGAGACCTACCAGGTCAAGCGGATCAATGTCAATCCCGGGGCCCGTCTCAGCCTGCAGAGCCATCGCCGGCGCTCTGAAAACTGGGTTGTCGTCAGCGGCGAAGCCCTGGTTACCGTGGACGACCGCCAGATCGTTGTGAAAAAGGGAGAGAGCGTTTTTGTCCCCACCGGGGCCCGCCACCGCATGGAAAACAGGGGCAGCGAGCCTATGGTTTTAATCGAAGTCCAGAACGGGGATTACCTGGGTGAAGACGATATCGAGCGCTACGAGGACGATTACGGCCGCACCGGGGCCAAAGAAGCGCCGGCCCCACCGCCAGCCGGGCCTGAGAAGCCTGAAAGCCTTCCCGATACCAAAAGGGCTCAAAAACGCTATGAGCGCTGGCTTGCCTACCCGGGGCTTGATCCCGACACCAGGAGCGAGCTCCAGGGCATGCAGAATGATCCCGCCGCCATTGAGAGCCACTTCGGCAGGGAGATGGTTTTCGGCACCGGCGGCATGCGCGACGTTATCGGGCCCGGCCTGAACCGGATCAACTGCTACACCATCCGCCGCGCCACCCAGGGTTTGGCCGACTACCTGAACAGCAGGCTGGCCGCCTTACCTGCGGGAGAGCCGGGCAAACCGAAACAGGTTGCCATCGCTTTTGACACTCGCCTGCACTCCGAGGAATTTGCCGAAGCAGCCGCCCTCGTGCTCGCCGCCAACGGTATCAAGGCCCTGCTCTTTAACGATATCCGGCCCACGCCGATGCTCTCCTTTACCACCCGCGAACTGGGCTGCGCTGCCGGGATCGTCATTACCGCCAGCCACAACCCGCCCAAATATAACGGTTACAAAATATACGGCCACGACGGCGGTCAGGCGGTAAGCCCCCTGGTCGACGATGTAATCGAGGCGATCAACAGGATCGATATTTTTGATGATGTAAAAACGATCACCCGGGCCCAGGCTATAGAGCAGGGCCTGCTTGAGATAATTGACCCGGCCCTGGACCAGGCTTACCTGGAGCGGGTAAATGCCCTCTCGCTCAGCAGCCCTGAAGTCTGCATCAACGCTGTTTTTACCCCCCTGCACGGCACCGGGCTGGTCTACATCCCCAATCTGCTGACCCAGTCAAAGTGTGTTGAGCTGACCCTGGTCGAAGAGCAGATGGTCTCCGACCCCTATTTCAGCACGGTCCGCGTGCCCAACCCCGAAGATCCTGCGGCCCTGGATATGGCTTTGGAAAAAGCAGCCCGGGTTGGGGCCGAGCTGGTTTTGGCTACCGATCCCGACGGTGACCGGGTCGGCACCGCCGTGCGCGATGTCTCGGGCAGTTACATCATTTTAAGCGGCAACCAGGTCGGCGCCCTGCTGATTGAATATATCTGCAGCCGCAGGCTTGAAAAGGGGATCCTGCCGGCCAAACCGGTCATGGTTAAAACGATCGTCACCGGGGATCTCGGTAAAAAGGTGGCCGAAGCATACGGCCTGCAGGTCGTGGAAACCCTGACCGGCTTTAAGTTCATCGGTGAAAAAATGAAGGAATTCGAGGCGGAGAACAGGCCGCACTTTGTCTTCGGTTACGAAGAAAGCTGCGGCTACCTGACCGGCACCTTTGTCCGCGACAAGGATGCGATCATTTCCTCCTTCCTGATTACCGAGATGGCCGCTTACTACAAGGAGCAGGGGAAAAACCTCCTGCAGGTTTTAGATGAAATGCAGCAGCACCACGGTTACCACCGCGAAGATCTTCTCACCGTCGAGCTTAAAGATATATCAGAGGCTGACCGGCATGTCGCCGCCTATCAGAACCTGCCCCCGGAACTGGCCGGGCAAAAAGTGGTCGAAAAGAGAGACTACGAGGCGAGCAGGGGCTTTGATCTGCTGCATGGCAGCGAATTCGAGCTGACCCTGCCCAAATCTCAGGTCCTCCACTACACCCTGGCAGACGGTTCCTGGTTTGCCGTGCGCCCCTCGGGCACCGAGCCGAAGGTCAAGTTCTACCTCTCGGTAACCGCGCCGACCGCTGCCGAAGCTGATCAAAAATTAAGCCGCCTGCGCGAAGCAGTTCTCGCCCAGGCCTGAAATTAGCCGGATAGCCGGCACTGCAGGGTTTCAAAGGAGAAGTTATTATCAACAGAGCGGACCCTTTAGCTGAAAAAGTTGATATTGTAATCATCGGCGCCGGTGTAATCGGCCTGGCCATTGCCGCGGAGCTTTCCGGGCAAAAGCCGGGCCGTTCAATTGTGCTTATCGATAAAAATGATACTTTCGGCCGCGAAACTTCTAGCCGCAACAGCGAGGTAATTCACGCTGGGATCTACTACCCCACCGGCAGCCTGAAAGCAGACTTATGCGTCGAGGGCAAATCCCTGCTTTACAGTTTCTGTGAAAAATGGTCGGTTCCCTACCGGCGCTGCGGCAAGCTGATTGTGGCCAATACTCCGGAGGAGGAAGATTCACTTGATCAACTGTTTGCCCAGGCTGTTGCCAACGGCCTAAGCGATCTCGAAGAAGCTGGCCCTGCCCGCATTAAAAGCCTGGAGCCCCATATCAGGGCCACCCGGGCCCTGCTATCGCCCTCTACCGGCATTGTCGATTCTTACAGCCTGATGGCCCGCCTGGAACAGCTGGCCCTGCAGAACGGCGTCCTGCCCGCCTACTGCCACCAGGTAAGGGGAATCGAGCCTCTGGATGGTGGCGGCTTCCGGGTCCGCATCCTTAATCCCGACGGCAGCAGCGATGCCATCGAGGCTTTATGCCTGATCAACAGCGCCGGCCTGAACTCCGGTAACATCGCCGCCCTGGCCGGCATCGATACCGCTTCAGCAGGCTACCGGGTCCACCTCTGTAAAGGTGAGTACTTCAGCCTGCCCGGTTCTAAAGCGGCCCTGGTCAAAAGGCTGATTTACCCGCCGCCAGTGCAAGAGCTGACCGGGCTGGGCATTCACGCTACCGTTACCCTGGACGGGCGCCTCAGGCTCGGCCCGAACGCTTTTTATGTGGACGAAGAAGACTACAGTGTCGATCCGGCCCACAGAAATGAATTCTACCGGGCTGTCAAAGCTTTCCTGCCCTTTGTTGAGCCGGGTGATCCGGAGCCCGAGATGGCCGGGATCCGCCCCAAGCTCTCCGGCCCCGGCGAACCCTTTCGCGATTTTGTAATCAGGGAAGAAAGCGAGCGCGGTTTGCCCGGCCTGGTCAGCCTGATCGGCATCGAATCGCCCGGTCTGACCTGCTGTTTTAGTATCGCCCGCCTTACCGCCGCCATTATAAGCAGCTTCTGAGCTTGCTGAATAGCAGGCCTGCCGAGCTGAAAAGAATTTTCTTTGACCCCTTTGCTTCCAATCGCTATAATAGAAAAGGCTTTAAATCAAGGGGGCAGCGCCCTGCCCCGGAAGGAAGATATAAGCAGCAATGACTCTATTAACGCTTTCACAGCTGGCTAAATCATACGGCGCCGAAACGATCCTGGAAGATGTTTCCCTGCAGCTTCAGCCCGGCGAAAAGGCCGGTTTGATCGGTCCCAACGGGTCCGGCAAGACAACTCTTTTAAAAATCATCGCTGCTGAAATTGAAGCCGATACAGGTACCCTGCATCTTACCCGCGGCGCCAGGGTCGGTTACCTCTCCCAGGAACCGCCCCTGATTCCTTCCGGCACCCTGCGCAGTTACCTCGAATATCCGCTCAGGCATATTTATGCCCTCAGGGAAAAAATAGCAGCCCTGGCAGAAGAGATTGCCGCCAGCGCCGAAACGAATAAATCGCCCCGGGATCTCGAAGAGCGGCTCGAGCGCTACGCCAACCTGACCGCCAGTTTCGAGGAGGAGGGAGGCTACCAGGTCGACAGCAGGCTTACCGGGGTAGCCCGCGGTCTGGGCTTCAGCGAGTCCGATTTCAGCCGCGACATCTCGGAATTCAGCGGGGGAGAGAAGACCCGGGCCCGCCTGGCCGGCCTGCTCCTGCAGGATCTCGACCTGCTCCTGCTCGATGAGCCGACCAACTTCCTCGACCTCTCCGCCCTTGAGTGGCTTGAAAAATACCTGCGCGATTTAACCTGCGCTTTGATCGTCGTCTCCCACGACCGCTTCTTCCTCGACCGTGTGGTCAGCCGTATCTTTGCCCTGCAGGGCAGCACGATCAAGGGCTACAGCGGCAACTACAGCGAATACCAGAAGCAGCTGGAACTGCAGGACCTGAGCACGGAGCGCGAATACCGCCGCCTGCAGCTGCAAAAAGAGCGCGAGGAGCGCCTGGTGCGTGAAGCCAAGTCCGATCAACGCTCCAAGCGCCAGGCCCGCAGCCGCCAGAAACGGCTCGATAAACTCGAACCGGTCGAACGCCCTCAGCGGGAGCAGAGCTTTAAACTGGGCCTTGGCTACACCGGACGCAGCGGGCGCCAGGTGATTATATTTGACGGTATCTTTAAGAAATTCGATCAAAAAAGCATTTTCAGCGACCTCTCCTTCGAAATCAACTGGGGAGACCGCATCGCCCTGATCGGCCCGAACGGGGCCGGTAAAACAACCCTGCTCAAACTGGTATCGGGCGAGCTCAAGCCCTCTGCCGGTAAAATCCGCCTGGGGCCGTCGGTCAGGGTCCTCTACTTCGACCAGGAGCAGGAACAGCTTCTTCCCGGTAAAACCCTGCTGGAGACGATTACCGCTGCTTCCGATTTTGATATCAGGCAGGCCCGCAATCACCTCGGCCGCTATCTTTTCAGCGGCGATGATGTCTTCAAGCAGGTCGGCGACCTGAGCGGGGGCGAAAAAAGCCGCCTGGCCCTGGCCCGCCTGGCTTTAAACAGCGGAAACTGCCTGCTTATGGACGAACCGACCAGCCATCTCGACCTGCCGGCCATGGAAAAGCTGGAAAACGTGCTTAAAGCATACCCCGGCACCCTGGTCATCGTCTCACACGACCGTTACTTTCTGAAAGGGCTGGCCAACCGTGTCTTCGAACTCGATAGCGGGACCCTGAATATTTACGATCGCAGCTTTGAAGAATATCTCGGGCTGAAAGAAAGCAGCGGGGCCAAAACCGGCAAAGTAGATCGGGATAAAGAGGAAGAGAAGCGCAAAAGACAGGAAGAGCACCGGCGCCGCCAGTCCGAACAGAGAACCGAGCGCCGCTTAAGAGACGAACAGGCTGCCCTGGAGAAAAAGATCGGCGAAGCCGAAGCAGAGATCGAACGCCTGGAAAAACTGCTCTCCGACCCCGGCCAGTACGGCGATTACAACCACCTGGCTGAACTGGGCTTTGCCCTTGAGACAGCAAAAAAAAGCCTTAC
>JBNJHN010000062.1:0-11853 GCA_051748565.1 Bacillota bacterium | reverse complement strand
CTGAGGAAGGATAAAGTGAAATAACTGGAAATTATTATGCGAAAAAGGCTGATTGCAAGGATTGCGCTTGCTTAAAAGAATTTCATGCGTCAGCTCTGTTAATTATGCCAGCTAATTGACATCTAGGAGCTATTTGTGTTAAATTGATATTTGCGAGTTTAAGAGGCAGGTGGAAGAGATAAATGAGAGTGACAGTGCATTTAGCCTGTACAGAATGCCAGGAACGGAATTACACATCCCGCAAGAATAAAAAGAATAACCCGGACCGCCTGGAGATGAAAAAATACTGCAGCCGGTGTAAAAACCACACCCTCCATAAAGAAACCAAGTGATATTTATTGGGGTATTAGCAATTGGGTATTATAATTTTATAAGGCTGACGGGAAGAGGTAATAATTGAAATGCGTTTTTTTAAGCGAATCGCAAAATTTTTGCATGAAGTAAGAAATGAGCTTAAGAAAGTTAACTGGCCGACTAAGCGTGAATTTACTGTTTTTACCGGCATTGTTTTAGGGGCAGTACTGGTAATCGGAGTATTTTTCTGGATCATGGATAGTGCTTTTCTTGCCATACTGCAGCTGGTCATTCGCTAATCTGCCGGGAAAAAAGCTTTAAAAGGAGTGTGACCGGGAGTGCTTATGCATTCCCTCTGCTATGAACACTGAAACGGAAACCGGAACCGAAAAAAATATTGATAAAGGTCTCGAAAACGACAGCGAAGAGATAAACGGAGCTGAGACCGAGGAAAGTACAGTAAAAAAAGACTGGTATGTAATTCATACTTATGCCGGGTATGAAAAAAGGGTAATGACCAACCTGGAGCGCAGGGTAGATTCGATGGATATGAAAGATAAAATATTCCGGATCATGGTGCCGACAGAGAAAGAGATTACCAGTCGTAGCGGTCAAAAAAGGACTGTGGAAAAGAAGGTATTCCCCGGTTATGTTTTAGTTGAAATGGTTATGGATGACGATTCCTGGTATGTTGTGCGCAATACTCCCGGAGTAACCGGATTTGTAGGACCCGGTTCAAAACCGGTTCCTTTAAGTGAAAAAGAAATTACCCATATATTGCGCCAGGTTGGTATTGTGGAAGGCAAACCCCGGATTGATTTTGATACAGGCCAGGTTGTCCGTGTGGTAAGCGGTCCTTTTAAAAATTTTGAAGGAAAAGTTGAAGAGATTAACCGGGATAAAGGGACCGTAAAGGTATCTGTATCAATGTTCGGACGTGAAACTCCAGTGGAACTTGAATTCCACCAGGTGATAAAATTTTAATCAGTGCTGTGCCACCTTCGGGGTGAAGGTTGCAGCCGGGAGGTTTATTTAATGGCTAAAAAGAAAAAAATTATCGGTTTAACAAAATTACAGATACCGGGCGGTAAAGCTACTCCTGCCCCGCCGGTCGGGCCTGCCCTCGGTCAGCACGGTGTTAATATCATGGCTTTTTGTAAGGAATTCAATGAACGCACAGCCAGTGACGCCGGTCTGATTATTCCCGTTGAACTGACTGTTTACGAAGACCGCTCCTTCAGCTTTATCACCAAGACCCCTCCTGCGGCTGTATTGCTGAAAAAGGCTGTAGGTCTCGAAAAAGCTTCAGGAGAACCAAACAGGGTCAAGGTGGCGACAATTTCGCGCGATAAAGTCATAGAGATTGCCAGGCAGAAAATGGAAGATTTAAATGCTTACGATGTTGATGCTGCTGCAAAAATTATCGAAGGCACTGCTCGCAGCATGGGTATTGTTGTCGAAGGGTAACCGGGTTTTCCAAGAAATCTATCGGGGAACCCGTATAAGGTTCAATAGAATATGTGGGAGAGCCGGAGCGCTCGCAGACCACGGGAGGTTATAAAATTGCCTAAAAAAGGAAAGAAGTACGAAGATGCCCGCAAGCTTTTCGACCGTGAAAAAAAATATGAACCGGAAGAAGCGCTTCGCCTTGTCAAGGAAATGAGCAGGCGCTCTTTTGATGAAACAGTTGAACTGGCAGTTCGTCTTGGAGTGAATCCGAAGCACGCCGACCAGCAGGTTCGCGGTTCGGTCGTCCTGCCGTACGGCACCGGTAAAACCGTCAGGGTTGTTGTATTTGCCAAGGGTGAAAAAATCAGGGAAGCAGAGGAAGCCGGTGCCGACCATGCCGGTGCGGAAGAGTTAGTTGCTAAAGTCCAGGAAGGCTGGCTCGATTTTGATGTAGCCGTAGCTACACCTGACATGATGGGTTCAGTAGGTAAATTGGGCAAAGTGCTGGGTCCACGTGGATTGATGCCCAACCCAAAAAGCGGAACGGTAACTTTTGATATCGGTAAAGCAATAAGCGATATCAAGGCCGGTAAAGTAGAATACCGGACTGAAAAAGCCGGCAATGTTCATGTTCCTATCGGTAAAATATCTTTCGATCACGAGAAGCTGATGGATAATTTTAATTCCGTGATGGATGCTTTAGTTAAAGCCCGACCGGCGGCGGCAAAGGGTCAGTACATAAGAAGCGTTACTATCAGTTCTACCATGGGTCCCGGTATAAGAACCAGCCCCGGTGTTGAAAGTAAAAGTTAAGTTTTAAAATCCGGGATGAACTTAATAAAAATGAATAATTGTTCCGTAGACGGCAGGTAGTATCATTTTAATGGCAATAATAAGCCGCCTGTCCAGGAAAAATCTTTCTTGTTATAACCTTTTTATTTATAAGGTTAAAATGGGGTTTTCTGTCTGCGGAAAGCCCCTTTTTTATATTATGGAAATCGGTTAAGAACCAGGAGGAGGTGAAATTATTGATTACCCGAGAAGCCAAGGAAAAAATGATCGAAGAGATAACTGAAGAACTTAAAGAGGCAGAGCTGGTTATTGTCACAGATTACAGGGGTTTAAATGTCAGAATGATTAATGCCCTTCGTGGCAGATTGAGAGCAGAAAAAGCACAATACCGTGTTACCAAAAATACCATGAACCGTCTGGCTTGTCGAAAAGCCGGCTTCGAGATGCTTGAAAGCCTTTTCGAGGGTCCAACTGCGATAGCATACTCAAGTGCCGATCCTGTCGCCGCGGCAAAGATATTCAATGAATTTGCAAAAGAAAGTGATGCTTTGGTTATCAAGGGAGGCATGCTTTCCGGGCAAATTATCGATCCTGCAGCAATTAAAGCTTTAGGTGAGATACCACCTCGAGAAGTCCTGTTAGCCAAAGTTGTCGGTGGCTTCCAGGCTCCAATTTCCGGTTTGGTCGGAGCATTGCATGGCAACCTGCGCAATCTTGTTTACATTCTGGATGCAGTTCGCCTTCAGAAAGAGAGCGCCTGAAAAGGATCAAGACCCGGAATTGCGTTTATAAAGAAGATAACTAACAGGCATTCGGAGTTAGACCATAAAAACAAAATTATTTTAATATGAAGGAGCTAAAAAGAAATGGCAAAAGGTGATAATAAGGTTAATGAAATTATGGAAATGGTAAAAGGAATGACAGTCCTGGAATTGTCGGAGCTCGTTAAAGCTCTTGAAGAAGAGTTTGGTGTTACAGCAGCAGCCCCGGTGGCAGCAGCAGCCCCCGCAGCAGCAGTAGCCGAAGAAGAAGAAAAAGACGAATTTGATGTAGTTCTTACTTCACCTGGTGAGAAAAAGATTCAGGTAATCAAGGTTGTCCGTGAAATTACCGGTTTAGGCCTTAAAGAAGCAAAAGCTCTCGTTGATGAAGCTCCCGGTTCTGTCCAGGAAAAAGTAAACAAAGAGGAAGCTGAAGCGACCAAGGCAAAAATAGAAGAGGCCGGCGGTAGTGTAGAGCTAAAATAGTAAAAAGCTAAACTGTATTTCAATATACTTACGCATTGATATAAGGGAAACTGCCTGCCGCTGGTGATTACAACGGCAGGCAGTTAAATTGGTGTGCCGAGAGCTGAAATAACGCAGCGGGTTCTGATTTACTTCTGATTTTATTTTATATTTTTTTTGGGAATTTACTATATTTTTTTTCTTCCACCTGTTGACACTTTAATCCCCTTGTGATAATATCTTTAGATGTCTAGTACTACCACTATGCATTTTTTGAGTGTGATTCTATTTGCCTTCTCAATATTGACATACCCATAGGAGAGACATAGGCTATTAGATAAAATAGTAATTTTTTTGTGTTTTATTCCGGTTTTAAATCATAACCAGGTACCAGGGGAGTGATTTTTTTTAATGTCCAGTAGTGTTGCAGCAGGTAGAAGCAAACGTCGTTCATATGCCAGGATTACCGAAGTTCTCGACCTACCTAATTTGATCGAAGTTCAGCAAAGCTCATTTGACTGGTTTCTGAACCAGGGGCTTAAGGAAGTTTTTGAAGATTTTTCACCAATCCAGGATTTTACTGGCAATCTGGTTCTCGAGTTTTACGATTATACGCTCGGAGAGCCTAAATATTCCGTTGATGATTGCAAAGAGCGGGACGCCACTTATGCTGTTCCACTTAAGGTTCGCGTGAGACTGATTAACCGGGAAACCGGTGAAGTCAAAGAGCAGGAAGTTTTTATGGGTGACTTTCCGATGATGACCGATAACGGCACCTTTGTTATTAATGGTGCCGAAAGGGTTATTGTCAGCCAGCTGGTACGTTCTCCGGGTGTTTATTTTAAGAAACAACCGGATCCGACCGGCAGCACCGGTAAAGAACTGATCAGCGCCACTATTATCCCAAACCGCGGCACATGGCTTGAATTCGAAACCGATGTTGCCGATGGAGTCTATGTACGTGTTGACCGAACCAGGAAAATTCCCGTTACTGTATTGCTGCGGGCTATCGGTTATGGTACGGATGAAGAAATCAAAAATCTTTTAAACAATGATCGTCGCCTGGGTGATATTTTGGAAAAAGATCATACTGATTCCACAGAAACGGCACTTTTAGAGATCTACAAGCGCCTGCGCCCGGGAGAACCTTTAAACGTGGAAAATGCCCGTTCACTTTTTGAGTCGCTTTTCTTTGACGGCAAGCGCTACGACTTTGCGCGTGTGGGAAGGTTTAAAGCAAACAAAAAACTATCGATGACCAACCGCATTTTCGGCCAGGAACTTGCTGAGGATGTAGCAGATCCGGTAAGCGGGGAAGTAATATTTGCAGCGGGAACAGTAGTTGACGAAGATGCAGCCCGGGTTATTGATGAGCATCGTATTCAGCGGGTTATGATAAAACACCGTGAGGATAGCCACCTTGTGATTGGTAATGGCGGTGTTGATCTGGCAACCAGACACCTGGTTCCTGCCGATATTATTGCTGCTGTAAATTATATCCTCAACCTCTTTGAAGGTATCGGCCATGTTGATGATATAGATCATCTCGGGAACCGCCGTCTTCGAAGCGTGGGAGAACTTCTGCAAAATCAATTCCGAATTGGCCTTTCACGCATGGAAAGGGTAGTCCGCGAAAGAATGACTATCCAGGATGTTGAGGCGATTACACCCCAGGCCCTGATCAATATTCGGCCGGTCATTGCTTCGATAAAAGAATTTTTCGGCAGCAGCCAGCTGTCCCAGTTTATGGATCAAACCAACCCGCTTGCCGAACTTACCCATAAACGTCGCCTCAGCGCCCTCGGCCCCGGCGGGTTAAGCCGGGAAAGGGCAGGTTTTGAAGTTCGTGATGTGCACCACTCGCACTACGGCCGTATTTGCCCTATTGAAACTCCCGAGGGTCCCAATATCGGCCTGATTGGCTCACTTGGAACTTACGCCCGTATCAATGAACACGGGTTTATTGAGACCCCCTATCAGCGGGTCGATAAAAAAAGAGGCCGGGTGACGAAAGAAATTGTTTACCTTACCGCCGATGATGAGGATCGCTTTGTTATTGCCCAGGCTAATGCCATACTTGATAAAAAAGGCTACTTTGAAAATAACCGTGTAACCTGCCGCTACTATTATGATACGGTAATGCGTCATCCAAACGAGGTAGATTTCATGGATGTTTCTCCGAAGCAGCTGGTCAGTGTTGCAACAGCTTTGATTCCCTTCCTTGAAAATGATGATGCCAATCGTGCTTTGATGGGAGCTAACATGCAGCGCCAGGCAGTGCCTTTGCTGAAAACTGAAGCTCCGCTTGTCGGCACCGGTCTTGAATATAAAGCTGCTTTCGATTCAGGAGCGGTAGCAATCTGTCTTGCCGATGGGGAAGTTGTACGAGTTACCAGCGATGAAATTGTTGTTCGCCGTGATGATGATAATGAAGGCCAGAATTACTATATCAACGGTCGCACCAGGGAGCGTTCTGAAGCTGAGCGGCGTCCCGGGTTTGATGGCGGGCTTGATATATATACTTTACAAAAATTTAAACGTTCTAATCAGGGAACCTGTGTCAACCAGCACCCCATTGTCAGGCGCGGACAGAAGGTCAGTGTTGATGATGTTCTTGCCGACGGTTCCTGTACCAGCGATGGTGAAATGGCTCTTGGGCGCAATGTCCTGGTTGCTTTTCTGCCATGGGAGGGTTATAACTACGAAGATGCTATTTTGATCAGCGAAAAGCTGGTTAAAGAAGATGTCTATACATCTATCCATATTGAAGAATACGAGTCAGAAGCCAGGGATACCAAACTTGGCCCTGAAGAAATCACCCGTGATATACCAAATGTTGGGGAAGAAGCCCTTAAGGATCTCGATGGACGTGGTATTATCCGTATCGGAGCCGAAGTCAGGGCCGGTGATATTTTAGTTGGCAAGGTTACCCCCAAAGGAGAGACTGAACTGACTGCGGAAGAGCGTCTGTTAAGAGCTATATTTGGGGAGAAAGCCCGCGAAGTTCGCGATACCTCGCTGCGCATACCACATGGCGAATCCGGTATTGTAGTGGATGTTAAAGTATTCAACCGCGAGGAGGGCGATGAATTATCTCCCGGCGTGAATCAGCTTGTCCGTGTCTATGTAGCTCAGAAACGTAAAATATCCGAAGGTGACAAGATGGCCGGACGGCATGGCAATAAAGGAGTAATTGCCCGTATCCTGCCGGAAGAAGACATGCCCTTTATGCCTGATGGAACACCGCTTGATATTGTTCTTAATCCGTTGGGTGTTCCTTCAAGAATGAATATCGGGCAGGTCTTGGAGGCTCACCTCGGTTGGTCTGCCAAGGTTCTCGGTATACAGATCGCGTCTCCGGTTTTTGATGGGGCCACAGAAGATGATGTTTTTGCCTGCTTTGAAGAAGCAAGCTTGCCAGGCAATGGAAAAACGACTCTTTACGACGGAAGGACAGGAGAACCATTTGATGAAAAGGTAACAGTGGGATATGTCTACATGCTTAAATTGGCTCACCTCGTAGATGATAAAATTCATGCCCGCTCTACCGGCCCCTATTCCCTGGTCACTCAGCAGCCACTCGGTGGCAAAGCCCAGTTCGGTGGTCAGAGGTTTGGTGAAATGGAAGTATGGGCCCTTGAAGCATACGGTGCGGCTTATTCATTGCAGGAAATTTTGACTGTAAAATCCGATGATGTAGTGGGCCGGGTTAAAACATACGAGGCTATCGTTAAAGGAGAAAATATACCCGAACCGGGGGTACCCGAATCATTCAAGGTCCTGGTTAAGGAGTTACAGAGTCTTTGTCTTGATGTGCGTGTTTTAAGTGAGGAGTCAGGAGAAGTTGAAATTAAAGAGGGCGATGACGATTCCGATTACCGCCGTCTTGATGTTAACATTGAAGGAATGGAATCGGATGAAGATGACATCGATCGCTTCATTTATCGTAAGGAACCCAGGGAAGAAGTCGCAGCTAAAGTGGAAGCAAAAAAAGCTCCGGCAGGTGAGAGAAAAGATATAAAAGCAGTAAAAAGTGAAGATTGGGTTCTTGAAGATAATGAAGAAGGCACTATGGCGCCAGATCTCCAGGCAGGCGAGCTTGAAGAAGTATCTCTTGATCAGCTTGAGGAGCTTGAACAGGACAATGACGATGATAATAACGATGATACAAAGCCAAAACGTTCTTCAAAAAAGAATATCGATAAGGATGATTCTTCGGAAGAAGATTTGGAATTGGAAGAAGACGATGACAGCATCTACCAGTAGCACAGGTGAAACCTGGCGAAAGGAGAGATCTTTTTGTTGGATGTAAATAATTTTGATGCCTTAAAAATAGGCCTGGCTTCATCCGAACAGATCAGGGCCTGGTCCAGAGGTGAGGTAAAAAAACCGGAAACGATTAATTATCGCACCTTGAAACCGGAACGTGAGGGTCTTTTCTGTGAAAAAATATTTGGCCCGCAAAAAGACTGGGAATGCCACTGCGGGAAATACAAGCGTGTCCGCTACCGTGGGATTGTATGTGACCGATGTGGGGTTGAAGTAACCAGGGCCAAGGTGCGCCGTGAAAGGATGGGCCACATTGAGCTGGCTGCACCGGTATCACATATTTGGTACTTTAAAGGAATCCCCAGTCGTATGGGCCTTCTGCTTGATATGTCTCCGCGCGCCCTGGAAAAAGTGCTCTATTTTGCCGCTTATGTTGTAATCGATCCCGGTGAAACTTATCTCAGTGATAAACAGTTGCTGACTGAAGTTGAATACCGGGAATATTTTGAGAAATACCAGGCTCTGTTTAAGACAGGCAAAGGTTTCAAGGCAGAAATGGGCGCAGAAGCAATTAAAAAGTTGCTTAATGGGCTCGATTTAGATGAAATTGCGTTAGAACTCCGTGATGAACTGACCACTACCAGCGGTCAAAAAAAGGTAAGAGCTATCCGCCGCCTCGAGGTTGTCGAAGCCTTCCGCCAGTCGGGCAACGATCCTTCATGGATGATTCTCGATGCTATCCCCGTTATCCCACCCGACCTTCGGCCCATGGTTCAGCTTGACGGAGGACGTTTTGCCACATCCGACCTTAACGATCTTTATCGCAGAGTCATCAACCGGAATAACCGTTTAAAGCGACTGCTCGACCTGGGTGCTCCCGATATTATTGTTCGCAATGAAAAAAGAATGCTGCAGGAAGCAGTCGATGCTCTAATCGACAATGGCCGTCGAGGGCGTCCGGTAACCGGGCCAGGAAACCGACCTCTGAAATCTTTAAGCGATATGCTTAAAGGCAAGCAGGGTCGTTTCCGCCAGAATCTACTCGGAAAGCGGGTTGACTATTCGGGTCGCTCCGTTATCGTTGTTGGTCCGGAGTTAAAGTTATACCAGTGCGGTCTGCCCAAAGAGATGGCCCTGGAGTTATTTAAGCCTTTTGTAATGAAGCGCCTGGTCAGTGATGGCCTGGCCCATAATATAAAAAGTGCCAAACGAATGGTCGAAAAAGTGCGTCCCGAAGTATGGGATGTTCTTGAAGAAGTGATTAAAGATCACCCTGTTCTTCTGAACCGCGCGCCAACCCTGCACCGCCTTGGCATACAGGCTTTCGAGCCTGTCCTGGTCGAAGGCCGGGCTATCCAGATCCACCCGCTGGTTTGCGCTGCCTACAATGCCGATTTCGACGGTGACCAGATGGCTGTGCATGTGCCGCTTTCAGCAGAAGCGCAGGCTGAAGCACGCCTGCTGATGCTTTCAGCGCATAATATTCTCAACCCAAAAGATGGGCGTCCGGTTACCACGCCGACCCAGGACATGGTTCTCGGCTGTTATTACCTGACCCTTGAAAAGGACGGGTCAAAGGGAGAGGGAAAAGTGTTTCCCGATCCTGAAGAAGCGGTTACCGCTTATGAACTTGGTTACCTGGATCTGCATGCCCGGATATTTATCCGTGCTTCCGGTTTCAAGGGACGCGATTTTGTGCGGCGTAAAAAATATTTGCTGACGACAGTCGGTAAAGTAATTTTCAATGAAGTATTTCCTAAAGATTTTCCTTATATTAACAATGCAGACTTCAATGACTCATTGCCTGAGAATTGTTTCGTACCGTTGCGAAACCTGGACCCGCAAAAAGTTTTGCAGGATCAACCGCGAAATAAAGCTGCCAAGAAAGACTTTCTGGCAGAAATGATTGCCCGCTGTTACCGTCTGTACGGCAACACCCGCTCAGCAGAAGTTCTCGATAAGGTCAAAAAACTGGGTTTCCAATATGCTACCCGGGCCGGAGTTACTGTTGCGGTAAGTGATATTGTTGTCCCGAAGCAAAAACAGGATATTCTTAAGGCGGCCGAAGAGAAAGTCGAAGCGACAGAAGATCAGTTTGCCCATGGCCTGATCACTGAAAAAGAGCGTTATGACCATGTCATCGAAGTTTGGAGTAATGCCAAAGATGAGGTTACCGGGGCTTTGATGCTGGGTCTTGATGAACTGAATCCGATTTACATGATGGCTCATTCCGGGGCCCGTGGCAATGAATCACAAATTACTCAGCTTGCCGGGATGCGTGGTTTGATGGCTGACCCGGCAGGACGGATTATCGATATACCGATTAAAGCAAACTTCCGTGAAGGACTCACAGTGCTTGAATACTTTATTTCTACACATGGAGCCCGTAAAGGCCTTGCCGATACTGCCCTGAAGACTGCCGATTCCGGCTACCTGACCCGCCGCCTGGTCGATGTGGTCCAGGATGTGATAGTGCGCGAAGATGATTGCGGAACGGGTCAATCAATCGGGTTGAGCGAATTCATTGAGGATGAAGAGATTTTACAGGATGCAGTTAACCGGGTTATCGGCCGTTATACCATGGAGCCGGTTTACCACCCTGAATCCGGGGAAGTGCTGATTGAAGCCAATACCCTTATTACTGAAGAAATGGCTCAACAAATTGCCGATCTCGATATTTCTGAAGTTCGCTTTCGTTCTGTGCTTACCTGTAAAACCCGTCACGGCGTTTGTGTCAAGTGTTACGGGCGCGACCTTGCCAGCGGGAAAATTGTTAATGTTGGCGAAGCTGTCGGCATAATTGCAGCCCAGTCAATTGGCGAACCCGGTACGCAGCTTACTATGCGCACCTTCCACACCGGTGGTGTAGCCGGTGACGATATAACCCAGGGTTTGCCCAGGGTAGAAGAACTTTTCGAGGCCCGCAAACCAAAGGGCCAATCATTAATTTCCGAAATAGCCGGAGAGGTTGAGGTTCTGGAAACCCGCTACAAGAGAGAAATCAGGCTTAATTCTGAACATGGCGAATCGAGGGTCTATTTGATTCCTTATGGAGCAAGGATAAAAGTCGAAACCGGTACCCGGGTTAGTGCCGGTGACGAATTGACAGAGGGCTCGATTAACCCACATGAGTTACTTAAAGTAAAAGGTGTACGCGGCGTTCAACTCTACCTGCTTAAAGAGGTTCAGTGGGTCTATAAAATGCAGGGTGTCGATATTAACGACAAACATATAGAAATTATTGTTCGCCAGATGCTTAAGAAAGTAAAAGTAGAAGATCCGGGCGATACCGATTTGTTGCCGGGTGGTATGCTTGACAGTTATGTTTTCGAAGGGATTAATGAGGCTGTAACAGAGGAAGGCGGCCGTCCTGCCCTCGCTCGTGCGCTTCTTCTAGGTATTACAAAGACATCCCTGGCAACCGAATCCTTCCTATCAGCGGCATCTTTCCAGGAAACGACCCGGGTCTTAACTGAAGCTTCAATAAAGGGACGCCAGGACCAGCTTCTTGGCCTGAAAGAAAATGTGATCATTGGCAAGCTTATTCCGGCCGGCACGGGAATGACCCGTTACCGTAATATTGAGGTTCGTCCCCTGGGAGTGGAACCGGAACCGGAAGAAGTGAAGGATTTGGAGGTTAATCTGGGCATGGACGGAGAAGAAACTTCAATTGTTTCTACTGCCGATCAGCGACCGGAACGAATTGAAGAAGATCCTGAAGTTTTTGAAGATTAGAAGTGATTTACTAATTGACAAGGTTTGTATACGGTGTTAAAATCTTAAGGTGCGCCATAATGGCGCATCCTGGAGAGGTTTTTAAATA